>JAWOLK010000072.1:0-14034 GCA_033853615.1 Beijerinckiaceae bacterium | reverse complement strand
GAACCGCGATCACCATCGTCGCGAAGACGAAGTAACGCTGGGCGTTCAGCGACATGCCGACCGTATACATGTGGTGCGCCCACACGATCGAGCCGATCACGCCGATGCAGGCCATGGCGTAGACCATCCCGAGATAGCCGAACACCGGCTTGCGCGAGAAGGTCGAGATCACCTGGCTGATGATGCCGAAGCCCGGAAGAATGATGATGTAGACTTCCGGATGGCCGAAGAACCACAGCAGATGCTGGAACAGCAGCAGGTCGCCGCCGCCGGCCGGATCATAGAAGGCCGTGCCGAAATTGCGGTCCGTCAGCAACATGGTGACGCAGCCCGCGAGAACCGGCAGCACCATGATGAGCAGGAAGGCGGTGACCAGCATCGACCAGACGAACAGCGGCATGCGATGCAGGGTCATGCCCGGCGCGCGCATATTGAGGATCGTCGTGATGAAGTTGATCGCGCCGAGGATCGACGAAGCGCCGGCGAGATGCAGCGACAGGATCACGAAATCCATCGCCGGGCCGGGCGAGCCGATGTTCGACGACAGCGGCGGATAGAAGGTCCAGCCGCCGGCGAAGCCCTTCATGCCGGGCGCGCCGTCGACGAACATCGACAGGACCGCCAGCACCAGAGAGGCGACCAGCAGCCAGAAGGAGATGTTGTTGAGACGCGGGAAGGCCATGTCCGGCGCGCCGATCAGGATCGGAACGAACCAGTTGCCGAAGCCGCCGATGAGGATCGGCATGGCCATGAAGAAGATCATCAGCACGCCATGGACGGTGATGAACATGTTGTAGAGGTTCTTGCCCGCGTCCAGCGCCATGCCGGGGTCCGCGCCATGCATCAATTGCGCGAGGCCCGGGAAGATTTGCACGCCCGGATAGGCGAGTTCGATTCGCATCCCGACCGACAGCAGGAAGCCGATGATGCCCGCGATCACGCCGACGGTGATGTACAGCGTGCCGATGTCCTTGTGGTTGGTCGAGAAAAGAAACCGGCGCAGGCCACGCGGATGGTCGTGGGCGTCGTCGGCCGTCGTAGAGCTAGCCATCTTCGCTGTTCCTCGAATTGAGCGGTTTGGTTTCGTGCGGAAGTTGATCAGCGCTGCTCGCTGGAGGCGACGCGCACCGGCGTCTCGTTCCGGGCGAATTTCTGCTTGGACTCTGCAAGCCACTTCTCATAGTCCGGACGGCTCACGGCGCGGATCACGATCGGCATGTAAGCATGGTCCTTGCCGCAGATGAAGAAGCACTGGCCGTAATAGACGCCTTCCTTCTCGATCTTGAACCAGGTCTGATTGAGACGGCCCGGGATCGCGTCCATGCGCACGCCGAAAGAGGGAACGCCGAAGGCGTGAATGACGTCATTGGAGGTGAGCTGCACCTTCACGACCTCATTGACCGGCACGACCGCCTCATTGTCGACCGCGAGCAGGCGCAGATCGCCGGGCTTGAGATCCGATTCGGGCTTCATCAGCTGGTCGAAGGCGAAGCCGCCGCCCTGGTCCTCGGGATATTTGAAGTTCCAGTACCACTGATTGCCGGTCACCTTGATGGTCACGCTCGCTTCCGGAATCTCGACCTGATGGGCGAGCAGGCGGAAGGACGGCACCGCGATGAACAGCAGGATCAGGACGGGAATCAGCGTCCAGACGATCTCGAGCCAGGTGTGGTGCGTGAATTTCGACGGGACGGGGTTGGCGTTTTCATTGAAGCGCCAGACGACATAGGCGAGGAGCCCGAGCACGAAGAGCGCGATGAAGGTGATGATCGGCATCAGAATGCCATTGTAGAAAAACTGCGTCTCTTGGCCGACGGGTGTGACCATCGCCGGCAGTCCGATGCCGCCCGGCGAGGGCTGGCCTTCGACTTGAGCAACGGCGAGTCCGGCGAAAAGCAGCGCCGGGACAAAAGCGGCGGCTGCGGCGAGGGCCTTGCGGCCAGAAATGTGTCGTGTGCCGGTGAGCATGAAGGTCGCCTTTCGAACCTTTCGTCTGTCGTTTCGTCGCTTATGCAAATTCGAACGCACCCGTCTCAGAGCGCGGTTCGACACCGTCGCGAGTTCAACCACAAACCGTCCGCCCGCGCAATCGCTGCGGCGCGGCAGCCTGCTAGACAAAAAGCCGCATAGCCAAGGGACGCCTGCATTTATCGCCGCATTCTCGAGCCGCTTGACAGCACGGGGCGATTTGCTACGCAAACGCTCGGCGGAGAGACGGCCGGGCGTCGCTTTTTTACCGGAATCGGCCTGTAAGAGCGCGCTGCCATCCGCCTCTACCCGCCCGGGAGTGATCATGACGCAATTGTGCGCCGCACAATCAATGAGACGGTTGCCGATCAGACGGCTGCGACAACTCGTCGCGGCTATCGCTTTGGCGGCGCTCGCGCCCGTCGGCGCGGCAGAGGCGCAAGTGTCGATCAAGGCCAAATTCGGGGACTGGCAATTGCGCTGCGAGACCCCGCCCGGCGCCAATCGCGAACAATGTTTCCTGGTTCAGAACGTGGCGGCGGAGGACAAGGCCAATGTCAGCCTCGTCGTCATGATCATGAAAACCAGCGATGGCAAGAGCCGCCGCTTGCGCGTGATCGCGCCGCTCGGCGTGTTGTTGCCGAAAGGGCTCGGCCTCAAGATCGACCAGACCGACATTGGTCGCGCCGGCTTCGTCAAATGCCTTCCGAACGGCTGTATGGCGGATGTCGAGATGGACGATAAGTTCATCGACCAGATGCAGAACGGCAAGACGGCGCTCTTCTTCATTCACGAGACGCCCGACGAGGGGATCGGCCTGCCGCTGGCTCTGAGCGGATTTAAGGAAGGCTATGCGAAACTTCCCTGAGAATCGCCGCCGCTGGGGCAAGATGTCCGCATGGCTGTGGGCGCTCGGTCTGCCGCTCGCAGCATCCGGCGCGTCCGCCTTCGAATGGCCGAAGCTGCCGAAAATGTTCGGCGGCGAGGAAAAGCCGGCGACAGGCGCGCCGTCTTCCGGCGGGGTGTCCTGTCCGGAGATTCAGATCGTCGGCGGCGCGCCCGAGCTGCGCTCGCCGCCCGGCGCCGACGCAGGGAGCGTGCGCTATCAGATCCGGCTCGGGGATATGGCGCGCGAATGCACGGTCGCGGGCGATCAGCTGTCGATCAAAGTGGGCGTCGAGGGCGCGGCGATTCTCGGGCCGGCCGGCCAGCCCGGCTCTTATTACGGCAATATGCGCGTCGCCGTGCAGCGGCAGAAGGACGAGGCGCTGCTGGGCGCCAAGGTCTACCGCGTCGGCGGAACCATTCCCGCCGGCGGCTCGCGCGCCGAATTCCGCGTCGTCGCCGATCCAATCGTCATTCCCTATGACGCCCGCGTCGGGGAAGAATATGTGGTCATCGTCACGATGCAGGGCGGGGCCGATGCGGAGACGGTCGCGGCAAAACCCCGTCGGCGGCGCCGCTAGAGCCTTTTCCGGTCCGATTGCGTCGGACCAGCGGCTCTAACTCCTTTGTTTTTTGGCGTTTTCTTTCCGTCGAAGCGGGTCCCGCTTCGGCGGAAAACGCTCTGGCTCCGGAAAGCAGGAAGCGGTTCGGCGTAGAGAAGCCTCGCGCCGGAGCAGATCCGAGGTGCGCAGCTTCCGCCCGATGCCGGAAGCTTTTATTTCCCAGCCGCGCGGAGAGCAGGGGCCGCCACAAATAAAAAAGCCCGAGGGGCGCGTGGCCCTCGGGCTCGTTTCGTCTGCGCCTGGCCGATTAGTGGGCGAGGCTGCGCAGCTCCTTGATGCCGCTCGCGACGAAATCCGCGCCGCCGGTGACGCCCTTGCGCAGCACCGATTCGGCGATCTTCACCGCCGCATCGGCGGCCGCGGCGCGCACTTCCGTCACCGCGCGCGCCTCCGCCTGCGCGATCTTGTCCATCACCTGCTTGTCGCCGCGGGTGACATATTCCCCGATGCGCTTGCGCGCCTCGGCGGCGACGAGATCCGCCTCGAGCTTCGCCTGCGCGACGATCGCGGCGGCTTCCGCCTCGGCCTCGGCGCGCTTCTTCTCGAAAGAGGCGAGCAGGGCCTCGGCCTCGGTGCGAAGGCGCTCGGCCTCGGCGAGCTCGGCCTTGATACGGTCGATGCGGCCGTCGATCATTCCGGCGAACAGCTTGTGAGCGCCGACCTTCAGCAGCACGCCGAGGAAGATCACGAAACCGAGCGCGACAAAGAGTTCTGCGTCGAGTTGCATGGGTCCCGTTCCTTACTTCGAGAGTGCGCGATATTCGTTGGCGAGCGTCGAGGCCTCGACGCGGGCGCCGGTCAGTTTCTCGATGATGCTCGCGGCGGCGTCGGCGGCGATGCTCTCGACATTGCCGAGCGCCTGCGCCTTGGCGGCGGTGATGCGCGCTTCGGCGGCGGCCACCTCTTCGGCGAATTTCTTTTCGGCGGCGGCGCGCTGGGCGGCGATTTCCTCGGCCACCTTCTGCTGCGCCTCGCGGCCGATGGCCTGCGCCTCTTCACGCTTGCGGCGCAGCGTCAGGTCGTTTTCCTCGGCGGCGGCCTGCGCCTTGACCTGCATCTCGCGCGAGGCGTCGAGATCATTGGCGATGCGCGTCTGGCGATTGCCGAGAATGCGCGCGACGCGCGGCAGCGCCACGCCCGCCATCAGAATGTAGAGGACGCCGAAGATCAGCGCGAGCCAGACGAGCTGCGGCGCGAAATTTTCGGTCTGGAAGGGCGGAAACGCGCCTTCATGCGCGCCGCCATGGGCGAGGGAACCAGCAGTGGCCGCGTGCCCCGCGGCGCCCTCGGCCTCGTGAGACTCATGCGGCGCTTCTTGCGCGGCGGCGGAAGAGATAATCGCCATGACGGCTCCCAGGAATCCTGTAGTCACGTTCGATGCGCGCTCGGCGAGCGGGCGCGGCGTTTGACGAAGGTCCGGCCCGGCGGATCGGATGCGCCGGGCCGGATGAGGCTTACTTCAGGTAAAGCAGGATCGCGATAAGGAACGCGAAGATGCCGAGACCTTCGGCCAGCGCCGCGCCGATGATCGCATTGGTGAACTGACCGGCGGCGGCCGACGGATTGCGCAGCGCGCCATTCACGAAGTTGCCGAAGATCAGGCCGACGCCGATCGCCGCAGCGCCGGTGCCGATCGCGGCGAGACCCGCGCCGATGAGTTGCATTTCAGTAGCCATAATTTACTCCTGCTTATTTGGGCGACTCTTTATTGTTTGATATTTATCAGTGGCCCGGGTGAATGGCGTCGTTGAGATAGACGCAAGTGAGAACCGCGAAGACGAAAGCCTGCAGACAGGCGACCAGCAATTCGAGCGCATAGAGCGCAACGATCGCAAAGAGCGGAACCGGCGCGAGCGCGGCCCAGACGCCGGCCCCCGTCAGCAGCAGAACAAAGCCGCCGAACACCGCGAGCGTGATGTGGCCCGCGAGAATATTGGCGAAGAGACGAACCGACAGCGACACGGGACGCGACAGGAAGGAGATGATCTCGATCGGCACCAGCACGACCAGCACCGGCAAGGGCACGCCATGCGGCACGAACAGCTTCAGGAAGCCGAGCCCGTGCTTGAAGAGGCCGTAGAGAATGACCAGCGTGATGACCAGCGCCGCGAAGGCGAAGGTCACGACGATCTGGCTCGTCACCGAATAGGTGTAGGGAACGAGGCCGATCAGATTCGAGATCAGAATGAAGGTGAACAGCGTGAAGACGAAGGGGAAGAATTTCATCCCTTCCTTGCCCGCCGTCTGGCGCACTGTGGCGGCCACGAATTCATACATCATCTCGGCCAGCGCCTGGAAGCGGCCCGGCACCACCGCGGAGCGCGAGGTGGCGATGACCATCAGCAGGACGACGCCGAGCGCCGCCAGCAGCATAAACAAGGAGGCGTTGGTGAAGGACACGTCAACGCCGTAGATCTCGTTCACCCACCAGCGCGAGAGTTCGAACTGTTCAATCGGATTAGGCTTCGCCGCGGTCTCAGGAATCATCGCCCTTCCCGGGCGGCGCGCGCCCGGCCCTTATCGCTGGGCGTCGGCTGCGCCGGCGCCTGGTCTGCAATCTAGTCGCCAGGCGGAGCTTTCGGCTTCGCCACGCGATACACGTTCCAAAATCCCGCCGCGGTGCCGAGGCCGAGCATCAGCACGAGCAACCACGGCTTTGTGCCGAGCCACGCATCGACCTGCCAGCCGATCAGCGCGCTCACGACAATCGCCCCGACAAACTCCGAAAAGGCGTTGAGCCCGACGCTCATCGCCCGTCCGAAAGAACTCCGTTTCGGCGCCGCCGCGTCTTGCTCGGCGCTGGCTTCGTCGCGCTGACGCAAGGCTTCCTCGAGCCGTGCGAGCCGCGCGCGCAGTTCGGCGTCTTTGCCGTCTTTATCCGTATCGTTCATCGGCTTGCCTCCGTCACGCCCGCAGATAGCGCGCGCGAATGTCTCGATGACCGCCGAGGACGCATTGGAGTGGAACGACTTGTAGAGATGTCGGCGCGAAGAACAGGCCTTTCGGCCGGGCCGTTTCGAGCCGGGCGCACCATATTGTTGGGGCGCCGCGAAGTCAAGGCGTCGGTCACAATTGCGCAACGGTCTGAAAAGGCCGAGACTGCGCGGGTTTTTCCCGGCACCGCGCTTTGTGTGCGATGCGCGAAAAAAGAGCGCCCGCGCGCACCGGCCGCAACCCGCGGGCCGCGTCTCGCGTTGTCTCGCCGGAAAGGCGGCGGCGCTGGAGAATCATGCCCGAGAGTTTGGCCCTCAAATTGGCGTCGCAGGGCGAGCGGGAGATCGTCCTGTCGCGATATTTCGTCGCGCCGCGGCCGGCGGTGTTCGCGGCGCTCACGACGCCGGATTTAGTGAAGCGCTGGCTGCTCGGGCCGCCCGGCTGGACCATGGAGATTTGCGAGATCGATCTTTCGGTCGGCGGCGCCTATCGCTATCTCTGGCGTCACCCGAACGGCGCCGAGATCGGCCTGCGCGGCGTCTTCGCCGAGATTATCCCGCCCGAGCGGCTGGTGCAGACGGAAAATTTCGACGCCGCCTGGTATCCGGGGCAGGCGCTGATCACCACGACGCTGCGGGAGCAGGGGGAGGGCGCCGCCCTCACCGCCGTGCTCGCCTATGATTCGCGCGAGGCGCGCGACATCGTGCTGGCCTCGGCGATGGATAGCGGATTGGTCGCGAGCTACGATCGGCTCGACGCCTTGCTGCGCAGCGGCGCGTCGGTCCCCGGCCGGTGATCCTCAGCTCGCCAGCGCGAATTTCTCAGCCTGTTCGAGATCGACGGACACGAGCTGCGACACGCCGCGTTCGGCCTGGGTGACGCCGAACAGACGATCCATGCGCGCCATGGTGATCGGATTGTGGGTGATGGTCACGAAGCGCGTGTCGGTCTTCTTGCGCATTTCCTCGAGCAGGTTGCAGAAGCGCTCGACATTGGCGTCGTCGAGCGGCGCGTCCACCTCGTCGAGCACGCAGATCGGCGAGGGATTCGTCAGGAAGACCGCGAAGATCAGCGACATGGCGGTCAGCGCCTGCTCGCCGCCCGAGAGCAGCGTCATGGTCTGCGGCTTCTTGCCGGGCGGGCGGGCGAGAATGTCGAGGCCGGCCTGCAAGGGATCGTCGCTCTCGACGAGTTGCAGCTCTGCGGTGCCGCCGCCAAAGAGCAGCGTGAACAGCTCCTTGAAATGGCCATTGACCTTGTCGAAGGCGGCGAGCAGCCGCTCGCGGCCCTCTTTGTTGAGGCTGGCGATCGCCGCGCGCAGTTTCTTGATCGCTTCCGAGAGGTCTTCGCGCTCATTGAGCATTTTTTGGCGCTGGCTCTCGATTTCTTCCAGCTCCTGCTCGGCGCGCAGATTGACCGCGCCGAGCCTCTCCCGGTCGGCGCGCAAATGTTCGAGCTTTTTCTCGACTTCGGGGATCGGCGGCAGCTCGGCGTCCGGCGCGACGCCGGCAAGCTCGGCGAGCGCCTGCGGCGTCGTTTCGAGATCCATCGCGATCATGCGCTCGACGTCGGCGGCGCGTTGCTTCGCCGCTTCGAGCTGCGCCTCGCTGCGGGCCTTTGCCTCGCGCGCGGCGCTCATTGCGTCGAGCGCGGCGCGGGCGGCGCGGTCCGATTCGCCGAGCCGCGTTTCGGCGAGCGTCCGCGCGTCGGCGGCCTCGCGGCGCCCTGCCTCGGCGGCCTCGATCGCGGACAGCAGGCTGCGGCGCTGGTGCAGGAATGTCTCGGGCGCCTCGGCGAGCCGCTCCTGCTCCTCGCGGGCCGCCGCCAACCGGTCTTCGAGTTCGGCGAGCCGGTCCTGCGCCTTGTCGCGGCGCTCGGCCCAGGAGGCGGTTTCGCGCAGGATCGCGGCCTTGCGCGCCGCGCGCGCGCTCACCTCATGGCGCAGCGCGGCCAGCGCGGTCCGCGCCTCATTGGCGCGCGCCCGCTCGACGGCCGCCTTGGCGCGCAGGCTCTCCAGCGCTCCGGCGAGCGAGGCCGGCTCGTCGAGCGCGTCGAGAGAGGCGAGCAGCGCCGCGCGCTTTTGCGTCGCCTCGTCGCGATTGGCGATGGTTTGCGCCTTCGCCTCCTGCAGCGCGGAGAGCCGCTGCGAGATTTGCCCGTAGCGCCGCTCGGCGGCCGAATGGCGTTCGCGCGCCTCTTCCAGCCGGGCGCGGGCGCCGCGTTGCGCCTGGCGCGCCTCGCTTTCCCGCATTGCGGCTTCGCGCGCCGCCTCTCGGGCGAGCGTCGCCTCTTCGGCGGCGGCGTCCGCCTCGGCGCGGGCCGCGACGGCCTCGCCGCGCAAATCTGCGAGCCGGTTCTTTTCGGCCAGGCGCCGGGCCGCGGGGGTCGGCGCCTCGGCGGCCTGGGTGAAGCCGTCCCAGCGCCACAGATCGCCCTCCTTGGAGACGAGACGCTGGCCGGGGCGCAGCAGGCGGCGCAGGCTCTCGCCTTCGGTCTTCAACACCACGCCGATCTGGGCGAGGCGCCGCGCGAGGGCGGGCGGGGCCTCTACCAGCTCGGCCAGCGACCGCACGCCCGGCGGCAAGGCGGGATCGCCCTCTGCTATGGTGAGCGCCCAATGGGCCGGCGCGGAGGTCTCGGCGGAAGCGTCGAGATCGTCGCCGAGCGCCGCGCCGAGCGCCGTCTCATAGCCCTTGGCGACGGTCATTTGCTCGACGACCGGCGCCCAGAGCCCGCCCGAGCCGGATTGTAGGAGCTTTTCCAGCGTGCGGACTTCCGTCTCCAGCCGCTGCGCGCGGCGTTCCGCCGCCTCCAGCGGGACGCGGGCGGCGGCTTCCGCCTCGCGCGCGGCGCGATGGTCGTCCTCGCTCTGCTGCGCCGCCTCGTCGGCGGTCTGCGTCTCTTCGAGCGCCAGCTCATAGGCCTGGGCCAGACGCTCGACCTCCTCGGCGCCGCCGCCCTGCGCGGCGATCAGCGCGAATTCGGTGTCGAGCCGCGTGATCTCGGCCTCGAAACGGGCGACGCGGTGATTCTCGTCGGTGAGCGCCGCCTCCAGCGCGCCGCGGCGAGCGTTGGCGCCGGCCAGCGTCTCCTGCGCCTGCGACAGCTCCGCCTCGGTCTCGGCCAGCATCGCCTCTATTTCTTCGAGACGGGCGCGGGCCTCCGCCTCGCGCTCGGCGTCGAGCGAATCGGCGCCGATGAGTTCGGCCCGCTCCTCCTCGAGCCGCTCTGCGACCTCGGCGGCGTCCTCGATCAAGGCGCGCTCGCGTTCGAGATCGCGCGCGAATTGTTCCATGTGGCGGGTCAGTTCGGCGATGCGCTCCTGGGCGCGCTTCTCCTCGCCGTCGAGCGCGTCGCGCGCCGCGACGAGCCGCTGCAGCGCCGCCCCGGCCTCCGCCTCCTTTTGGCGCAGCCCCGGCAGCTCATGGGCGGCGATCGCCTGGGCCTTGGCTGATTCGGCCTGTTCCAGCGTGCGCTGCGCCACGGCCGCCGAATCGGCGGCGAGCTTGCGCTCGGCGAGGGCGAGCTGCTCGCTCGCGGCGCGATAGGCGATATGGGCGGCGAGCGCCTCCTGCTCACGGATCTGCGCGGCGATTTGCCGATAGCGCGCCGCCTGCCGGGCCTGGCGTTTCAGACTGTCGGACTGGCTGTCGACCTGTTTCAACACGTCCTCGAGGCGGGTGAGATTTTCGGACGCGGCGGTGAGGCGCAGCTCCGCCTCGTGGCGGCGGGAATGCAGCCCGGCGACGCCGGCCGCCTCCTCCAGAATGCGGCGGCGCGCCTGCGGCTTCGCCGAAATGATCTCGCCGATCTGGCCCTGGCGCACCAGCGCCGGCGAGCGGGCGCCGGTGGAGGCGTCGGCGAAGAGGAGCTGCACGTCGCGGGCGCGCACGTCGCGGCCGTTGATTCGATAGTTGGAGCCGGATTCGCGCTCGATCCTGCGGGTGACTTCGAGCATGTCGGCGTCATTGAAGGCCGCCGGCGCCGTGCGGGCCGAATTGTCGAGGACGAGGCTCACTTCCGCGAGATTGCGGGCGGGCCGCGATCCGCCGCCGGAAAAAATCACGTCGTCCATGCCCGAGGCGCGCATGTTTTTGTAGGAGTTCTCGCCCATCACCCAGCGCAGGGCCTCGACGAGGTTCGACTTGCCGCAGCCGTTCGGCCCGACCACGCCGGTGAGACCGGGCTCGATCAGGAAATCGGTGGCTTCACAAAAACTCTTGAAGCCCAGGAGGCGCAGGCGTTGAAACTTCATCGCGGCGTCAAGGGCGCCACAAATGCGTGTGGATTGCAAGAAACCGCCCGCAATATCTTGTGGGCGGCCGGGCTGCGACAGCATGACCGGCGCGGCCCGCCCGGTTTTTTGTTGCAATGCGACGACGGTCGGGGAAGATTTGCGAAAGGCGCGCGGAAGGCGCGGGCGGCGAGCGGGCAGGCGCATGCGGCACGGGCGATCGGACGACGGCGGCGATTTCTGGGTGTTCGGCTACGGGTCTTTGATGTGGCGGCCCGGCTTCGATTTTACCGAAAGCGCGCTCGCCTGGGTCAACGGCTGGCATCGCTCCTTGTGCATCTTCTCCCATGTCCACCGCGGCACGCCGGAGCGGCCGGGTCTGGTGCTCGGCCTCGATCACGGCGGCTCCTGCCAGGGCGTCGCCTTCAAGGTCGCGGGAAGGGCGCGGGAGAAGACGCTCGCTTATTTACGCGAACGCGAGCTTGTCACCTCGGTCTATCTCGAGAAGACTGTTTCGGTGCAATTCGCCGAAGGGGGAAGCGCCGAGGCGCTGACTTATGTCGCCGACCGCGCCCATAGCCAATATGCCGGGCGGCTTCCTCTCGAGACGATCACGCGGCTCGTCGCCGAGGGCGTGGGCGATTGCGGCGATAATCCCGCTTATGTCCGCAACACTTATGAGCATCTGCTGCGGCTCGACATCCACGACGAAGAACTCGCGGAAGTCGTTCGCAGGCTCGACGATCTCTCCTGCCGCTTGCCGATCGCGCAGGCGAACGCGGCCGAATAACAGCTCAATGCAGAAGGGTTCCGGCGAGGTCGCGCAGATCGACGTCCTCGGCGCTGAAATGGACGTGCCACTCATTGAGCCCGAGACGACGCGCGGCGTTGCGCAGCGCCTCGCCGGCCGGGCTGTTGAATTGGCGCGAGGTCATCAGGCAGATGGGGCGCCGCGCCGCGCCGTCGCGCGCGACGCCGATAATCGCCGCGCCGGAAAAGCCGGCGACGAGCGTCTCCTCGCTCGGCTCGAAAACCGAGCAGATGTAGCGCGCGCCCGAGGCGCCGCGCCAGGAATAGAAATGCGCGCCGAAATCGCAGTCGCCGAGCGAGGCGAGCGCTCCGCCCGGCTCGCTGAGAGCGTCTTGCGCCCCCTCTCCGCCGTCAAGGCGTATTTTTTGCAACTGGCGGGACACGCCCATGGCGCTTCTCCGGCGCGAGAGTTTACAATTGGGAACGCGAACTAGAACAAAGCGGGACCATAGTCAAGTCTTCGGCGCATTTTGGCCGAAAGAACTACTCCGAACGGCGTAAGACCGGTCCCGTTACGCTACACCCGGCTTTCGAAAGGCCGCAAGGCCAATCTTTTCAAGCTCTCACTGGGAAATGGGCCTTTTTTAGCGGCGGTCAAGCCCCGCCGCCCGCCTCCGTGCGCAGCCAAGCGGCGCCGCAGGCCTTGGCCAGTTCCCGCACGCGCAGAATATAGCTCTGGCGCTCGGTCACGGAGATGACGCCGCGCGCGTCGAGCAGGTTGAAGGCGTGCGAGGCCTTGATGCATTGATCATAGGCGGGCAGCGCCATCAGATGTTTGTCGCCCTTGTCGCCGAAGGCGAGCAGGCGCCGGCACTCGGCCTCGGCGTCCTTGAAGTCGGCGAAGAGTTTTTCGGTGTCCGCCGCCTCGAAATTGTGGCGCGAATATTCCTGCTCGGCTTGCAGATACACATCGCCATAGGTGATTTTCTCGGCCCCCGCGCGGCCGTTGAAATTCAGCTCCATGATGCTGTCGACGCCCTGCAGATAGCAGGCGAGGCGCTCCAATCCATAGGTCAGTTCGCCGGCGACCGGCGCGCATTCGAAGCCAGCGACCTGCTGGAAATAGGTGAACTGCGAGACTTCCATGCCGTCGCACCAGCACTCCCAGCCGAGCCCCCAGGCGCCGAGCGTCGGGCTTTCCCAATCATCCTCGACGAATCGAACGTCGTGCAGGCTGGCGTCGAGACCGATCGCCGCCAGCGAGCCGAGATAGAGGTCCTGAAGATCGGGCGGCGACGGCTTCAGGATCACCTGAAACTGGTAATAATGCTGCACGCGGTTGGGGTTCTCGCCGTAGCGGCCGTCCTTCGGGCGCCGACAGGGCTGGGCATAGGCGGCGCGCCAGGGCTTGGGGCCGAGCGCGCGCAGCGTCGTCGCCGGATGAAAGGTCGCCGCGCCCATCTCCATGTCATAGGGCTGCAGAATCACGCAGCCCTGCGCCGCCCAGTAATTTTGCAGCGTGAGGATGAGATCCTGGAAGGATTTGGTGGGAGAGAGCGAAGCGGCGATGGTCATGACGGTCCCCCGAGAGCCTGCGAGCCGGCTCCAAGCGGCTCGCAGAAGGCTGTAGGGGCGCGCCGCGCCGGGGTCAATCGCCGATCGGCAGGGCCGCCGCGCCGCTGTGAACGGCTTCAGCTTCCGGCGTGAAGGCGCCGTCCAGCGCATGCAGAACGAGCGGCGGCAGCAGCGCGAGCGGCGCTTTGGAGCCCTTCGTCCCTTTCAGCAGAAGGCGCGTGGCCGCCTCCCCGGCGCGCGGCGAAACGGGCAGAAGCCGCAAGCCGCCGAGCCGGTCGGCGACGCTCGCGAGACATTCGGCCAGCGCGTCGGCGCGGTGGATCATCACGAAAACGCCGCCCGGCGCCAGCAGGGCCAACGCGGCGCGGACCCAATCGGCGAGCGGCGCGGCGGCGACATGGGCGCGGGCCTTGTCGGCGTCCGGCGTGACGCGCACCCGGCCGGCGACATGAAAGGGCGGGTTGGTGAGGACGAGCGCCGCCTGTTCGTCGACAAGCCCCGCCGCGCGGCGGGACTTCGGCGACAGCACGTCGGCCTCATGCACGGCGACGCGGTCCGACAGGCGGTTGGCCGTGGCGTTCTCCCGCGCCAGCGCGCAGGATCGGGGATCGATCTCGACGAGGCCGACCCGCGCCGCCGGCCCCCGAACCGCCGCCATCAGCCCGACCGCGCCGGCCCCGGCGCCGATGTCGAGGATGAGGCCCTTCGTCTGCGGCGGCGTCGCCGCGGCCAGCAGAACCGCGTCCGTGCCGGCCCGATGGCCGCGCGGCGATTGGCGCAAGGCCACGCGCCCATTCATGAATCTGTCCCGGCAGGCAGGGGGCGCGGCGTCGCTCATCAGGTCCGAAAGTGTCACGCGGATAGGGGCTTCGCAAGCGCGAAAGCTCGGACTACAGCTGACGACTTGCCGCTGGCTCGGCAAAGCCGTAAGTTCCGCGTGCGAAAAATGAGGCAGCAGGGGGCTCCGTGGGTATCGTCATTCCGCTTGAAGACCGTGAAAAGAAGGCCCCGAGCCTCGATAGTCTTCTCGAGCTCATTCGTCCCGATCTCGAACGGACCAACCAG
>JAWOLK010000071.1:0-15517 GCA_033853615.1 Beijerinckiaceae bacterium | reverse complement strand
GCGCAGCTGGCCCCGCTTTATAAGCTCGTAACCGTGGCTGGGGGAGATTCCAGCCATGCGGCACCATCGACGAAACGGCATTGCGAGCCAGTCGTCTTCAAGTCCACTTTTGTCGTTTTGATTGTTCTTAAACATTTGTCCATCCCGGTTTCTTCGAGATGGTTCCGAATTGTAGCCACGAAACCGGCGCTGTCGAAATCTGCATTTACGCCGAAATACGCCGTCACTTCGGCGTATTTGGTCCGTGGCCCTTTAGGCCCCTGTTTCTGCGGGCCCGCGATGGTTCGCCACACCGCTAGGAATTCTTCTCGCGTGCAATTTACGCCAGCTTCTCTGATCACCTTGAAAGCGTCGGCTTGGGTGCTATGGCCTTGCTGGAGTGCTTTTCGACAAGTCTCCAGCAAATCTGGCGCACCTTCAGGCCAGAACTGTAAAACATCAGCTTTTTCAACGAGCACATTTTTGTAAAGCGTTACTCCGCCTCGGCCGACATCATCCCAACCAACGTCATCGAAGCAGTGCAGAGAATCGACTACTTCCCAGTCTATCGAAGGAATGATCTCGTGGAGATTCTCGCCCGGCTTAATGCCGAATGCGATAAGTCGCCCGCTTCTCAGCTTGCCAAACAAATCCTCCCGTCCCGCGAATGCCACCTTTGTCTTGGCTTCATTACCATTAGCCTCGAGGACAGCCGCATTGATTACCTCCATCACGGACAGTCGCACCTCGTCGAGGTGCGAGACGCGCGCCTCATCTCTCCAAATTATCCATGCTAAAGCTTGCGGCAGAGATATGCGCGCCATTCGCGAGCCCTCGCTGAGCCCGTGGGGGAGCGCGAGGAACCGAGTGGGCTAACCCGCTTGTCGGCTGGCGCCTATCCCCGCAAGGCCGATATTCGGCTGATCAAACAAGTATACCGCCGAATGTCGCCCTTGTCCGCGGCCGCTTGCCAATGTCCGCGCTCGATCTTAGCTGGGATTCTTCCGAGTAGCCGCTGCGTAGCCACACGTAGCGCGCGCGGCGCCCGCTACGCCCGGAAGCCCCAGAGCTACGCCATTAACGCCCGCTTCGTGTGAGAAATGGCGATGGGACAGATGGTCGCATCAGCCGCCCTTGCCGCCCCCCGATTTCGTGAAGCTGACGACATTCCCGTCTTTCGGCTCACAATGCTCCGCCCACGCGTTCATCAGTGTTCGGCGCCGCTCAAGAATGTCCGTTCGACGGTAAGCGCGCTCGACAGCTGTGCCGACGACATAGCCCATCGCCTCTTCGATGGTCGCGTTCGTGGCGTGCGTCATCTCTTCGGCCCACGTCCGGAAGGTCGCCCGGAACCCGTGGGGAACGACGGACCGGCCATCCACCGGGTCGAGCCACGTTTCGTCCCGAGAGTTCATACGCTTCAGTAGAACGAGCATAGCCATGTTGCTCAACGGCCTCCCCGATGCGCCCGGGAAGACGAAGCGTGAGGTCTGTGCCGCCTTCATCTCTTTTAGGATTTCTAGCGCCCGCGTTGAAAGTGGCACACGAAATGCCTCTGTGCGATGCTTCTTATCCTTCAGATTGGCCACCGGCACTGACCAGACGCCCGCCGCAAGGTCGAACTCATCCCACCTCGCAGCCAAAGTCGCGCCCGTGCGCACGTTCGTTAGAATAAGAAATTCGAGCAATCGAGCTGCCATGGCGTCCCTTGCCCGCAAAGCCGTCACGAACGCGGGAATCTTTTGGTAAGGGAGGCTCGGATGTCGGCCACGTGACAATTGGCGCGGGGCCTCGAAGCCCATCGCCTTGAGGTCATCCCACAAGGCGGGGTTATTGCATGCGATGCCGTGCTCATCTCGCAGATGGATGCGGGCATATTCAAAGACGCGACGGATGGCGGGATAGAGCTTACGGGCGACTTCGGGTTTCGAGCGCCAGACGGGGCGCAGGACGGCGGCTACATCGAGTGTCGTTATTTCATTCACAGGACGGTCGAGCAGCGCGCCGCTATAGGCGGGGCCCAGATGGCGCTCCCATTGATAAGCGACTTTTGCGTTGCTGGTCTTCGCCTGCGCTTCCGCGATGACCTTTGCCGCTATCTCGCCGAAGGTCGGAACGGGCCGCGCGGCCTTCCGGTCTTCCTGTCGCTGCGCCAGAGGGTCTTTGCCCTGGGCAATGAGCGAGCGAGCGTTTGCAGCGGCCGCGCGAGCTGCGCTTAGCCCGATTTCGGGGTAGGAGCCGAGCCCCATATCGCGGCGCTTGCCGGCCAGCTGAAACCGTAAAACCCATTTCCGGCTGCCTGTCTCGGAGACGACCAAGGCCAGCCCGTCGCCATCGCCATGGCGCCCTGGTCCCACCGCCCGCGCCGTTCTGTCCGTCAGCTTGCCCATCCTTAGTCCCACACATGGTCCCACACTTTGACGTGGATTGTGGCACACACAGGCGGACGGCGGAAGATGAACGCAGCAGTAAAGCACATATTTGCCAAGGGATTTTTAGACAGGCGTGAACATCCTGAGACATTAGCTAGGTGCCGGCCAGGGGCACCAAACCGCTGAAAGCGGTTTTTCTGTAAAACGCTTGATCAGCGCGGCGCCAAATTGGCAAGTTTGCCAGAAGCGCTGGTGATCGGCGGTTGGCCGGTCGTGAGCATGAAGGCCCTCGGCCAGCGTTCGGGAGTCGGTTCAGCGCGTCGGTTGTGCGCGCGGCGTCCAGCGGCCTCGGCTGAGCGCACGCCGCTTTTTCAGTGGCGGGGCGGTGCGCAGGAGCGCGAAAAAGAGCTTAGCCCGCCAATCCTTGGGTTCAAAGCCCTAGAAGGCTCCAAAGTTGGCGAGAATCCAACAGGCCGTTTCCGCCGGATAATCATTGTTCGGGCTCGGGCCGTAGCCGGCGCAGACGTGAACGGACGAGTCCGCTCCGTAAACCGCGTAGATCCTTGGATCAAAGCCGTCCGGCATTCTGAGCGTGTGTGGCGACATTTGGAAAAGATTTGGATGCGCGATCTGCAATCCCGGTTGGGTGAAACAGAAGCCGCCCGTCGGACCGTTTTGCGACCAAATCCTATAGCGCCCGTAAGGGGCAAGATTAACGAAGTAATACACGACGCTGATATTGAAAGTGCAGGATTGCCGCAAGTTACGGCCGGGATCGACGACCAGCAGCGACCCCGCGCAACTGAATCCCTGCTGGCCATTGGGCGTGCAGCTTTTGACGGAGGACAGGACGGAGGGCGACTGAGCGGAGGCCGCGGTGACAGTCATTGAACAGATAAAAGCTTTTAAGTAAGCACGAAAGTAAATGCCCATCGGAGTTTCTCCGTTCTAACGCCCGCGGAGATAGAACTAGAGCGTTTTCCGCCGAAGTCGCAACCGGATCGGGACCAAGAGAACGCACTAAAAAGACTTATAGCCTCTGTCCGATACGAGCGGGCCGGAAACAGGCTCCAGGGTTAAAGCCGCCGCGGCCTCTTCCATCCGGAAAGCTTAGCCATAGATGATCCAGGCTACAAGAACGGGTCTCCGGGCTTATTTCCTGAATTCACAAAGTTCTGAAGTGGTAGCGCGGAGCACATATCGCCTTGGCGGCGCCTGCACTGCGGACGTCCGCCAAGGAACACCCCAAACTCCTACTTTTCTGACATTGACTTATTACGTTGCGCCTTCAGGCGAATTCTACGAATTCGTGGTGACGAGCGGCCAAATATTGGCCGGGCATGCACGCCGCGTCTCTCAAGGCAATCTCGTCCGCCAAGCGCCCTAAAGCCTTTTCGCTCTGCATCGGGCGAAGGCGTATCGCCAAGCCGTGGCGGCCTCTTGGACGTTTCCGAGGCCACCGCGGAACGCCCCCGCGCCCGACGGCGACGCATAGAAAACAGCCAAAAGCTCCTTGTCGGACCCCATGCCGAGCGCCAGTTTCATCAAGAGCGCATCGGCGCGCGCCTGCACAGGGAATGGGCAAATGAAAATAAAAGACCGCCCAGAATTCAGAAACAAGCCGCCCGCCTTTTTCCTGCGTGAAAGCGATCTCGTCTCGAGCGCGATAAAGACCATGGTCGACAGAAACATCGGCTCGGTGGTCATCGTCGACGACCAGATGAAAGTGCGCGGCATCGCCACGGAAAGAGATATGTTGCGTCGGTTGCTCGGCGGCAATCTCGACCCTAACACCACCCCGCTTTCCGCGATCATGACGAGGAACGTCAAGACGGCGCGTCCCGAGGATCACGTGATCGACTGGTTGCGACAAATGTCGAACGAGCGTTTCCGCCATCTGCCGGTGCTCGACGCCGACGGTCGCCTGCTCAACATCTTGTCGCAGGGCGATTTCGTCTCTTACACCTGGCCGGAGCTCTGGCGGCTCTTGCGGGAGAAAACCTCGGAGGCCTTCCGTGGCCCGACCGCGCCGCTGCCGATCCTGTTCGGCGGGCTGATGGTCTACTCGCTCGCCATGGTTGCGGTCATGAAGTATTTCTGACGCAGGCTACCAGAGAAGCCAGAGTCGCTCGGCGGTCGCAACGAGAATGTTCACCGCGAATACTGCGGCGCCCGCAAGACAAAGGTTGCGCAGGATTTGAATATCGATCATCGGGCGCTCTCCGGGTTTCTAAGCGACGCCTCGATTTGAACCAGCCGAGGCGCGCGGTCAGACTCAACAGTTTGGCCGGTCGCGGCCGCGGAGAAGTCCGCGCGATCACGTATCGATTTGTTTTTTTTGGGTCTGGCGGGAGCGGGTCTGCTGGCGCGCCTTTCAAAGGCTGGCGCCGCCGCTCGATCCGGCGGCGGCGCGCATGATGTCAGCCGCTCAGCTCTTCTTGGGGTGGTCGATCCTGGCCTGGGACTTTTCGAGCAGCGACCTCAGCGTGGAGGGCGTCTCGGCGGTCTTGGGCCTCTCCTTTTTCGGCTTTTTGGGTTCGCGATTGCTGCGTTGGACGCCTTTTGGCATGTCGCCCTCCCTGGGCTCCCCCGCAGCCGCTTTCTTCCCGGCAGAACGGGGAGCGGCGCGCCTGGGGCGCGGGCGACGGCCTATCCTTCGCGATCACAAGCCCCAGGCGTTTTCGCGGGCAATTGCTAAGTAGGCGGACAAAACCTGCGGGCAAGCCCGTCCACCCGCCCGCGCCGTTGCCCTTGGTTGCAAAATAATCCATGAACGCCCAGAGTTTAAGCCTTACGATAAGCTGCGCGCCCGGGCTCGCTTGCGAGAGCCGAGCGGGAAAGGAATTTTCAAATGAGAAAAATCGCGCTTGCGCTCATTTTCGCGGCGTCGCCTTTCATGGCCTTCGCCCAGAGCAATGTGGTCGGCGGCAATTATCACGAGCCGGGCTACCACACGGGCGGATATTACGTGCAAGGATATCACGACCGCGCCCGGGACGCGCCGTCGGAGCGCCCAGAAGCATGGCGGCACGATTCCGAAGACGCGCCGAGCCATGAGGAGGAGTCGCGCCTGCCGAGCGCCGGAAATATATTGGATCGGTAAGCCCGACCCCTGGGGGCCGATGGAACCCCGTCAAGGGATGCGTTCGAGATCCGTGAGCCAGGGGGCGGCCGAAGAGTCGCTCGGCGCGCGCCAGTCGCCGCGCGGCGACAGCGAGCCGCCGGAGCTGACCTTGGGTCCGTTCGGCAGAGCGCTGCGCTTGAACTGGCTCGTCTGGAAGAAGCGGCGCAAGAACACGCCAAGCCATTTCTTGATCTGCGGCAGCTCGTAAGCGACGCGCTTTTCGGCCGGGATGACCGAGGGCCAGACGCCCGCCGCAGCGTCCCGCCAGGCGTGATAGGCGAGAAAGGCGATCTTCGCCGGCGTGAAGCCGAAGCGCGTCGTGTAATACAGGTTGAAATCCTGCAGCGCGTATGGCCCGACGAAATCCTCCGTGCGGTGCGTGATCTCCTCGGGGTCGCCCGGCACGAGCTCCGGCGAGATTTCTGTGTTCAAAATATCGTGCAGCACCGCGACAATGTCTTCGCCAAAACGCGCGTCGCGGGCGCACCAGCGGATCAGATGCTGGATCAGCGTCTTCGGCACGCTGGCGTTGACGTTGTAATGCGACATCTGGTCGCCGACGCCGTACGTGCACCAGCCGAGCGCCAGTTCCGAGAGATCGCCGGTCCCGAGCACCAGCGCGTCATTGAAATTCGCGAGACGGAACAGCAGCGAGGTCCGCGCGCCGGCCTGGACATTCTCGTAAGCGACGTCGTGCAGCGCCACGCCCTGCGCCGCCGGATGGCCGATGTCTTCGAGCATCTGGCGGCAGGCGGCAGTGAGGTCGATCTCATGCGCCGCGACATTCAGCGCCCGCATCAGCCGCCAGGCGTTGGATTTGGTGCGCTGCGTCGTGCCGAAGGCCGGCAGCGTATAGGCGAGGATATTTGAGCGCGGCAGGCCGAGCGCGTCCATCGCCGTCACCGCGACGAGCAGCGCCTGCGTCGAATCGAGCCCGCCGGAGACGCCGATGACGAGCTTCTTCACCCCGGAGGCGCGCAGCCGCTGTTGCAGCCCATGCGCCTGGATGTTGAAGGCCTCGAAGCACAGTTCGGCGAGGCGCGTCTCGTCGTCCGGCACGAAGGGAAAGCGGGCGACGCGCCGCTGCAGCCCAAGGTCGCGGTCACTCGGCGCGTCGAGCCGGAAGGTCACACGGCGAAACGCGGGCGCTTCGGCGTCGGCGCAGGCCCCAAAGGTGTTCTGACGCGAGCGTTCGGCGATCATTCGACCGATGTCGACATCGGCGACCACGAGCTGCGGCTCGTCGGCGAAGCGCTCGGCTTTCGCAAGCCGCACCCCGTTCTCATAGATCATCGCCTCGCCGTCCCAGGCGAGATCGGTCGTCGATTCGCCGGGCCCGGCGGCCGAATAGAGATAGGCGGCGAGGCAGCGGGCGGAATGGGCGCCGCAGAGAAGCTGGCGGTGATCGGATTTGCCGACGATGGCGTTGCTGGCGGACAGATTGAGCAGCAGCGTCGCGCCGGCGAGCGCGGCGCGGGACGACGGCGGAATCGGCGTCCAAAGATCCTCGCAAATCTCGGTGTGGATCACGAGGCCGGGAAAATCGGACGCTTCCAGTAGAACATCGGGGCCGAAAGGCGCGCTTTGTCCGGCGACGGCGATCTCCTCGCCGGCGATGGAAACGCCCGGCGCGAATTGCCGGCCCTCGTAAAACTCGCGGTAATTCGGCAGATAGCTCTTCGGCGCGACGGCGAGCACGCGCCCGCGCAAGATGACGACTGCGCAATTATAGAGCCGGCCGCGACGCCGCAGCGGCGCGCCGACGACGAGGAGCGATGTGAGCCCCTGCGAGGCGGCGAGCAATTCCGTCAGCGCCCCTTCGACTGCGGCGAGCAGCGCGTCCTGCTGCAACAGATCGTCGATGGCGTAGGAGCTGAGGCCAAGCTCGGGGAACAGGACGAGCGAGGCGCCGCGCGCATCGGCGGCGCGCGCCAGCTCGATCGTATGCGCGACATTGAAGGCGGGATCGGCCACGCGGACCGCCGGGGTCGCGACCGCAACGCGGACCAGCTCATGCGTATGCAGGCAGAAGAAGGGATGAACCATAGCGCGATCATATAGCGCCGGCCGCAGCGCCGTAAGTCATGAGACGGCGAGGCTTGGCCGAGGGCAAAAGAAAAAGGGCGAGGTCTCCCCCGCCCTTTTCCTCTTTCCGCGAGTCCCGCTCAGTGCGCCAGAACGGCGAGCAGCAGAAGCGCGACGATATTGGTGATCTTGATCGCCGGGTTCACGGCCGGGCCGGCGGTGTCCTTATAGGGGTCGCCGACAGTGTCGCCGGTCACCGAGGCCTTATGCGCCTCGCCGCCCTTCACATGCCGAACGCCGTCCTTGTCGACGAAGCCGTCCTCGAAGGACTTTTTCGCATTGTCCCAGGCGCCGCCGCCCGAGGTCATCGAGATGGCGACGAACAGGCCGTTGACGATCACGCCGAGCAGCAGCGCGCCGAGCGCCGCGAAGGCGTTCGCCTTGCCGCCGAGGATCCAGGCGACGATGAAGGCGACGACCGGGGCCAGCACCGGCAGCAGCGAGGGAACGATCATTTCCTTGATCGCGGCCTGCGTCAGCATGTCGACGGCGCGGCCATAGTCGGGGCGATCCGCGCCGGTCATGATGCCGGGCTTGTCCTTGAACTGCCGGCGCACTTCCTGAACCACGGAGCCCGCCGCGCGGCCGACGGCCGTCATGGCGATGCCGCCGAAGAGATAAGGAATGAGACCGCCGAAGATCAGGCCCGCGACGACGTAAGGGTTCGAAAGGTCGAAGTCGACCTTCGCCATGCCCTTGAAGAAGGGCACGCCCGACTCGCTGAAGTGTTTGAGGTCGTTGGTATAGGCTGCGAACAGCACCAGCGCGCCGAGACCGGCCGAGCCGATCGCATAGCCCTTGGTGACGGCCTTGGTGGTATTGCCGACGGCGTCGAGCGCGTCGGTGTTCTGGCGCACTTCTTTCGGCAGGCCCGACATTTCGGCGATGCCGCCGG
Organism: Beijerinckiaceae bacterium; assembly: GCA_033853615.1. Taxonomy (GTDB): domain Bacteria; phylum Pseudomonadota; class Alphaproteobacteria; order Rhizobiales; family Beijerinckiaceae; genus Methylosinus. The sequence goes on along the minus strand of JAWOLK010000071.1, from coordinate 7,062 downwards.
CGTTGTCGGTCACCGGGCCGAAAGCGTCGAGCGCGACGATCATGCCGGCGAGGCCGAGCATCGTCGTCACCGCAATGGCCGTGCCATAGAGGCCGCCAAGCTCATAAGTGAGGATGATGCCGAGCACGATGACGAGCGCCGGCGCCGCGGTCGATTCCAGCGACACGGCGAGACCCTGGATCACGTTGGTGCCATGGCCGGTGACGGACGCCTGGGCGATCGACACGACCGGGCGCTTGCCGGTGCCGGTGTAATATTCGGTGATGTAGACGATGGCGCCGGTGACGATCAGGCCGATGACGCCGGACAGGAACAGGCCATAGCCGTGGATGGCCTCGCCATTCACTTTGCCGATTTCGCCGAAGCCCACGGTGAAGAGCGTGGCGAGGAAGAGGCCCGCGATCGACAGCACGCCAGTGGCGATGAGGCCCTTATAGAGGGCGTCCATGATCGAGTCGTTCTTGAGGCCGAGCTTCTCGAAGTAAGGGGCGGCGAATTTGCCCCATTCCGTATCGTCCTCGCCGAGCTTCACGAAGAAGGTGCCGGCGATCGAGGTGACGATCGAGAGGCCGCCGATGGCGAGCGGATAAAGCACCGCGCTGGCGAGGCCCTGCTGGCCGGCGAAGAAGATCGAGGCGAGCACCATGGTCGCGACGACGGTCACGGCGTAGGTCTCGAAGAGGTCGGCGGCCATGCCGGCGCAGTCGCCGACATTGTCGCCGACATTGTCGGCGATGGTGGCCGGGTTGCGCGGGTCGTCCTCCGGAATGCCGGCCTCGACCTTGCCGACGAGATCCGCGCCGACGTCCGCGCCCTTGGTGAAGATGCCGCCGCCGAGACGGGCGAAGATCGAGATCAGCGAGCCGCCGAAGCCGAGCGCCACCAGCGCGTCGACCACGACGCGATCCGAGGCGGTATAGCCGCCGAACCAGGTGAGAATGGCGTAATAAACCGCGACGCCGAGCAGCGCCAGGCCCGCGACCAGCAGGCCGGTGATCGCGCCCGCCTTGAAGGCGATGTCGAGGCCGCCCGCGAGCGACTGCGTCGCCGCCTGCGCCGTGCGGACATTGGCGCGCACCGAGACATTCATGCCGATGAAGCCGGCGGCGCCGGAGAGCAGAGCCCCGAGCAGGAAGCCGAAAGCGACCCACCAGCCGAGGAGCACGACGAGAATCACGAAGATGGCGCCGCCCACGTAAGCGATGGTCGTATATTGGCGCTTCAGATAGGCCTGCGCGCCCTCGGCGATGGCGCCGGAAATCTCCTGCATCCGCTGCGAGCCGGCGTCGGTCAGCAGCAGTTCTTGGGAAGTCTTCACCCCGTAGACGACGGACAATAGTCCGAAGACGATGGTCAGAAATAACACCATGGCGTGTCCGCCCCCTCGTTTTTGACCGGCGATGCGGCGCTTGCGGCTCTTTGGCGGGAGCCGCGCAACAAAAAATCGCGCAGCCCAGATCCCCCGAATCTTGGCCGCTGCGAGTTTTCCATGAGCTTCTTGCCAGAAACGGCGTGCCTCGGCAATGCTCGAGGACGGCGCGCGTAATTTTACGGATCAAAAGTGACGGTAAGATAATCTTTTGAAATCAATGGGTCTTTTTGTTTGGTCGAGAAACAGGGCGTCGCCGCTTTGCGTGGTCGTCGTCCCGATTCTCGTGACGCGAACGCCGGCTGTCCCGGCCGCGGCCTCGAAAGCAGCCCCGTCGCCGGGAACCGAGCAGAGAATTTCATAGTCATCCCCGCCCGTCAGGGCCGTCTCCAGCAGATCCGGACGAAGCGCGATTGCGGCGCGGGCGGCGCGCGAAAGCGGGATCTGGTCGATCTCCACCACTGCGCCGACGCCTGACGCCCGCGCAAGCTTGGCGAGATCGCCGGCGAGCCCGTCGGAAACATCCATGGCGGCGCTCGCGTGGGCGCGCAGCGCCGCGGCGAGCTGCGGGCGGGGTTGCGGCAGCAGATAGCGGTCGAGAAGATGGGCGCGGTCCGCTTCGGCCAGCTGCGCCGCGAGCGCCTCGTCGCGCCGCAGCGTGAGGCCCAGCGCGGCGTCGCCGATGGTTCCGGAGACATAGAGGCTCTCGCCCTGCCCCGCCCCGGTCCGCGGCACGAAACGCGCCGTGCGGCCGAGCGCGGTGATCGAGATCGTCAGCGGCCCCGGCGTCGCCGTCGTGTCGCCGCCGAGCAGCGGACAGCCGTATTCGGCCGCGTCCTCGCGAAGGCCCGCGGCGAAAGCGGCGAGCCAATCGTCGGTCCAATCCGGCGCCAAGCTGAGCGCGAGCAGAAAGCCGAGCGGCTCCGCGCCCTTGCCGGCAAGATCGGAAATATTCGTCCGTAGCGCCTTTTTGGCGATCGCCGCCGGCGGGTCGTCGGCGAAGAAATGCACGCCGGCGACGAGCGCGTCGACCGTGGCCACCATGTCTTGCGCAGAAGCCGGCAGCACAGCGGCGTCATCGACGAGGCCCAGCCCCGCGGGGCCGGCGAGCGGCGCGAAATGGCGCGCGATCAGCTCGTCCTCGCTGCTGCGGCGGGGCATCCGCTAGGCCAGTTCCTTCGGTCGCGCGTCGCGGGCGATGCGGTCGAGCACGGCGTTGATCATGCCAGACTCGGTCCCGCCGAAGAAGGCGCCGGCGACGTCCACATATTCCTTGATGACGACCCGCGCCGGCACGTCGCGGCGCTTGTGCAGCTCGTAGCAGCCGGCGCGCAGGATCGCGCGCATCACCGCCTCGATGCGTTGCAGCGGCCAGCCGCCGGCGAGCGCCCGGTCGATATGCTGGTCGATGGCGATCTGGTCGTCGAGCACGCCTTGCAGCACGTCGCGAAAGAAGGCGATCTCGGCGGGCTTATATTGGTCGCCCTCGATCTCCCGACCGATCCAATGCGTCTCGAACTCCGCGAAGATCTCGTTCAGTCCCTTGCCGGCGACTTCCATCTGATACAGCGCCTGCACGATGGCGAGGCGCGCGGCCGATCTGTGCGCGACGCTCATATTCGTCCCCGCAGGCTGCGCGACAGGCGAAGAAGCGCGAGCGCCGCAAGCGCCGCATCGGCGCCCTTGTCGCCGCGTTTCGGATCGGCGCGCTCTTGCGCCTGCTCTGTCGTCTCCACAGTCAAAATCCCATTGCCGAGCGGCAGGCGACGCGACACGGAAAGATCCGTCAAGGCGCGCGCGCTCTCATTGGCCACGATCTCGAAGTGATAGGTCTCGCCGCGAATGACGCAGCCGAGCGCCACCAGCCCATCATAGGGTGCGCCGGCCCGCTCGGCCGCGTCGAGCGCCATCGCCGCCGCGGTCGGAATTTCCAAAGCGCCGGGAACCGCGATCTCGGTCACTGAGGCGCCGCGCCGCTCCAGCGCGGTGCGCGCGCCGGCGCGCAGCAGATCGACGACATCCGCGTTGAACCGGGCCGCGACGATGAGAATTCGTGCGCCCTCGACCGGCGCGGCGTCGGCGTCCTCGGCGCGATAGGAACCGGCCATAGAGAAAGCTCCAGAAATGACGAAAGGCGCCGCAGCGCCAAGTGAAGGAAGGCGCAGCGATACACCTTTCGCAAGGGTTGCGCCATCACCCTCGCGATACAATCGGCCGCAGGCGGCGGCGGGCTATGACTTTTTTATGACGCCGCGGCTTCGCTGAGCCTTGCAGCATAGCGGGCCATCAGGTCGACCTCGAGGTTCAGCGGGTCTCCCGCCCGGCGCGCGCCAAAGGTCGTCGCGGCGAGCGTGTGCGGAATGATCAGCACGGAAAAGCGCGCGCCTTCGACGTCATTGACCGTCAGCGACACGCCGTCGAGCGACGCCGAGCCCTTTGGCGCAATGAAGCGCGCAAGCGGCGCCGGCGCCTCGATCCAGAAACGCGCCATGCCGTCGAAGTCGTCCCGCGACAGGATGCGCGCCACGCCGTCTATATGGCCGGTGACGACATGGCCGCCGAGCTCGTCGCCGATCTTCAGCGCCCGTTCGAGATTTACGCGCGCGCCGGGCGCCCATGTCCCGACCGTGGTTTTCGCCAGCGTTTCGGCGGCGGCGTCGATGTCAAAGACGGTTCGGCCCTTCTCCGTCGCGATCGAGACGACCGTCAGACAAGGTCCGGAACAAGCGATCGAGGCGCCGAGCGCGATGCTTTCGGCCGGATAGGAACAAGCGATGCGGATGCGCCGCAGCTCTCCGCGCGGCTCGACGCCTTCAACCTCGCCCACGTCGGTTATGATGCCTGTGAACATCTTAAGCGCGTCTCTCGTAACGGATCATGCGGTCGGCGCCGAGCTCTCCGCGCGCCGCCTCGTGATAGAGCGCGGAATCGCCGAGCAGCGCCCGCGCCGCCGGCCGCAGCGCCGGCCGGCCGGCGCCGCCGAAGGGTTTTACCCCGGTGTGCAGGATGACCGCGTCGGCGAAGCCGCCGGTGATCAGGCTTTCGGCGAGCCGCGGCCCGCCTTCGCAAAAAATGCGGGTGATCCCGCGCTGGGCCAAGAGGGCGAGCGCCGCCGGCAGCGACACGCGGCCGAGAAGATCGGTCGGAACGCGCAGCACCTCGACGCCGGTCGCCTCCTGAAACGCCTGCGCCGCCTCATGCGCGACGGTCTGCCCCGCGATCAGCAGCGTCGGCGTCTCGCGGGCGGTCGCGGCGAGGCGCGAGCGCGGCGACAGCGACAAGCGCGAATCGAGGATGATCCGCAGCCGCTTTTCGCCCTCCATGCCAGGGAGGCGCACCGTCATCAGCGGGTCGTCCTCGCGCGCGGTCCCGGCGCCGATCATGATGGCGTCGTGCAGCGAGCGCTGGACATGGGTATAGGCGTCGGCGACCGCGCCGGTGATCAGCAGCCGCGGATCGTGAACCGCGCCGGCCGCATAGCCGTCCGGCGTCTGCGCGAGCTTCAGCGTGATCATCGGCCGGCCCTGCGTCACCCGCAGAATATGGCCCAGATGGTCGCGCCGCGCCTGTTCTGCGCCGACGCCGACCGTCACCGCGATTCCCGCCTCACGCAGCTTGGCATGGCCGCGCCCGGCCACGCGGGCGTCGGGGTCCTCCAGCGCCGAGACGACGCGGGCGACGCCGCTGTCGAGAATGGCGTCGACGCAGGGCGGCGTCGCGCCGTGGTGGGAACAGGGCTCAAGCGTCACATAAAGCGTCGCGCCGCGGGCCGCTTCGCCGGCCGCCTCCAAAGCCAGCCGCTCGCCGTGCGGACGGCCGCCGACGCCCGTAAAGCCCCGCGCGACAATCACGCCGTCGCGCACGACGAGCGCGCCGACGGCCGGATTGGGGGCGGCGGCGCCGAGATTGCGGCGGCCCAGCGCCAGCGCCGCGGCCATATAGGCCTCGTCGGAAAAATTCAGCGTCATGTCTCTTCCGCGGGCGTCTCCGGCTCCTCGGCCTTCTCCAATTCGTTGACGAGCGTGTTGAAATCGCGCGCCTCGCGAAAATCGCGGTAGACGGAGGCGAAGCGCACATAGGCGACGGGATCCAGCGCCTTCAGCCCCTCGATGACGAGTTCGCCGATCTGCCGGCTCTCGATCTCCGTTTCGCCCGAGCTTTCCAACTGCCGCACCACGCCGTTCACCATGCGCTCGACCCGCTCCGGCTCGACCGGGCGCTTGCGCAGCGCGATTTGCAGCGAGCGCATAAGCTTGTCGCGGTCGAAAGGGGCGCGCCGCCCCGATTTCTTGATGACGATCAGCTCGCGCAACTGCACCCGCTCGAAGGTCGTGAAACGCCCGCCGCAATCGGGACAGACGCGACGACGACGGATGCAGGACGAATCTTCGGCGGGACGCGAGTCCTTCACCTGGGTGTCGGCCGAGCCGCAATAGGGACAACGCATGGCGGATGCTTTCGCCGGGCGGCGAAGGCCCTCCTTTGAAGAGGAAGGCTGAACGGCGGCGCCGTTCCGGATGGGCGCGCCCCTCCCGGGCGCATGAGGGACGGGGCCTCGCCATAGCCGGCGTCGCCCCATCCCGCATTTTCAGGCGAGTCTCCCCCTTACGGGGAAGGCGCTCGTCAGTAGATCGGGAACTTCGCGGTCAGCGCGTGGACCTGATCCTTGATCTTGGCCTCGGTCGCGGCGTTGTCCGACTCGCCATATTTGGCCAGGCCGTCCAGCACCTCGACGATCATGCCGCCGACCTGCTTGAACTCCTCCGTGCCGAAGCCGCGCGAGGTGGCCGCCGGCGAGCCCAGGCGAATGCCCGAGGTGACGAAGGGCTTCTCCGGGTCGAAGGGAATGCCGTTCTTGTTGCAGGTGATGTGGGCGCGGCCGAGCGCGGCTTCCGCCGCCTTGCCGGTCAGCTTCTTCGGACGCAGGTCGACGAGCATCAGATGGTTGTCGGTGCCGCCCGAGACGATCGCGAGACCGGCCGCGACCAGCGTCTCGGCGAGAACGCGGGCGTTGTCCTTCACGCGCTGCTGATAGGCCTTGAACTCCGGAGTGAGCGCCTCGCCGAAGGCGACCGCCTTCGCCGCGATGACATGCATCAGCGGGCCGCCCTGCAGACCCGGGAACACGGCCGAATTCAGCTTCTTGCCGATCTCATCGTCATTGGCGAGGATCAGGCCGCCACGCGGACCGCGCAGCGTCTTGTGCGTCGTCGTGGTGACGACATGGGCGTGCGGGAACGGCGACGGGTGCAGGCCGGCGGCCACGAGGCCGGCGAAATGCGCCATGTCGACCATGAAGTAAGCGCCCACGCTGTCGGCGATCTTGCGGAACGCCTCGAAGTCCCAGACGCGCGAATAGCCCGAGCCGCCGGCGATGATCAGCTTCGGCTTGTGCTCCTTGGCGAGACGCTCGACCATCTCGAGGTCGATGCGGTGGTCGTCCTGGCGGACGGTGTAGCCGATCGGCTTGAACCAGCGGCCGGACATATTGACCGGCGAGCCGTGCGTCAGATGGCCGCCGGCCGCGAGGTCGAGGCCGAGATAGGTGTCGCCCGGCTGCATCAGCGCGAGGAACACGGCCTGATTCGCCTGGCTGCCGGAGTTCGGCTGAACATTGGCGTAGCTGCAGCCGAAGAGCTTCTTGGCGCGGTCGATCGCCAGATTCTCGGCGATGTCGACATATTGGCAGCCGC
>JAWOLK010000070.1:0-13758 GCA_033853615.1 Beijerinckiaceae bacterium | reverse complement strand
ATGCGCACCATGCTGAGCGGCACGCCGAAAAATTTCATGACCAGCGCGCCGAAGAACAGGAAGAACAGCATCAGCTCCAGGGCGTAGACGCAGGACCAAAAGGCCACGCGCCGATGCGCCGCCGCGTCTTTGCCTTGCAGAAGCGCAAGAAAGACCGGCGCGGTCTCGAGCGGGTTGACGACGGCGAGCAGCGTCGTGAAGGCGCCGACGAAGAGATGGATTTCGTTCGTCATGCGCGCGCCACGGCGACGAAAAACATCTTCATCGGCTTGTTCTCGGGGGGCAAAACGCAACTATCTCCGGCGGAAAATCGAGTGGCGGGAGCCGCCGAGCGATTGCTGCGGGCGGCGACCGCGCGCCGCCCGTTTCCCCGTCTTATTCCGGATAGACCGCGCCCTTGCGCTGGAGCAGCACGCTGTTCACATAGCCGGTCTGCCCGTTGAAATTGACCTTGCACCAGCCGTAGAGCCAGCCCTGCGAGCAATGGGAGACATTGACCGGCGCCCCCGGCGGGATGACGCCGATCGCTGGCCAGTTCTTGCCCGGACCCTGACGCAGATTGGCGAGATCCCGCGTGACGATCGGCGCGACGATCACATTGCTGGAGCCTGAAGGCGCCAACTCGCCGGCGTTCACATAGCCCTTCACATGGCCATAGCGCACCTGACACCATCCGGCCTGCCACCCGGCGTAGCAGCCGAGCACGTCGACGTCGGCGCCGGCCGGAACCTGCGCCACGACCGGCCAGCGCGGACCAGGGCCGGAGCGCACATTCGCGGGGCTGACAAGCGGAGTCGCCGAGGCTGCGGTCGAAAAGACCGCGGCGGCCACGGCGCAGGAGAGCAAAAGTTTCGTCTTCATCAGGCGACCCCCCTCTTTATGTCGGCGCGCCGCGCCGACCAAGCTTGTTTTACTTGAAAGGCGATTTTTTGACTACTGGGGCATTTGGGCTCCCGCCCCAGATTTTTTCGGCCCTCACTTCTCATCGCGCCTCAGACGGCCCAGGCTGTTCTCGTCCGCCGAACGCTTTCCACTTCGGCGGAACGCGGGTCTTTTGAGCGTGTTCTTGTCGCCGAACCGGTTCCCACTTCGCCGGAACACGGCTCCTTTCTTTTGAGCGTGTTCTTGTCGCCGAACCGGTTCCCACTTCGGCGGAACACGGCTCCTTTCTTTTGAGCGTGTTCTTGTCGCCGAACCGGTTCCCACTTCGGCGGAACACGCTCTAGGTATTTCGGCCAATGGACGCGGATCGGCCGCGAGCGAAGTGATGTTAGTCGCCCCGACCAAAGCGCGCTGTGGATCCTCATTCTCATAGCCCCCAGCCCCGAGGATGCGCGGGCGCTTTCCAAGGTCGCTGCGAGCTGGCGGGACGCTTTCGCGAGCGTCTCGCCACGACGCGTCTTGCGCCTTAAAACGCATTTTTACCCAAGCAAAACAACAGCGTAAGTCGGGACTTGCCGGCGCATCAGCCTGGACGATCTATCCTTGCGTCGTAGAACTGTCTGGTTTCTGAGCCGTTTCAGCTTGCTTGCCGGTTTCGGGAGACGGCGAGGCGGCCTTGTAGAGGCGGGCGGGCCGCGTCGACGCCGCCGCCGGTCGTGAGGAAGGCTCGTATGCGCTACCGCGGTCTGGTGATGGTCGTCTTCCTTACGGGAATTGCGCTGTTCGCGCTGAATGCGGCGGCGATCTACATGTCCGGCCAGCCCTCGCCATGCTCGGACCCGCCGGTGCGCCACCATGCGCCGCGCCCGGCTACGCCGAAGATACAGGACGTGTCGACGACCGAATCTGCGGCGAGATAGGTTCGCGGCGCCCCGGCGCCGTCACCGCGGCAGCGCCGCCAGTTCCTTGCGCAGCGCCTCCTGCGTGTAGATATCGACGGGGCCGGCGCGCAGCTTGGAAATCTGCCGCACGGACGCCTCCTCTCCACCGACGTCGAAGGCGAAGCCCGCCCAGAAAGCCGCGACGGCGGAGGCGGCGACAATGGCGATCAGCGGATAAAAACGAAGCGGACGAGACATTTTCTCCCCCCGGCTGGAGCGCAAGCGAAAGATGAACGCTTTCGCCGCAGCTTGGTTCCGCAAGCGGGGCGCTTAAAATCGGCGGCGGACGCGAGCTGGAATATTCCCGGGACCACGCCATTTGCTTGTGTCGCGTAGCCCTCGCGCGGTGGGATCATGCAACGCAGCGCCTCTCTTTTGCTTTTGGCGATCGCGCTCACCGCGGCTCACCCGACCCACGGAGCCGGCGGGCCGCCGCGACGGCCGGAGCGCTGCCCTTTCCACTACGCCGGCGCCTGCGATCCCGACACGCCCTGCTATCGCAAGGATTTAAAAAACTGGCGTTTCGGCGGCGCGCGCGATTTCGAGTGTTTCATTATCGACCACGACTAGGCCCTCGCCTGTCCGCGCAGGCGACTCGGGAACGAGGCGCCGCCGAGATTTCGCTTGCTGCAAGGGATTGCTACAAAGCGCGCATGGAGTCCGATTTCGCCCATGCGCTGGCTCGCGGCCAGTTCGGCGTCGCGCTGCTCGATGAGCGGCTCTTTGTCTTGCGCCGCCGTGGAAGCCTCAGCGATTGGCTGCCGGGCGAGGGCGCGCCGGCCTGCTCCGCGACGCTGCTGCTCAATATGGAGGAGAGCCTGCGCGCCCTTGCCGAACAGGGCGGCGCGCTGACACTGCCCTCGGTGCGCCTCGCCGAGGGGCCGCGGATGACCGTCTCCATCGTCTTCGATCCCGAAAGCCGGCGGTACGTCGTCGTCACTGCGCCCGATCACGGCGGCGACCAGATCGACCGACTGCTCGCCTCGGAGCGGCGCGAGCGGCGATTGTTGCAGGAACAGGCGGCGGCGGCGCAGGCGCGGCTCAACGTCGCCAACGCGCTTTACCGCGACATCGTCGAGTCCTCGGCCGATCTGGTGCTGCGCCTTGCGCCGGATTCCCGCGTCACTTTCGCCAATGCGCCGGCGGCGCGGTTTCTCGGCCTGCCGCGCGAGGCGCTGCTCGGGCGCGCCGCGCAGAGCCTTTTTCCGGGCCGCAACGGCGCCGATCCCTGGCGGGGCGATCATTGCGCTGGGGCGCCGGCCTCCTTCGAACTGCCGGCGCGGGCCGCCGATGGGGCAATCCGCTGGCTATGGTGGCATTTGCGCTGGACCGGCGCCGAGGGCGGCGGCGAGTTTCAGGCCATCGGCCGCGACGTTACCGAGGCGCGCCGGCTACGCGCCGAACGGGACAAGGCCCATGAGGAGGCGCGCGCCGCCGCCGTCGCCTCCGAACGGCTGCGGATCGCCCAGGATCTCCACGACACGCTCGCCCGCTCGATTGTCTCGCTGATCGCCGAGGCGCGGCTGATCGCCCGCAGGACGCCCGATGACGCGACACGGACCGCGCTCCACGCGCTGGAGAAGAACGCCCGCGCCGGTCTCGACGAAGTGCGGGCCGCCCTGACGCAGATGCGGCAATCGCCGAAGGAGTGCGATCCGAGCGAAATTCTCGACCTTTTCGCAAACCGGTCAGCGCTTGCGCAAAATATCGACATTCGCGCCGCGCTGGAGGCGCCGCTCGACGACGTGCCGGCAGAGACGGCCGAGACCATCTGCCGCACGCTGCGCGAGGCGCTGCGCAATGTGGAGCTGCACGCCGGCGCGCGCCGCGTGGAGGTGCTGTTGCGGCGCGAGGGCGAGACGCTGCGGCTGGAAGTGGCCGACGACGGAGCAGGCTTCGACCCCGCGGCGCCGGTTCCCGGCCATTACGGGCTCGTCGGCATGCGGGAGCGGGCGGCCGCGATCGGCGCGACGCTCGACATCGTCAGCGCTCCGGGCGCCGGAACGCGGGTGAGGCTGCTCGCGCCCGCCTATTCGACATCGGCGGGGGCGTAAGAGCGCAGCGTGCCGCAGAATTCGCAGGTGACGCCGATGCGGCCGTCGTCGCCGATCATGTCCTTGCGCTCCTGCGGGGTGAAGCTGCGCAGCAGGCGGACGATGCGCTCGTCGGAACAGCGGCAGAACTCCTGCACCGGCCGCTCGGCGAAGACCTTCACGCCACGCTCGTGGAACAGGCGGAACAGCAGCCGCTCGCCGGAGAGCGACGGATCGACCAGCTCGTGATCCTCGACGGTGCCGGCGAGGGCGAGACCTTCCGTCCAGGCGTCGTCCTCCTCCTGCGGCTCCATGCTCTCTCCGACGCCGTGAGGGGCGTCCCCCGGCGGCAAGTCGCGCCGCGCCGCGCCGCCGCTCGGCAGATATTGCAGCAGCAACCCGCCGGCCCGCCAGAAGCGCCCGGCCGGGGTGACATTCTCGGCCACCGCGAGGCGAACGAAGGTGGGGATTTGCTCGGACTGGCGGAAATATTGATGCGCCGCCTCGGCGAGACTGCCGCCGTCCAGCGCCACCACGCCCTGATAGCGGGCGGCGTCCTCCTCGCGCTCGATGGTCAAGGCCAGATGGCCGCGCCCGAGCAATTCGCCGGGCGAGGCGAGCGGATCGGCGCCGACCTTCTCCGCATCATAGCGGGCGAAGCCGCGCAGCTTGCCGGGCGCGTCATAATCGACGACCAGCATGTCCACGGCGCCGTCGCTGCGCGTCTGCAATTGGAAACGCCCATGCGACTCCAGCACCGAGCCGAGCAGCGCGGTCAGCGCCGCGGCCTCGCCGAGCAGACGAGCGACGGGCGGCGGGTAATCATAATGCGACAATACGCCATGAACGGCGGGGCCGAGCCGTACGAGCCGGCCGCGCAGATCCAGCGCCTCGACCGCGAAGGGCAGCACCCGGTCGTCGTGCGGCTCCGAGGAAAACGGCCGACTGGGGACGCCCGCGTCCATTATGCGGCGCCCGAGCCGAGACACCAGGCGAGAATGCCCTTTTGCGCATGCAGGCGATTCTCCGCTTCGTCGAAGACCACGGATTGCGGTCCGTCGATGATCTCGTCGGTGACTTCTTCGCCGCGGTGCGCGGGCAGGCAATGCATGAAGATCGCGTCCTTCGCCGCAGCGCCCATCAGTTTCGCGTTCACCTGATAGGGCGCGAGCAATTTGTGGCGGTAGTCCTCGTCGTCGTCGCCCATCGACACCCAGCAGTCGGTGATCACCGCTTCCGCTTCCGCCACCGCCTCGAAAGGATCCTGAGTGAGGTTGAGCCGCGCGCCATTGTCCCTGGCCCAGGAAATAACCTCCGGGCTCGGCGCGAGTTCCTTCGGCGTCGCGACGTTGATTGTAAAATCGAAACGCTGCGCGGCGTGGATCCAGCTCGTCAGCACATTGTTGGCGTCGCCGGTCCAGGCGACGCTGCGCCCCTGGATCGGCCCGAGGCGTTCCTCGAACGTCAGCACGTCGGCCATCACCTGGCAGGGATGCGACAGTTTGGTGAGACCGTTGATGATCGGCACGGTGGCGTAGCGGGCCAGCTCCAGGAGGTCGCTGTGGCTCAGAATGCGGATCATGATCGCGTCGACGAAGCGCGACAGCACCCGCGCCGTGTCGGCGATCGACTCGCCGCGGCCGAGCTGCATTTCTGCGCCGGTCAGCATGATGGTCTCGCCGCCGAGTTCGCGCATGGCGACGTCGAAGGAGACCCGCGTGCGGGTCGAGGGTTTGTCGAAGACCATGCCGAGGAACTTGCCGACGAGCGGCCGCTCCTTCGCCGCGACGCCCTTGACGCGGCGCGCCTTCATCGCGGCGGCGCTGTCGAGAACGCCGCGCAGCTCTTTGGCGGAGATCTTCGAGAGATCGAGAAAATGGCGCGGGCTCTTCAACATTCCGCTCATTCCGCCGCTCCTGGCATGGCGGCCTTTTGTTGGAGGCGGACGCAGGCGGCCTCGAGCCGCGCGACCGCCTCGGCGATGTCGTTTTCGTCGATGATCAGCGGCGGCAGCAGCCGAACCACATTGTCGCCCGCCGGAATGGTGAGCAGACCCGCCTCGCGCGCCGCGGCGACGAAATCGCCATTGGGCGGGCGGACGCGCAGGCCCATCAACAGACCCTGGCCGCGCACCTCGGCGACGACCGAGGGAAAGCGATCCTGCAATTCGGCGAGACGCTGGCGCAGCAGCAGCCCAAGGCGCGCCACCCGCTCGATGAAGCCCGGCTCCAGCACCACGTCCAGCACGGCGTTGCCGACCGCCGCCGCCAGCGGATTGCCGCCAAAGGTCGAGCCATGCGCGCCGAGCGTCATGCCCTTGGCCGCCTCCGCCGTGGCGAGACAGGCGCCGATCGGGAAGCCGCCGCCGAGCCCTTTCGCCAGAGCGGCGACGTCCGGCGCGACATTGGCGTGCTCCGCGCCGAGGAAGCGGCCGGTGCGGCCGACGCCGGTCTGCACCTCGTCGAACACGAGCAGCAGGCCGTGCTCGTCGCACAGCGCCCGAACCGCGGCGAGGAAACCCGTCGGGAAGACGCGCACGCCGCCCTCGCCCTGGATCGGCTCGAGCAGCACGCCGGCGGTGTGCGGGCCGATGAGGCGCTTCACCGCTTCGAGATCGGCGAAGGGCGCCTGGTCGAACCCATCGACCGGCGGGCCAAAGCCCGCGAGATATTTGGGATTGCCGCCGGCGGCGATGGTCGCCAGCGTGCGGCCGTGGAAGGCGCCTTCGAAAGTGATGAGGCGGTAGCGCTCCGGCGCGCCATTCGCGGCATGGAAGCTCCGCGCGGTCTTGATGGCGCATTCCAGCGCCTCGGCGCCGGAGTTGGTGAAGAAGACGCGCTCCGCGAACGTCGCCTGCGTCAGCCGTTCGGCGAGGCGTTCGCCCTCGGGAATGCGGAAGAGATTGGAGACGTGCCAGGGCCGGCTCGCCGCCGCGTTCAACGTTCCCACGAGATGCGGGTGGGCGTGGCCGAGCGACAGCACCGCGACGCCGGCCCCGAAATCGAGATAACGCGCGCCATTGGTCGCGGTGAGCCAGGGCCCCTCGCCGCGCTCGAAGGCGAGATCGGCTCGCGCATAGGTGGGAAACAGCGCCGAATTCAAAGCCCACTCCCGCAGGAAAAAAGCGAAACGCCCCCCGCCGGGAAGCGCCGGAGGCGATCAACGGGCACGTCCCGCAAAACCAAAGCGCCGCCCCGGAGGGCGGCAGCGATGAGAGTGAGTTTATGCGCTCCATCGCGAATGGTCAAACAAAGAGCGCGCGCGTCGGAACGATGCGTCGCAAGCCTGCGGAAAGCTTGCCCCGCTTCGATTTAGGCGACGCAAGTGAGTCCGTTGCGCAACACTCGGCGCCAAAGCGTCAGGAGATGGCTGTGGGGAACCGCGCTTTCACTTGCCACGGACTCTTGCGCGTGATTCAACAGCGAGGGTAACGTTCGCGTCGTGAAGGCGCTTAGCCGCCGATCGATTTCTCAACGAGTCTCGGGTGCGCGTATCGCCGCCGGCTTCTCTGGCTGGGCGAATGGTGACGGATTCTCGGGCGACGCGCCGGTTCTTTTCGAGCCGGTTCTCGAATGGAGGACATTATGTCTTGGACCGAGGAACGCGTAGAGCTTCTGCGCAAACTCTGGAACGAGGGGCTCAGCGCCAGCCGTGTGGCGGCCGAACTCGGTGAAGGGATCACGCGCAACGCCGTGATCGGAAAGATTCACAGGCTCGGACTCGCCGAGCGCGACAAGGCCGCAAAGCCCGTCGTTCGCGACAAGTCGTCGCGCAAATCGAACCAGCACGAACAGATGGCGGAAACGGCGGAAGTGATGGGCAATGTCGCCCTCGCGCTCGCGCCGATCGCGGAAGCTGTTCCCGCTCCTGTCGCGCAACGCGGCGACGTCGTCATTCCAATCTCCCAACGGGTGACGCTCATGGAGTTGCGCGAATCCATGTGCCGCTGGCCGATGGGCGATCCCGCCAATTCCGAGTTCCGATTCTGCGGCGCGCGCTTCCCCGCCGGAACCGGACCTTATTGCGCGACGCATGCGCGTCTCGCCTATCAGCCGGTTCAGGATCGTCGACGCCTGCGCGACACGATGCGGGCCGCCCGCTCGGCTTGACAATCCTGAAAACGAGGCCCGGGTCATGAGCGCGGGCCGCGTCGGCTGATCCCCTTCTTTATGGCGGAAACCGGTAAAATTTGTGTTAATCCTGCGGCGCCGCCGCCGCCCGCCCGAAAAAAGAGAGGCGCCCGCCGTGCAAGGCGCGCGCGTCAATTTCGCCCGAAAGTCTCGTCGAAAGAATAGCCGGCCCCGCGCACCGTGCGGATCGGGTCTTTCTCGCGGCCGCGAATGAGCGCCTTGCGCAGCCGGCCGACATGCACGTCGACGGTGCGCTCGTCCACTTCCGCCGCCATGCCCCACACATTGTCGAGCAATTGCGCGCGCGTGAAGACGCGGCCCGGCTTCTCCATCAGATATTCCAGCAGGCGGAACTCGGTCGGCCCGAGATGAATCTCCCGGCCTGCGCGCTTGACGCGCCGCGTCTCGCGGTCGAGGTCGATGTCGCCGGCGCTGAGTTTGGAGGCGATGCGTTCCGGCCGCGCCCGGCGCAGCAGCGCATGCACGCGCGCCATCAGTTCCGGCGTCGAGAAAGGCTTGACGACATAATCGTCCGCGCCGACGGAGAGTCCGCGCACGCGCTCGCTTTCCTCGCCGCGCGCGGTGAGCATGATCACCGGCAGATCGCGCGTCTCGTCGCGCGCCCGCAGCCGCCGGCAGATTTCGAGCCCCGACACGCCGGGCAGCATCCAATCGAGAATGACGAGATCGAATTCGCTCTCCGCGAGGCGCAATTCGGCTTCGTCGCCGCGATCGACATGTTCGACCTGGAAGCCTTCGGCTTCGAGATTATAGGACAGGAGCAGCGCGAGCGACGCTTCGTCCTCGACGACGAGAATGCGGGGCGCGCGATCGCTGTGACTCTCACGCCCGGCGGCTTGACGGAGTTCGTTCATTTTATCGGCGTCCCATTGTCGCCGGCCTTCGGCCGGTCTGTCGGCATGGCTTCGCCGGTGACGAGATAGATCACCGTTTCGGCGATGTTCGTCGTGTGGTCGCCGATGCGCTCGAGGTTCTTCGAGCAGAACAAGAGATGCGTGCAGAAGGAGATGTTGCGCGGATCCTCCATCATGAAGGTGAGAAGATCCCGGAACACCGAGTCCTCCAGCGCGTCGAGTTCGACGTCATGCGTCCAGACGGCGCGCGCCCGTTCGACGTCGCGTTGCGCATAGGCGTCGAGCACATCCTTCAACTGCGCGGCGGCCACGTCATGCATCGACCGCAGCCCGACGATGGCGCGCGGCAGCCGCGACTCGCCGGCGAGCTTCACCGTGCGCTTGGCGATGTTCTTCGCGAGATCGCCGATGCGTTCGAGATCGCCGGAAATGCGGATGGCGGCGATGCACTCGCGCAAATCGATGGCGAGCGGCTGGCGCCGGGCGATCGTGTGGATCGCATGTTCCTCGATCTCGCGTTGCAGAACATCGAGGCGCTGGTCGATGGCGACGACGCGCTGCGCGAGATCCACGTCGAAATCGGCGAGGCCGTCCATCGCGTCCGACAACATTTTTTCGGCGAGCCCGCCCATCTCTGCGATGCGCCGTCCGAGCGCCTCCAGATCGCGGTCATAGGCCTTGACAATATGTTCGCTCATAATCGATCCCTCCCCCGCCGCGGTCCGCGCTCAGCCGAAGCGGCCGGTGATGTAATCCTGCGTCTTCTTGCTTTTCGGCGTATTGAACACGGTGTCGGTTTCGCCGAACTCGATCAGCTCGCCGAGATACATAAAGGCCGTGTAATCGGAGACGCGCACCGCCTGCTGCATATTATGGGTCACGATGGCGATTGTGTAACGCTCGGCCAGCTCGTCGATCAGCTCCTCCACCTTGGCGGTGGAAATCGGGTCGAGCGCCGAGCACGGCTCGTCGAACAAAATAACTTCCGGCTGCACGGCGACCGAGCGCGCGATGCACAGGCGCTGCTGTTGCCCGCCCGACAGGCCGAGGCCGCTCATGTGCAGCTTGTCCTTCACCTCGTCCCACAGCGCCGCGCCGCGCAACGCCTGCTCGACGCGCTCGTCCATCGTGCGCTTGTCGAGTTTCTCATAGAGCCGCACGCCGAAGGCGATGTTCTCGTAAATCGACATTGGAAAGGGCGTCGGCTTCTGGAACACCATGCCGACGCGCGAGCGCAGCGCGTTCACGTCGACGCGGGGCTCGAGAATATTGACGCCGTCGAGCATGACCTCCCCGTCCGCGCGCTGACGCGGATAAAGATCGTACATGCGGTTCAGCACGCGCAGCAGTGTGGATTTTCCGCACCCGGACGGGCCGATGAAGGCGGTGACGCGGTTCTCGTAGAGCGGCAGCGAGATCGATTTCAGCGCATGCGTGTCGCCATAGTAGAAATTCAGATTGCGGACGGAGACTTTCTCCGGCGCCTCCACCGAGGCGCGCGTCGCGACGAGGGTCATTTCGATTTCCTTTGGCGGCTCAGAGTTCGCGCCACAACCGAGAGAGTCAGCACGGTCGCGGTGACGAGCAGCGCGCCGGTCCAGGCGAGCTGCTGCCAATCCTTGTAGGGCGAGAGCGCGAATTGGAAGATGACGACCGGCAGACTCGCCATCGGCTTGTTGAGGTCGAGACTCCAGAACTGATTGTTCAGCGCGGTGAACAGCAGCGGCGCGGTTTCGCCCGAGACGCGCGCAACGGCGAGCAGCACGCCGGTGACGAGGCCCGATTTCGCCGCACGATAGGCGATGCGGCGGATCACATAAGCGCGCGGCGCGCCGAGCGCGGCCGCCGCCTCGCGCAGCGAGCCCGGCACCAGCAGCAGCATGTCTTCCGTGGTGCGCAACACCACCGGCACGACCAGAATGGCGAGCGCCACCGCGCCGGAAACGGCGGAGAAATGGCCCATCCGCGCCACCATGATCGTGTAGACGAAGAGGCCGATGACGATCGACGGCGCGCTCAGCAAGATGTCGTTGACGAAGCGGATGAGCGTCGAGAGGCGCGAGTGCCGGCCGTATTCCGCCATATAGGTGCCGGCGAGGAGGCCGAGCGGCGTGCCGATCGCGACGCCGATGACGCTCATGATCAAAGAGCCGGCCATGGCGTTGAGCAAGCCGCCGGCCCCGCCCGGCGGCGGCGTCATCTGCGTGAAGACGTCGAGCGTCAGGCCGCGCGCGCCATTGACGACCAGCGCGCCGAGAATGAGCAGCAGCCAGGAGAGACCGAACAGCGCCGCGCCCCAGCACAGCGCCGTCGCGACATAATTGGAGCGGCGCCGCGCCGCATAATGGGACAGCATGATCAGGCGCCCTTGCGTTCGAGCCGCATCAGCATGAAGCGCGCCGCGGCGAGAACGAGGAAAGTGAGAACGAAGAGGATGAGGCCGAGCTCGATCAGCGCCGACGTATAGACGTCTCCGACCGCCTCGGTGAATTCATTGGCGATGGTCGCCGAGATCGTCGTCGCCGGCGCGAGCAGCGAGCCGGAAATCTTATGCGCATTGCCGATGACGAAAGTGACCGCCATCGTCTCGCCGAGCGCCCGGCCGAGCCCGAGCATCACGCCGCCGATGACGCCGACGCGGGTGTAGGGAAGCACGACGTTGCGCAGGATTTCGAAAGTGGTGCAGCCGAGGCCGGCGGCGGCCTCCTTCAGCACGATCGGCACGGTGTCGAACACGTCGCGCGAGATCGAGGCGATGAAAGGCAGCACCATGATCGCCAGAATGAAGCCCGAGGTCAGCAGGCCGATGCCCTAGGGCGGGCCGGCGAACAGCGTCGACATCACGGGAACGCCCTTGAAGGCGGAAATCAGCGCCGGCTGCACATGCTGCTGGAGAAAGGGCGCGAGGACGAACAGGCCCCAGATGCCGTAGATGATCGACGGGATGCCGGCGAGCAGCTCGATCGCGACGCCGATCGGCCGGCGCAGCGCATGCGGGCAAAGCTCGGTGAGGAAAAAGGCGATCCCGAGCCCGACCGGCACGGCGATCAGCATGGCGATGATCGAGGTGACGATCGTGCCATAGACCGGCGCGAGCGCGCCGAAAGCGTCGGTGACGGGGTTCCACGCCTGCGAGGCGAGGAAGCCGAAGCCGAAGGCCTTGATGGCCGGCAGCGAGCCATAAATCAGCGAAACGATGACGCCGCCGAGCAGCAACAGCACGATGATCGCCGCGCTGCGCGTGAGGTGCAGGAAGACGAGGTCGAAAAGCGCGAGACGCGCGAGCGCCCGCTCGCGGGTCACGGGTTGCGGCGCCGGCGCTGCGGCCAGCGCCTCGCTCAGGGCCAAATCCGACACGTCATCACCCTCTGCTTGTTCTGTCACGGCGGCTCTCACGTCCATTGCCGCCCCTTTGGCGAAGCCCTTGGGGCCAGGCCCTTGGGCGACAATGGTTCATCTCACAAGAAGGCGTAGCGCCGGTCAATGCGTGAGCGGCTTGCCGTCGGCGCCTTTGACATTGGCCGTCCAGCTCTTCTTGATCAGCTCGACGACGGTCTTCGGCATCGGGATATAGTCCAGCTCCTCGGCCGCCTTGCCGCCCTTGGCGAAGGCCCAGCCGAAGAATTTCAGCGCCTCGCTCGCGGCGGCCTCGTCCTGCGGCTGCTTCGGCAGCAGGATGAAGGTCGCGGCGGTGATCGGCCAGGACTTGGCGCCCGGCTCGTCGGTGAGGATCTGGTAGAAGCCCGGCGACTTCGCCCAATCGGCGTTGGCGGCGGCGGCCTGGAAGCTCTCCGAAGTCGGCGCGACGATCTTGCCGTCCTTGTTCACCATCTTGGTGAAGTTCAGCTTGTTCTGCTTGGCGTAGGCGTATTCGACATAGCCGATGGCGCCCTTCGTGTTGGCGACATTATTGGCGACGCCCTCATTGCCCTTGGCGCCGATGCCGACCGGCCACTCGACCGCCGAATTCTCGCCGACCTTCGACTTCCAGTCGGCCGAGACCTTGGAGAGATAATTGGTGAAGTTGAAGGTCGTGCCGGAGCCGTCCGAACGATGGACGACGGCGATCGGCTGGGCGGGGAGCTTCGCCTTCGGATTGAGCTTTTTCAGCGCGGCGTCGTCCCAGCTCGTGATTTCGCCGAGGAAGATTTTTGCGAGCGCGTCGCCGTTCAGCGCCAGCTCGCCGGCGCCGACGCCGTCGAGATTGACGACCGGCACGATGCCGCCGATCACCTGCGGCCACTGGGTGAGGCCGGCGGCCTCGAGATCCTCGGGCTTCAGCGGCTGGTCGGAAGCGCCGAAGGTGACGGTGCGGGCCTTGATCTGCTTGATGCCGCCGCCGGAGCCGATCGATTGGTAATTGAGGCCGTTGCCGGTCTCTTTCTTATACATATCCGCCCATTTCGAATAGATCGGGTAAGGAAAAGTCGCGCCGGCGCCGGAAATATCGAGCGCGATGGCGGCGCTCGCGGCGAGCGCCGCGACGGCCGCGACGGCGGCCCGCTTCAGAATGCCAAAGTTCATGAGGATGTCTCTTTCGATCAGGAACGGATTACGAAACGCAAGACCGCGTCGCGCGCAGTTTGTAATTACAGCGCACTAGGGATTTATGACATCGGGATGAAGCTTTTGTGACACGGCGCGGCGCCCGACGCCGTGGGCGTTTGCGCGAACCGAACGCGTGGGGTCGACCACGCTGAAGATAGCGAGGGCCTTTGCCAACTTGGCCGCGCCGCTAGGCCCATGCTTTGCAAACATGAACCAGTTCGTGACGAGAAGGCCGATGCTCAAAGCAATGTAGCGGAAAAGGGCAGCTTCCGAACTCCCTACCCCTCCATTTCCCTCCCCGCCGAGGGCAGGCGCACCGTAAACAGCGCGCCCTCGCCGAGCTTGCTCT
>JAWOLK010000069.1:0-11899 GCA_033853615.1 Beijerinckiaceae bacterium | reverse complement strand
CTGAACCTGCCACTTGGACCCACGCTTCCTGCAAGTCGCCATAGCCTGCCTGTCGCTGTGACAGCAGTGTGACGGACTGGATTTCAGGGAGAAGGCAAGCTGTTTAATCGCTTGGACTATTTGGTGGAGCCAGACGGAATCGAACCGACGACCTCTTCAATGCCATTGAAGCGCTCTCCCAACTGAGCTATGGCCCCACGTTTTTGGCGTTCCCTTTGGGGAGGGAGCCGTTTCGTCCGGCGTCGCCGCCGTCGATGAGCGGTGTATAGTTCAGCCTGCGCGCCGCTGCAAGCCAATTTGCGAGGTCAGACGATTTTTCTTTCAGGCGGCTGCCGCTGTCACCCGATTGCGGCCGGCGCTCTTTGAAGCATAAAGCGCTGCGTCGGCCCGGCGCAGCAAGGCCTCCGCGTTGGCGTCCTCGCCGCGCTCGGCGAGCCCGATCGAGGTGGTGACTGCAATCGGCTGCGCCTGCGCCGCGAGGGCGAAGGGCTGCGCCTCTATCGTCGCGCGGATCCGCTCGGCGATTTTTTGCGCGAGCGTCAGCGGCGCTCCCGGCATGACGATGACGAATTCCTCGCCGCCGAGCCGGCAGACGAGGTCCGCGCCGCGCACCGCCCGCCGGATTCGCTGCGCGAAGCTCTTCAAAACCGCGTCGCCGGCGTCGTGGCCGTAGGTGTCGTTCACCGATTTGAAGTGGTCGATGTCGAGAATCATCAAGGACAGCGGCCGGCCGGTGTGCGCCGCCTCGTCGAGCGCAACGGCGAGCTGTCGTTCCAGATAGCGGCGGTTGTTGAGGCCGGTGAGCGAATCGACGATCGCCAGCTCGATCGCCGCCTGCATCGTCTCGCGCAGGCTGTCCGCGTAACGCTTGCGCCGTAGCTGGGTGCGGATGCGCGCGATGAGCTCGTTGCGATCGATCGGCCGCAGCACGTAATCATTCACGCCGAGGTCGAGCCCGCGCAGAATCCGCGCGCGATCCTCGGGATCGGCGAGCAGCAGAATAGGCAGAGCGCGCGTGCGCTCCAGCGAGCGGAGCTGGCCGCACAGCCGCAGCGCGTCGAAATCGGCGAGCGTCAGGCTGACGATCATCGCGTCGTAGTCGTCCTCGGCGGCGCGGAACACCGCCTCTTGCGCCTTGGTCTCGATCTCCACCCGGTGGAGGTCCCTCAAGACGGCGCAGATGCGCTCGGCCGAGCTCGGCCGGTCCTCGACGAGCAGGATGCGGCCGTCGCCGCCCGCGTCGCCGGCCGGCTCCCACGCCACGAGATTGGCCGAGGCGGCGGCGCGCAGCCGCAGATCGTCGAGCGTCAGCTTCAGGCGCGATAGCGACCGCACGCGGGCGATCAGCGCGATTTCGTCGACCGGTTTCGTCAAGAAATCATCGGCCCCCGCTTCGAGCCCGCGCACGCGGTCGGCCGGCTGATCCAGCGCCGTCACCATGACGACGGGGAGATGCATCGTTTCGGGGTCGGACTTCAGGCGGCGGCAGACTTCAAATCCGTCCATGCCGGGCATCATCACGTCGAGCAGCACAATGTCGCAGCTTTCCTCGCGACACAGCCGCAGCGCCTCCATCCCGCTGGTTGCGGTGATGACGTCGAAATATTCGGCCGAGAGCCGGGCTTCCAGCAGTTTCAGATTGGGAAGAAGATCGTCGACGATGAGGACGCGCGCAGTCATCCCTGGCCTTTACTTTTGCGCCAGAAAGGCGTTCACCGTCTCGAGAAATTTGGCCACCGAGATCGGCTTCGAGAGATAGGCCTCGCAGCCGCCCTGGCGGATCTTCTCCTCGTCGCCCTTCATCGCGAAAGCGGTGATGGCGATGATCGGAATGCCGCGTAGCTCCGGGTCGTCCTTGAGCCAGCGCGTGACATCTAGCCCGGACACTTCGGGAAGCTGAATGTCCATCAGAATGAGATCGGGGCGATGGGCGCGCGCCAGCTCCAGGGCCTCGAGGCCGCTTTTGGTGCGCAGCGTCGCATGCCCGTTCGCCTCCAACAGATCGTTGAAGAGCTTCATGTTCAGTTCATTATCCTCTACGATGAGGACGGTCTTGGACATCAGACGCTGCTCTTTCAGTCGGATTCGGCGGCCAGGGCGAGGACCCGTGAGCGCCGTCTCCTCGGACACCCCTAACAGGGGAAGATTTATGAAATGAAAATCTTAAAGGAACCGCGCGGGGGCCGCGACTCTGTCCCCCCGGCTGAAGAAGCCGCATCCATAGCTATGTCGGCGCTCATGTTTTTAGCGCGGGACATGGAGCGAATCGAACGATTTCTTGCGCTGACCGGCGTCGACCCGTCCGAATTGCGGGCGAATTTGCACATGCCCGCCCTTCAGCTCGCGGTGCTCGATCATATCGCACAGGACGAGCAGCTCTTGCTGCGCTTTGTCGAGGAGGAGCGGCTCGCGCCCGAGGCGATCGGCCGCGCCCGACGCGCGCTCGGCGGCGGCGAGTAGGGCCAGCGCGCGGCTTGCACGCGGCGCGCGCCGGGGCTAGGGGACAGGCGGCGTCGCGTTTCGCGCCAAGTTGCGTTTCGCCGCAAGAATAAATGACAAGAATGAAGGTTTTGCGCGCATGGCCCTGTCGATGCCGGCTCCCGAGGCGGCGATTCTCTCCCGCCGCGACGAACTTCTCGCGCGGCTTTCGGCGATCCTGCCGAAGCAGAACGTCATCGCCGACGAGACGGCGCGCCGCGCCTATGAATGCGACGCCTTCACCATGTATCGCGCGCTGCCGCTCGTCGTCGTCCTGCCGGAGACGGTCGCGCAGGTCAGCGCGATCCTGGCGCTCGCCGCCGAGATGAATGTGAAGGTCGTGCCGCGCGGCGCCGGCACCTCGCTTTCGGGCGGCTCCATGCCGCTCGAGGACGGCATTCTGCTCGGCATGTCGAAGTTCAACAGGATTCTCGAAGTTGACTACGAGAATCGTTGCGCGCGCGTACAACCCGGCGTGCAGAACCTCGCCATTTCCAGGGCCGTGGAGCACAGGGGCTTTTATTACGCGCCCGATCCCTCCTCGCAGATCGCCTGCTCCATCGGCGGCAATGTCGCGGAAAACGCCGGCGGCGTGCATTGCCTGAAATATGGCCTGACCACCAACAACATCCTCGGCCTCGAAATCGTTCTGATGGGCGGCGAGGTGATCCGCCTCGGCGGCAAGCATCTCGATTCGGACGCCTATGACCTCATCGGCCTGATGACGGGCTCGGAAGGGCTGCTCGGCGTCGTCACCGAGGTGACGGTGCGCATTCTGCAGAAGCCGCCCGTAGCGCGGTGCCTGCTGCTCGGCTTCGAGACGGTGGAGGCCGGCGCGCGCTGCGTCGGCGCGATCATCGCGGCGGGAATTATTCCGGGCGGCCTCGAAATGATGGACCAGAAAACCGCCCATGCGGTCGAGCGCTTCCAGCCCTGCGGCTATCCGCTCGACGCCGGCGCGATCCTGCTCGTCGAACTGGACGGCGCGCCGGCGGAAGTCGACTATCTCGTCGCGGCGGTCGAAAAAATCGCCCGCGCCGAGGGCGCGACCACGGCCAGGGTTTCCCGGAGCGAGGCCGAGCGGCTGCAATTCTGGGCGGGGCGCAAGAACGCCTTTCCGGCGGTGAACTGCATCGCCCCCGATTATCTGTGCATGGACGGCACGATCCCGCGCGCCAAGCTGCCGGAAGTCTTGCGCGGCATGGACGAGCTGGCGCAGCAGCACGGGCTGCAGGTCGCCAATGTGTTTCACGCGGGCGACGGCAATCTGCATCCGCTCATCCTTTATGACGCCTCGAAACCCGGCGACGTGGAGCGCGCCGAGCGGCTCGGCGCCGATATTCTGCGCCTTTGCGTCGCCGTCGGCGGCGTCCTGACCGGCGAGCACGGCGTCGGCGTCGAGAAGCGCGACCTGATGGGCGAAATGTTCAGCGAGATCGACCTTGCTCAGCAGATGCGCGTCAAATGCGCCTTCGATCCGGCCGGGCGGCTGAACCCCGGCAAGGTTTTCCCCGAGCTGCACCGTTGCGCCGAGTTCGGCATGATGCATGTCGTTGGCGGCGCGCTGCCGTTCCCCGATCTGCCGAGGTTTTGACGTGACGCTGGTCGAACGGGCGGCGATCCGCGACGAGAGAGACGTGGCCGAGGCGATTCGCGCCGCTTTTGATGAGGGCGCGCCGCTCTCCGTGCGCGGCAATGGCTCCAAGGCGACGCTCGGCCGCTGCGCGCCGGCCGCGGCGGCGCTGTCGCTGCGCGCGCTTTCCGGCGTCACGCTCTATGAGCCGGAGGAGCTGGTGCTGACCGCCCGCGCCGGGACGCCGCTCGCGGAAATCGAGGCCTTGCTCGAGTCGCGCGGCCAGCAGCTCGCCTTCGAGCCGATCGATTACGGGGCGCTGCTCGGTTCAAGCGCGGGCGCGACGATCGGCGGCGTGATCGCCGTCAACGCCAGCGGACCGCGCCGCATCAAGGCGGGCGCGGCGCGCGATCATCTGCTCGGCTTTCGCTGCGTCACCGGACGCGGCGAGATCATCAAATCCGGCGGGCGGGTGATGAAGAACGTCACCGGCTACGACCTCTCGAAGCTCGTGACCGGCTCTTATGGCACGCTGGCGGCGCTGACCGAGGCGACGCTGAAGGTCTTGCCCAAGGCCGAGACCGAGCAAACATTGTTGCTGCGCGGCTTGAGCGAGGAGCACAGCCTCGCCGCGCTGCGGCAGGCGTCCGCCACGGCTTATGAAGTCTCGTCTCTCGCCGTCTTGCCGTCGGGCGCGGCGCCTTTGGCGCTCCCCGGCTGCACAGCGGCCTTGCGTCTCGAAGGGCCGCAGATCAGCGTCTCCGCCCGGCGCGAATCGCTGGAGAAAGCGCTCGCCGGCTTCGGGGGGCGGTTCGAATTCTTGCCGCGCGCCGATTCGGCGGCGCTGTGGCGGGCGCTGCGCGACGCCGCGCCGGTCGCGCGCGAGGCGGGACAGGTCTGGCGCGTCTCGGTCGCGCCGACGGAGGGATTCGCGATTGTCTCGGGCCTGCGGGCGGCGGGCGTCGCGCTCCGCGCATATTTTTACGACTGGGCCGGCGGCCTGATCTGGCTGTGTCTCGAAGAATCGCCGGA
This sequence comes from Beijerinckiaceae bacterium, assembly GCA_033853615.1. Lineage (GTDB taxonomy): Bacteria > Pseudomonadota > Alphaproteobacteria > Rhizobiales > Beijerinckiaceae > Methylosinus. The sequence continues at coordinate 6,816 of JAWOLK010000069.1, read as the reverse complement.
CGCCGCGGCGCCGATCCTGCGCGACATTGTGAACGCCCGCGGCGGCCATGCGACCCTGATCCGCGCCAGCGCCGATGTGCGGTCGCGCGTAGAAGTGTTTCACCCGCAGCCGCCCGCGCTCGCGGCGCTGACGCTTCGGGTGAAGGAGAGTTTCGACCCCGCGCATATTCTGGAGCGCGGCCGCATGCGCGCGGAGTTTTGACATGCAGACGCAATTTTCACTGGCGCTGCTCGCCGATCCGGACATGGCGCAATCGGAGAAAATCCTGCGCGCCTGCGTGCACTGCGGTTTCTGCACCGCGACTTGCCCGACCTATCTCTTGACCGGCGACGAGCTCGACAGTCCGCGCGGGCGTATTTATCTCATCAAAGAAATGCTGGAGCACGGGCGCGCCGCCGATGCGCGCACCGCGCATCATGTCGACCGCTGCCTGTCGTGCCTGTCCTGCATGACCACCTGTCCGTCGAGCGTGCATTACATGCATCTCGTCGACCACGCCCGCGCCCATATCGAAAAGACTTTCAAGCGTCCCGCGGGTGATCGGGCGCTGCGCGCTTTGCTCGCTTTCGTGCTGCCGCGTCCCGCGCTCTTTCGCGCCGTCCTGCGACTCGCTCGGTTCGGCAAACCTTTCGCCGAACTCTTGCCGGCGCGGCTGCGCGCGATGCTGGAGATGGCGCCGAAGAAACTCCCGGCCCCGTCGGCGGTCGACCGCCCGCAGATTTTCGCCGCGGAGGGCGAAAAGAAACTGCGCGTCGCTTTGTTGACCGGTTGCGCGCAGACGGTGCTGGACACGAAGATCAATGAGGCGACGGTGCGGCTCTTGACGCGGCTCGGGGCCGAGGTCGTTGTCGCCGCGGGCGCAGGCTGCTGCGGGGCGCTGCCGCATCACCTCGGCCGGGTGGATGAATCGCACGAATTCGCGCGGCGCAATATCGAAGCCTGGACGCGCGAGATCGAAACCGGCGGGCTCGATCATATCGTCATCAACACATCCGGTTGCGGCACGAGCGTGAGGGATTACGGTTTCATGTTCCGCAATGATCCGCTTGCCGAAAAGGCGTCGCGGATTTCGGCCATTGCGCGGGACGTGAGCGAAATCGTCGCGCTGCTGGATTATGCGCCGGCGGGCGACGCGAGAAAATTGCGCGTCGCCTATCACTCCGCCTGCTCCCTGCAGCATGGGCAGAAGATCGCGAGCTTGCCGATGGAGCTTTTGACGCGCGCGGGCTTCGCGGTTTTTCCCGCGCCGGAGGGCCATATCTGCTGCGGCTCGGCGGGGACTTACAATCTGCTTCAACCAGAACTTGCCGGCGCGCTGCGGGCGCGCAAGGTTGAAAATATCGCGTCGCTGTCGCCGGATGTGATCGCCGCCGGCAATCTCGGCTGCATGGCCCAGATCGGCGCCGGGACGAATACGCCGGTCGTGCACACGGTCGAGTTACTGGATTGGGCGAGCGGCGGGCCAAAGCCGGCGGGTTTAGAAGCGCAAAGCTAGCAAGCCGGCCTTGCGCCGGGCGTCCATGCCGAGCCGCAGCGAGGACGCTGGCTTTTCCTCATCAGAGCGGGCCCGCGGCGTGGATGGCCGGGACAAGCCCGGCCACGACGCGAGCCCGGCCATGATGCGGCTTTTGCGCATCACTTCAGCGCAGAAACCCCACGATGTCCTTCACCGCGTTCATATTCTCGCGGGCGAGCGCCCGGGCGCGCTCGGAGCCGCTGCGCAGCACATCGTCGATATAGGTCTCGTCCTGCTTGAGCCGGCGCATTTCGGCGGTGATCGGCGAGAGTTTCGTCACCGCGAGATCGACGAGCGCGCTTTTAAACGTCGAAAAATTGGCGCCGCCGAAATCGCGCAGCACATCGCCCTTCGTGCGTCCGGAGAGCGCCGCGAAAATACCGACGAGATTTTCCGCCTCGGCGCGCCCTTCGAGGCCCTTTTCCTCGGAGGGCAGGGGCTCGGGATCGGTCTTCGCCTTGCGCACCTTCTGCGCGATCTGGTCGGCGTCGTCGGACAGATTGATCCGCGAATAATCTGACGCATCGGATTTCGACATTTTTTTCGTGCCGTCGCGCAGGCTCATCACCCGCGTCGCGGGGCCGGAGATCAGCGGCTCCGGCAGCGGGAAGAAGGCGTCGCCAAAGCCGTTGCGGGCGATCGACTCGGAAAAGTCGTTGTTGAACTTTTGCGCAATGTCGCGGGCAAGCTCCAAATGCTGCTTCTGGTCGTCGCCGACCGGCACATGCGTCGCGCGATAAATAAGAATGTCCGCCGCCATCAGCACCGGATAATCGAGAAGACCCATTGACGCGTTTTCGCGGTCCTTGCCGGCCTTGTCCTTGAATTGCGTCATGCGGTTCAACCAGCCGATGCGGGCGACGCAATTCAGCACCCAGGCGAGTTCCGCGTGCTCGGCCACCTGGCTCTGGTTGAAGACGATGTTCTTCACCGGATCGATGCCGCAGGCGAGGAAGGCCGCGGCGATCTCGCGCGTGTTCTGCCGCAGCGCGATCGGGTCCTGCGGCACGGTGATCGCGTGCAGATCGACGACACAATAGAGGCAGTCGTAGCTCTTCTGCATCTCGACGAATTTGACGATCGCGCCGAGATAATTGCCGAGATGCAGATTGCCGGTGGATTGCACGCCCGAGAAGACGCGCTCTTGAAACTTAGCCATGTATGACGCCGAAGTCGAGGGACAGGGGGCTCTTATGGCAATGCGGACGCGCCGGCGCAAGTGCCGCGCCGGCGCTGTGCGCATGAGACCCCGGCTTACAGGATGAAGCGGCTCAAGTCCCGGTTCTTGGCGAGGTCGCCGATGTGTTTTTCGACATAGGCCCCGTCGACGACGATTTTGTCGCCGGACCGGTCCGAGGCCGAGAAGCTGATGTCGTCCAGCACGCGCTCCATCACCGTCTGCAGACGCCGGGCCCCGATGTTCTCGACCGAGGTGTTGACCTGCACGGCGACCTTGGCGATCGCCTCGACCGCGGAAGGGGCGAACTCGAGCATTAAGCCCTCCGTCCCCATCAGCGCGACATATTGTTTGGTCAGGCAGGCCTCGGTTTCGGTGAGGATGCGGCGGAAGTCCTCCTCGTTCAGCGAGGCCAGCTCGACGCGAATCGGCAGGCGGCCCTGCAATTCCGGCAGAAGATCGGACGGCTTCGCGACATGGAAGGCGCCGGAGGCGATGAACAGCACATGGTCCGTCTTGACCGACCCGTGTTTCGTCGTCACCGTCGTGCCCTCGATCAGCGGCAGCAGGTCGCGCTGAACGCCCTCGCGCGAGACGTCGGCGCCGCTGCGACCCTCGCGAGCGCAGATCTTGTCCATCTCGTCGATGAAGACGATGCCGTTGTTTTCGACCTCGTGGATCGCCTCGCGGATGCTCGCCTCCTGGTCGATGAGCTTCTCGCTCTCTTCGGCGACGAGCGGCGGGATCGCGTCCTTGACCAGCAATTTGCGCGGCTTGGCGCGGCCCTGCAACGCCTTGCCGAAAATATCGCCGATCGAAAAGGCCGTCACATTTGCGCCCGGCATGGTCGGCAATTCGAACATCGGCGTGCTCGGTCCACTCGAGGCGATCTCGATCTCGATCTCCTTGTCGTCCAGCTCGCCGGCGCGAAAACGCTTGCGGAATGTCTCGCGCGTCTGCGGCGAGGCGGCGGGGCCGACGAGCGAATCGAGCACGCGCTCCTCGGCCGCGAGCTGCGCCCGCGCCTCGACGTCCTTGCGGCGGCGTTCCTTGACGAGATGGATCGCCACCTCGACGAGATCGCGCACGATCTGCTCCACGTCGCGGCCGACATAGCCGACTTCGGTGAATTTCGTGGCCTCGACCTTGAGGAAGGGCGCATTGGCGAGCTTGGCGAGGCGCCGCGCGATCTCGGTCTTGCCGCAGCCTGTCGGGCCGATCATCAGAATGTTCTTCGGCAGAACCTCTTCGCGCATCTGCCCTTCGAGCTGCAGGCGCCGCCAGCGGTTGCGCAGCGCTATGGCGACGGCGCGCTTCGCGTCGCCCTGGCCGACGATGTAACGATCAAGCTCGGATACGATCTCGCGGGGCGAAAAATCCGCCATGATATTTTTTCCTTGTCTCGCTTGTGCCGGCAGGCGGGAAACGCGCCGCTAGATGATCTCGACCACGATATTATGGTTCGTGTAGACGCAAATATCAGCCGCGATCGACATGGCGCGCCGGGCGATCGTCTCCGCGTCCTGCGGCGTTTCGAGCAGCGCGCGGGCCGCCGCCAGCGCGTAATTGCCGCCCGAGCCGATGGCCGAGACCGCGCCATATTCATTCGCCTCGGGCTCCAGCACGTCGCCGGAGCCTGTGAGCACGAGCCCGACGTCCTTGTCGGCGACGAGCATCATCGCCTCGAGCCGCCGCAAATAGCGGTCCATGCGCCAATCCTTGGCGAGCTCCACACAGGCGCGCGTCAATTGCCCCGGATATTGCTCGAGCTTGCTCTCCAGCCGCTCGAACAGCGTGAAGGCGTCGGCGGTCGCGCCGGCGAAGCCCGCGATCACGTCGCCCTTGCCGAGACGGCGGACCTTCTTGGCGTTGCCCTTCATGATCGTCTGGCCGAGGCTCACCTGCCCGTCGCCGGCGATGACTGTCTTGCCGCCCTTCTTGACCAGCACGATCGTCGTTGCGTGCATCGACCGCGTGTTTTGTTCGTTGTCCATCGCGCCCTCGGGCCGTTCCTCTCCGGGTCTAGCCCGTCCCGCGGATTTATGCGCGGCGGCGCGCGCCAGCAAGTGCATTTTCGGACAACCGGCGCCCACGCGCGTCGCGGGCATCCACGTGGCGGGGCGCGGCATTGCCCGCCGTCTGCGAAACGTCTCGGCGTGGATGGCCGGGACAAGCCCGGCCATGACGCGGGGGGCGCCTCGCTTTGGACTTGGCGCCCCAGCCCTGTGCAAACGGCCTCGCGCAACCCGCCTCTGCATCGTTCGCCGTCATGCCCGCGCGCGGCATCCACCCGGCGGGCTCACGCGGCTGTCGCGCGGGCGAAGTCGATGTAGATCTCGCGCAGACGCCGCGTCAGCGCGCCGGGCGTCCCTGAGCCGACCGGCGCGCCGTCGATCGACACGACCGGCGTCACGAAGGTCGAGGCGCTGGTGAGAAAAGCCTCGGCCGCCGCGAGCGCCTCGGCGACGGAGAAAGGCCGCTCTTCGATCGTCAGCCCGCTCTGTCCCGCGAGGGTCGCCAGCGCCGCGCGGGTGCATCCCGGCAGGATCGCGGCAGAGTTCGGGCGGGTGAGAATCGCGCCGGCCTTGGTGATGATGAAGCTCGTCGATGAGGAGCCTTCGGTCACGAGGCCTTGCGGGTCGACCATCCAGGCTTCCTGGCAGCCGGCCTCAACAGCCGCTTGTTTCGCCAGCACCTGCGCCAGCAAAGCGACGCTCTTGACGTCGCGCCGCGCCCAGCGCAGATCCGGCACGGTCTTTACGGCGACGCCGGTCTTCGCGGCCGGGGCGTCGATGATCGTCTTCCTTTGCGTGAACATGACCAGCGTCGGCGCCGCGTCCTTCGGAAAGCCGAATTCACGCTCGGCGACGCCGCGCGTGATCTGCACATAGACAATTCCCTCGGCGAGCCGGTTGCGGGCGACGAGCTGTTTCTGCAGAGCCGCAATCTCGGCGAGCGGCGCGGGGCAGGGGAGCGCCAATTCGCGCAGCGACCGTTCGAGCCGGGCAAGATGCGCCTCATTGTCGATGAGCTTGCCGTCGAGCACGGCGGCGACCTCATAGACCCCGTCGCCGAAGAGAAAGCCGCGGTCGAGGATGGAAACGCGCGCTTCACCAAGCGGCGTGAACTCCCCATTGACGTAAGCTGCGTCGTCCAAAGCGTCAGATCCTTCCGTAACAAACCAGCGGCATCTAAATCGCAAGGGCGCGCGTCCTTCAAGCTCGGCAGGCGGCGGCGCTCGCCGGCGGAGCCCTTCGTCATGCTGGCGGCGCCCTCCGTATGCTGGCGGCGCCCTTGCCAAGGCGCGTCAAAAGTGGGACAGAGCCGCGCATTGGCGCAAAGCCCGGGGCCGGCGGCCTTGGCCTTGCGCCGGTCCCGCAGCTTTTTCATCATCCCCGAGAGAGACGCGCCCGCCTTGCGCGCGTTGGAAAATTCTTCGCCCGTGAACACGCCCTCGCTCGAATCCTTTCGCCGCATCGTCGTCAAGGTCGGCTCCTCGCTGCTCGTCGACCCGAAGCAGGCGGCCGTGAAGCGCGAGTGGCTGGAGCGCCTCGCGGACGATCTTTCCGCCCTGCATCGGCGCGGCGCGGACGTGCTCGTCGTCTCGTCCGGCTCCGTGGCGCTCGGGCGCAGCGTGCTCGGCCTCCCGAACGGCCCCTTGCCGCTGGAGGACAGCCAGGCGGCGGCGGCGGTCGGCCAGATCGCGCTCGCCCGCACCTGGGCCGAGGTTCTCGCCGATCGCGGCATGGCCGCGGGGCAGATTCTCGTCACCTTCGGCGACACCGAAGAGCGCCGCCGCTATCTCTACGCCCGCGAATGTCTGAATCGTCTGCTCAATCTGCGCGCGACGCCGATCATCAATGAGAACGACACGGTCGCCACCGCCGAGATTCGCTATGGCGACAATGACCGGCTCGCCGCCCGCGTCGCGACCATGGCGAGCGCCGATCTCCTCGTGCTGCTCTCCGACGTCGACGGGCTCTACACCGCCCCGCCGAGCCAGGACCCGAAGGCGGAGCTGATCCCCGTCGTGCCCCGCGTCACCGCCGAGATCGAGGCGATGGCCGGGGGCGCCGCCTCGCAATATTCGCGCGGCGGGATGCGCACCAAGATCGAGGCGGC
>JAWOLK010000068.1:0-9566 GCA_033853615.1 Beijerinckiaceae bacterium | reverse complement strand
CCCCGTTTTGCGCCGGCGCCGGAACAGGCTATGGTGCGCCCTCAAACCAACGGGCATGTGCATGTGGCGGGAACAGCTCGACGCGTTCTGGGATGGCGAAAGCGCGCTGGCGCTTGGGTTTTTTGATGCGCCCGAGCGCGGGCCGGCCTATGCCGCGCGGCCCGATCTGCTCGTCGCCGCGGCGCCGGACCCGAGTTTTTCGCACCATGTCGCGCTGATCGACGTCATAGACGCCGCGCGCTGGCGTTGCGGCCATTGCCTGATCGAACTGCCGAAGGATCACCTCTTCATCAGCCTGCGCGCGCCGGACGGCGCCGAGCTTCGCCTTGCGCTGACCGGCGACAAGGAAGCCGGCGAATGGCGGCTGCTGCTCGCCGCGCTGGCCGAGGCGGGCGCCGCCTCCCCGGCGCAGTTCCGCGTCGCGGCGCTCTCCGCCCGCGGCGATTTCGAGCGTTTCGCGCGCGAGGAAATCACGCAGGCGGGGCCGCGGCTCGTCTGGGCCTTCGGCCAGAGGCGCGCGCTGGAGCGGCGCGACGGCGCGGCGCGGCTCGCGCAATTATGGCCGGCGCGGCGGGTTTTTCCGGCCTTCCAGAGCCGCATCGTGCTGGAGGCGGGCGCCCTCGACGAAAGCGCCGTCCCGGACGGGCGCGCCGCCCCCTTCGCGATAATGGACCATTGGCTGCGCGAGAACGGCGCCCCCCGCGTCGCGCTGCGCCTGCGCGTCCCCGATTCGCTCGACGAGAGCGCCGCGATGCTGAACCGCGCCTCGGTCGTCCTCGTCATGAACCAGCGCCGGCGCCTGCGCGACTGGATGCGCGAGCAACGCGACGCCGGCGAGCCGATCATCGATCCGCTGACCTTCGACGACATCCGCCAGGCGACGGGCGAGCCGACCGAGCACCCGGATGCGGTGGAGCCGCCCGAGTCGATCGTCGTCGGCAATTTGCTCAGGCTGATCGTCAGTCCCGAGGACGTCGCCTGCGACGGCTTCGTCGTGCGGCGCATTTCCGAACCGGCGACGCCGGGCCTCGGCGCGGCGCTCGAGATCGATTTTTACGGCGCCGCGCTCGGCGACGAAGTGGGCCTCGTCGGCGCAGCCGCCGACTCCGGCGATTTTGGCGTGGCGCCGGTCGATCCGGGCGGCGCGCCCTACATCCGCCTGTTCCGGGTCGAGGCCGACGGGCTGAAGCCGCGCCGCATCGCCGAGGACGATGCGCTGCTCGACGAGATTATGCGCCGCGCCGCCGATGAGGCGCACGCCCCGACCGCGCCGATCACCCGCTCGCTGGCCGAGCGCGCCGCAAGCCTTTACGGGCGGCGCGAAAAACTCGCCGCCGCGCTCAATGGCGCGCTGGCCCGGGCGGATTTCGACGGGCGCATCGAGGCCGCCGGCGCCTGGGAGATTTTCGAGCCGCTGGCCGCGTCGAGCTTTGCGGCGCTGGTGGCCCAGGCGAGCCCCGAGGAGCGCGCCGCGCTGCAACGCATCGGCGGCTACGGCGCCTATCGCGCCGACCCTTCCCTCGCGGCGCTGCTGATGCGCCGCCCGGCGCTCGCAAATTGCGCGCCGGCGCCGCTCGCCGTCACGGCCGAGCGCGCGCGGCCGCCGCTGCTCTGGCGCCTGGCGCGCGCCCTCGACGCCGAGGGGCTCGTTCCCGCCGACGCCGATTTCGCCGCGCAGCAGCGCCTGCTCCGCCTTCTGACGGAACTGGAGCATCCCGAGCGCGCGCTCGCCGCGCGGCTGACCCTATCCGGCGCGGCGCAGGCGGCGGAAGCGGCCGAGACCGCCGACGCTTTGCAGGATGCGGCGGCGGTCGAGCGCGCCGCCGATCACCTTTTTGCCGAGGGCATGCCCGCCGAGGCCGAAGCGCTGCGCGCCTATCTCGATCTGCGCCGGCAGGGCGGCTGGATCGCCTTTGAAGAGGCGATGGCGCTCACGCCGCTGATCCTGCGGGCGCTCGCCGATTGGGAGGCCGCGGCGGCGGCCGAGGTCGAGGCTCCGCCGCCTCCCCCGCGCAAAGGTTTCCTCGGCGCGATGCGCGGCCTCTTCGGCTTCGGCGGCGCGACGCCGCAGGGTTAGCCGGCCTCACGCTTTCCGAGCCGCCTTCTTCGGCTCGGGCGTCCCCGGCGCCGGCGTCTTGTCGCCGTAGCGGCACAAATCCTCGATCAGGCACCGCCAGCATTCGGGCTTGCGCGCTTTGCAGATGTAGCGCCCGTGCAGAATCAGCCAGTGATGCGCATGCAGCAGGTAAGGCGCCGGGACGACCGTCTCGAGCCCCTGCTCCACCGCCTCCACCGTCGCGCCCTTGGCGATCGGCACGCGATTCGACACCCGGAAGATATGCGTGTCGACCGCGATCACGGGCTGATGAAAGGCGATGTTCAGCACCACATTGGCGGTCTTGCGGCCGACGCCGGGCAGGGCCTCCAGCGCCGCGCGGTCGCAGGGGACTTCGCCGCCGTGCCGCTCGACCAGAAGCCGCGACAGGGCGATGACGTTCTTGGCCTTGGTCGGATAGAGCCCGATGGTTTTTATGTAATCGCGCAGCCGCTCCTCGCCGAGCGCCAGCATTTTCTGCGGCGTGTCGGCGACGGCGAAGAGCGCCGGCGTCGCTTTGTTGACGCCGGCGTCGGTCGCCTGGGCGGAGAGCACGACGGCGATGAGCAGCGTGTAAGGATTGGTGTGGAGCAGCTCGCCCTTCGGGTGTGGATTCGCCGCCGCGAAGCGGGCGAAGATCTCCTCGATCCGCGCGGCCTCGCGGCTGCTGCGTACGGGAGTCCTGCGCGCGCTTGCGACCTGTCGCTTTGCCATGTCCGCGTTATAATCAAACCATGGAAGCGGCGGAAGCGAACATGACGGCGGCTCCTTTGTCCGATCCTTTGACGCAGAGCATTTTTGCGCGGCGGCTGACGCCGCACCGGTCCCTCTCCCCGGCGACGGTGAAGCGCTTGATCGTCGTTTTCGCCATCGCCAGCGCCCTGTGCTCGCTACCCTTCGTTTTCCTCGGCGCCTGGCCGGTCGTGGGGTTCCTCGGGCTCGACGTGCTGGGGCTCTACATCGCCTTCGCCGCAAGCTTTCGCTCGGCCCGCGCCTATGAGACGGTCGATGTGACGCCGCTGGAGCTGGTCTTCACCCGGACCGGCGCGGACGGGCGACGGCGGGAGTGGCGCTTCAACCCCTCCTGGGTCCGGCTGGAAGAGAAAGTCCACGAAGAATATGGGGCCGAGCAGGTGGCGCTGGTTTCGCGCGGCGAGCGCGTGGAGATCGGCTCTTTCCTCGGCCCTGATCAAAAAGCCGAGCTGGCGCGCGATCTTTCCCGGGCGCTGGCGATCGCGCGGCTCGGCGCGCGCTTCGGGTGATGGACAAAGCGCGCCCGCCTGTTTAAGCACCGAGCGTAAGCTTGGGCGTTGCGCCCAATGGAGGCCTTTATGAAGAAGCTGGTTATTCTGGGCGCCCTCGCGCTTGCGAGCGCGCTCGTCGCCGCGCCCCCCGCGGCTCTCGCCAAGAAAGGCGCCTCGCCGGTCGCGACGCTCGACACCGACAACGACGGCACTGTCGATCTCACCGAGATCAAGAAGTCGGCGGAAGAGCTGTTCGGCAAGCTCGAAAAGGACAATGACGGCACGCTCGACCGCAAGGAAGTCGGCCGCCGTCTGTCCAAGAAAGAGTTCAAATCCGCCGACCCGGACAATGACGGCACGCTGAGCAAGGACGAATTCCTGGGCGCGGTCGAATCGCTGTTCAAGGACGCGGACCCCGACAACGACGGGACGCTGGACGCGAAAGAATTCAAATCGAAGAAGGGCAAGGCGCTGCTGCGCGCGACGCGCTGAGGGCGGTTTCGCGGCCGCCTCACGGCGCGGCGAAATGTTTCGACAGTTTTAGATCCTGCCCCTGATAATTGGAGAGGCCCGCCGCGCCATAGAGCGCGCCGGGCTTTTCGGCCATGCGCTCGTAAACGAGCCGGCCGATGAACTGCCCGTCTTCGAGAACGAAAGGCACTTCGCGGCTGCGCACTTCCAGCACTGCGCGGCTTCCCGGGCGCCCCTGCGGCGTCGCGCCGAAGCCGGGATCGAAAAACCCCGCGTAATGCACGCGAAATTCGCCGATGGCGGCGTCCATCGGCGCCATTTCGGCGGCAAGATCGGCCGGAATGCAGAGGCGTTCCTGCGAGGCGAGAATATAGAAATCGCCGGGATCGAGAATGAGCCGCTTATCGGCGCGCGCCGGCAGCCGGTCCCAGAAATCGTCGACGCGATAGGCGCCGATGCGGTCGACGTCGATGACGTCGGTGTGTTTTTGCGCGCGATAGCCGACGACCGGCCCGATGTCGGACAAAGCGACGCGCAGCACGACGCCGTCGCGCAGGTTCAGCGCCCCGTCGACCAGCGGCGTGCGCAGATGCAGCGCGGCCAGCTCCGTGTCCGAGAGCAGAAAATGCGTCTGCGGCGGCGCGTCTTGTTCGTGCAGGCGGAAACGCAATTGGTTGAGCCGCGAGCCGGCGCGGGCGCGCACCGAAAAGCTGCGCGGAGAGACTTCGGCGTAGAGCGGCCCGCGATAGCCCGGCTCGACGAGATCGAAACGGTCGCCGCGATCGGTGATGAGGCGGGTAAAAATATCGAGCCGGCCGGTCGAGCTTTTCGGATTGGCGGCGCCGGACACGCGCTCGGGCAGCGCGACGCTCTCCTGCAAGGGCACCACGTAGAAACAGCCGCGCTCCAGCACGGCGCCCGGACCATCGAGCGGGATTTCGTCATAGGTGAGCGCTAAGAGAAGCTCCTCGACGGTGCGGCTGCGGCCGGGCAGAAAACTCGCCCGCACGCGATAGGCCTTGGGGCCGAGCCGCAGATCGAGGCTCGCCGGCTGGATTTGCGTCGGCGCGAGCGGCGCCCCGGCGCGAATGGCTCCGGTCGCAAACAGCTCGCCGATTTGCCGGCTGGAGAGGACGCCTGCCGTCTCGCCCAAGTTTCTTGCGCTCATGCCCTGTTCTCTTTCGCCGCCCCGCCCGCTCATAGCATGTTCGTCGCGCCTATGCGCCCGCCCTGCGACGGCGTCGCATTTTCGGAACTTTCGATACCGTGTTAATATAGCCTCATGCGTCTCACCAATTTCACCGACTTCGGCCTGCGCGCGCTGATCCTTCTCGCCGACCGCAACCCGGAGATTCTCAGCGCGACGACGATCGCCGATCATTTCGGCGTGTCGCGGCACCATATGGCGAAAGTGCTGCAGCAACTCGCCGCCGCCGGATTTGTCGAGGGAATCCGCGGCGCCCAGGGCGGCGTGCGGCTGGCGCGCGACGCCCGCGACATTCGCATCGGCGATGTCATTCGCGCGCTCGACGATCAGCCGCTCGTCGAATGTTTCAGCGCCGAGGGCAGCAACTGCGCGCTTTTGCCGCGGTGCCGACTGAAGGCCATGCTCGCCCGCGCACAGCAAGGGTTTCTAAGGGAACTCGACCGCTTCACGCTGAGCGACTGTCTGGAAAAATCCGGCGCTTTTCCCGCGCTCGATCTAACCAACTGAAATACACCGGTTTCTCCGTACAGCCCCGCGGCTTGACTTTCGCGCGATTAAATACGCATTCTTGATACCGAATTGAGCGCGCCAAATGGAGCGCCGATTTCGACAAGGCGAAAGTGGGGAGAGGCCGATGTTCTGTTATCAATGCGAGCAGACCTATCGATCCGAGGCGGGCGCCGGCTGCGCCAGCACGAAAGGCATGTGCGGCAAGGACGCTGCGACCGCCGATCTGCAAGACGTTCTGCTGCATCTGTGCGAGGGGATCGGCCAATATCTGCACCACGCGCGCGGTTTCGGCGCGACAGACGCGGAAGCCGACCGCTTCATTCTCTTCGCCTTCTTCACCACGCTGACAAACGTCAATTTCAACGCAATGAAATTCGTGGAGATGATCCAGGCCGCGGCGCAGATCCGCGACCGCGCCAAGGCGCTCTATGAAACCGCCGCCCGCGCTGCTGGCGCAGAGCCGCGGAAGTTTGCAGGCGCCGCCGCTTTCGTTCCGGCGCCCGATATGCGCGGCCTGCTGGCGCAGGCGGGCGAGGCGGCGATCAAGAAAGACGTCGAGACGCTCGGCGAGGACCTCGTCGGCCTGCGCGCGCTGGTTCTCTACGGCCTCAAGGGCGTCTGCGCCTATGCGCATCATGCGCGGGTGCTGGGCCAGGAACGCGACGCAATTTACGCCGCGGTGGAACATGCGCTCGATCTCCTCGCCAGCGAGCCGAAAGAGCTTGGGCCGCTGCTCGATGAAGCGCTGGCGCTCGGTCGCGCCAATTTCCTCGCCATGGAGGCGCTCGACGCCGCCAACACCGGGACTTTCGGCACGCCGGCTCCGACGCAAGTGCGCGTCACGCCGGTGAAGGGCAAGGCGATCCTCGTCTCCGGCCATGACATGAAGGATCTTCATGCGATCCTCGAAGCCACGAAGGACAAGGGAATCAACGTCTATACGCATGGCGAGCTGTTGCCGGCCCATTCCTATCCGAAGCTGAAGGCCTTTTCCCATCTCGTCGGCAATTACGGCGGCGCCTGGCAGGATCAGCAGAAGGAATTCGCGGAATTTCCCGGGCCCATCGTCATGACCTCGAATTGCCTGATCGAGCCGCAGGCGCGCTATCGCGGGCGCCTGTTCACCGCGGGGCCGGTCGGCTGGGCGGGGATCCGCCACATCGGCGACGAGAATTTCGCCCAAGTCGTGCAGGCCGCGCTGGCCTTGCCGGGCTTTGCCGAGGACGCGCCGCAACAGACGATCACCATCGGCTTTGGCCGCGACACGGTGCTCGGCGTCGCCGACAAGGTGATCGACGCGGTGAAGACCGGCGCGATCCGCCATTTCTTCTTGGTCGGCGGTTGCGACGGCGCAGCGCCGGGGCGCAACTACTACAGCGACTTTGCGCATGAGGCCCCGCAAGACACGGTGATCCTGACCATCGGCTGCGGCAAATATCGCTTCAACAAGCAGGAGTTCGGCACGGTCGCCGGCCTGCCGCGCCTCCTCGACATGGGCCAGTGCAACGACGCCTATTCGGCGCTCGTCGTCGCGACGAAACTTGCGGAGGCTTTCAACGTCGGCGTCAACGACTTGCCGCTGTCGCTGATCGTCTCCTGGTTCGAGCAGAAGGCCGCCGCCGTGTTGCTGACGCTGCTCGCGCTCGGCGTCCGCAATGTGCGGCTCGGCCCGACATTGCCGGCCTTCCTCACCCCGGCGCTGGTCGATGTGCTGGTCGAGAAATTCGGCATTCAGCCGATCACCGAGGCCAAAGCCGATATCGCCGCCGCGCTGAGCCGCGCCGCCTGATGCGCCTGACGCGGACGCCCTCGGGCGTCCGCTCCTTATGGGAACCGAGAGATGTTCAAGGTCGCTCTTCTCACCCGCGACGGCGCCGCGATCGCTTTCGACGCCGAGCCGTCGGAAACGCTGCTCGACGCCGCCGAGCGGGCGCATGTTTATCTTCCCTCCTCCTGCCGCGAGGGTGGCTGCGGCGCCTGCCGCACGACGCGCAAGAGCGGCGATGTGACGCTTGATAGTTACAGCAGCGCCGCGCTGAGCGACGCGGAACGCGACGCGGGCGATCTTCTGCTGTGCCGCGCCCATGCGCGAAGCGATGTCGAACTCGCAGCGCCCTACGACATGGCCGCGATCGGTTTCGCGCCGATCCCGGAGCGGCGCGCGCGGCTCGTCGAAATCGCGCCGGCGGGCTCCTCGGCGCTGCGGCTCGTGCTGCAATATGAGGACGATCCCGAGCAGGGCCGCGCCGCGCAATTCATCCCCGGCCAGTTCATGGAGCTGTCGCCGCCCGGCGCCGAATTCAAGCGCAGCTACTCGCTCGCCAATACGCCGAATTGGGACGGGAGGCTCGAGTTTCTCGTCCGCCTCCAGCCGAACGGCGCCTTTTCCACCTATCTGAAAGAAAAGGCGCAGCCCGGCGACGCTTTATTGCTGCGCGGGCCGCAGGGGCAATTCACCCTGGATGAGGCAAGCCCCGCGCCGCGCTGGTTCGTCGCCGGCGGCACCGGCCTTGCGCCGGTGTTGTCGATGCTGCGGCAAATGGCGGAGTTCGGCGACATGCGGCCCTGCCGGCTGTTCTTCGGCGTCAATCGCGCGGAGGAGTTTTTTGCGCAGGACTCGCTGGAGGAATTGCACGCCAGCCTGCCGGATTTTTCGGGGACGCTCTGCGTCTGGAAGCCGGAAGCGGCGTGGCCGGGCTTTACCGGTACGCCGGCCGAGGCGCTCGCCAGGGCGCTCGAAGAGACGCAGGAGCGCCCCGACGTCTATGTCTGCGGCCCGCCGGCGCTGATCGCGGCGACCGAACATGTCTGCCAGACGGCCGGGGTCGCCCGCGTCTACAGCGAGCGGTTTACGCCGGCGTGAGGGCGCGGCGGGCGGCGCCTTTTCCGCGGATCGACGCGCGGGATGCGCACCCCCAACCCGACCCGGCTTCGCCCGGCGCCCTCCCCCTTGCGGGGGAGGGATTCGCCGCCCCGGAAAATCCGCGGCTCGCCTGCCTAGCCGCCGCCGATCCCCTCTATGATCCGGCCGGTCCCATCGCAGCGCTCGCAGGCTTGCGCCGTCGGCTCGCCGGTCTTTTGGTCCGCCTGCTTGCCGGTTCCGTGGCATTCCGGACAAATGTCCTCTCCCGTGCCGGGCGTGCCCGGCGCCGGGTCGTCGTCCGGGGTATGGCGGCGGAATGGATTCTTGCCCTGCATGACCGACCCCTTTGGTGGCTGGCTATCCGGCGCGCCCGCGTTCGTACCAGCCACGCGAACGGCGGACGATACGGACTACAGAGAGCATGACCGGCACTTCGACAAGGACGCCGACCACCGTCGCCAGAGCGGCGCCCGATTGGAAGCCGAAGAGGCTCACCGCCGTGGCGACCGCCAGCTCGAAGAAATTGCTCGCGCCGATCAGGGCCGACGGGCCCGCGACGCGCCAGGCGACGCCAAATTCTCGGTTCAGCAGATAGGCCAGCGCCGCGTTGAAATAGACCTGGATCAGGATCGGGATCGCGAGCAAAGCGATGACCAGCGGCTGACGCAATATGGCCTCGCCCTGCAGGCCGAACAGAATGACCAGCGTCGCGAGCAGCGCCACCAGCGAGAGCGGCCCGAGCGCGCGCAGCGTGTTTTGCAAAGCGCGGCCTCCCTTCGAGATCAGCGCCCGGCGCCAGATTTGCGCGGCGACGACCGGCGCGACGATATAAAGCCCGACCGACAGAAGCAGCGTCTCCCAGGGCACGGTGATCGAGGACAGGCCGAGCAGCAGCGCGACGAGCGGCGCGAAGGCGAAGATCATGATGATGTCGTTGAGGGCGACCTGCGACAGGGTGAAGTGCGGTTCCCCATCGACGAGATTCGACCAGACGAACACCATCGCGGTGCATGGCGCAGCGGCCAGCAGGATGAGCCCGGCCATGTAGGATTCGATCTGGTCCGCAGGCAGCATCGAGCGGAACAGGGTCCCAGTGAACAGCCAGCCGAGCAGCGCCATGGAGAATGGCTTCACCAGCCAGTTGACGCCAACCGTGGCGGCCATGCCGCGCCAGTG
>JAWOLK010000067.1:0-9135 GCA_033853615.1 Beijerinckiaceae bacterium | reverse complement strand
CGCGCCTGAAGGCGCGCGGTCCATATGGCCCTATTCCTCGCTCTTCTCGATCGCCTCCATATCCTCGTCGGAGAGGCCGAAGTGGTGGCCGATCTCATGCACGAGGACATGGGTGACGATCTCGCCCAACGTATCTTCACCCTCGGCCCAGAAGTCGAGGATGGGCCGGCGATAAAGCCAGATCATGTTCGGCGGCGCGCCGGTCTCGTCGAGATGGGCGCCCTGTGTGAGGCCGCGCCCGCGGAACAGCCCGAGCAGGTCGAATTCCGTCTCGCACTGCATGTCCTCGAGCGTCTCATCGTCCGGGAAATCCTCGACCCGGATGACGACGCCCTCGCACAGCGCCTTGAAGCGCTCCGGTAGGGCCGCGAAAGCGGTCTCCGCAACCGATTCCAACTCTGCGATGGATGGGGCTTTCCAATCGGCGACGCCGCGTGTCATGTGTTTATCCCGGTCTGTTCGAAGCGCCGCACGAAACACGCGAAAGCCCGATATGTCGAGTGGCGAGCAGGAATTTTCCAGCTCGCCCGGGCGTAAGCCGCTACCTCGTCAAACGCGGGCTTTGCACGATATTGGCGAAGATCCGTCTGATCGCTTCCGAGATCTCCTGCGGGGTGATGGCCGAGACGAAGTGATCCGCTTCCTTCGGGCATCTGCCGAGAGACGTCTTGTTGAATGGCGCAATGACTGTCCCGGTAACGGTCGTGACGGGAGCAGAGTTATTGTACCGCCCACTGACGTCGTACCATGGGGATTTCGCGTAATAAGTCTCGTCGACGGTCGTATTCACCATGTATTCCACGTTGAGCATCCACAGATCGATATTCTTGACGCTGGTGGTGAATTGGCGGCAGACATCGGGGTTCAAGGCTTGGTGGGTGTACTTGATCTGGGAGCCCTGCCGGGGGTTGAAGAACACCGGAATGGGGTCGGCGGCGTAAGCGTTCGGATCATCGACGTCCGTCCATACGCCATCTATCCGTCTGGCCAGTTCGGAGTTGCGAAAATCCTCCACGCCGTCGGTGACGACGATGAGGCTGACCAATGGCGAATCGGGCCGCAGCCCCGTGCCGCTCGACGGAAGCAGCTCATTCATTTGTTTGAAGGCGTAGCGGAAATTCGTCCCCGAGAACTTGCGCCGCAATGAAAGAGCGTTCACGGCGGTCAGGACGGTGTTGTAATCGGAGGGCGAACTGGTTTGAGTAATGGGCAGATTGACCGCGAGGTCGTTGCCGAAAGTGTAGAGGCCAATTTTCAGCCGGCCGCCGTTGAATGCGCCGACGCTATTGGCGAAGGTCAACATATCCCGCATCGAGTTCTGCAGCACGTCGAAACGCGTCAATATGCCATTTCGCTTTGCATAGCTGTAAGTCGTGTTATTTTCTACAGTGCAACCGTCTTTTTGATATAGTTTGGTTTGACCTTTTAAATAGGACGAGCAGTGGTGACAGGTGAATGTGCAACCGATGTTCGGATCATTGAAAGCGCGAACCTGGTCTTCGGCCGTGGCGCCGACGGCCATCGACGCAGACACATCGAGCAGAAAGTAGAGATTCCGGTAGAGCGGCATTGTCAGCGTGGATTTCGCCGACCCTACGTAGTTCAACAGCATGTCCGGAAAAAGCCAACGGGCGAGCTGCGGCGATCTTGCGCTGAAATTAAGCTGCGCGGAAATCGTCAGGCCATCCACCTGCACTTCGGTCTTTACCGCCAGAACATCGGCGCGCGGACCCGCGCCGCCGCGGAACAGCCTTTCTGCATAATCTTGGGCCCGTGACTTCACGCTGCCGAGCAAAGGCGAGTCTACGGGGATATTATTGTCTACGATCTCCTTCTTCGCGCTTATGATCGCGCCGAGCACCGCCGCGTCCGCCGCCGAGTCCAATTTGGCTTGCGTCATGACCCGCCCGGCATATTCGACGCCAACCGCGGCGATCCCGATCATCGGAATGAGCGCGAGCGCGAATATGACCGCAACCGCGGCTCGGCGGTCGCGCAGAAGAGCTGTCGCCCGGCCAAATCGCTTCATTTGTTGCATCATCTTGCGTCCGCCTTCTCTTAGTTTCCTTGGCCAGGGTTGCAATCGTTCTGTCTCTTCGGGTTGAATCCGGGCTCGGAGCCCTTTCCTTTCGAACCGTTGAAGCTCGTCGTGTCGACAGAGATCTCGTCGACGAGTCGCGGCTTGAAATAGGCCGTCGCCGTCAACTCGCGATTGCCGTAGAGCGGGATAATGGGCGCGTAGTTGTAGCGGATCTCGACCGCGACGATCGTGCCCGGACCAAACAGCTCCGCCGGTAAAGTGTAAGGGAGGGGCCGCTCCTTCGCCGTGCCGCGCTTCGTCTTCGCGCCCACGCAGCGGCGGTTGTTCTGGTCATAGGCCCAGCTCCAATCGACCACGCCGTCGTAATCGGTGGAATAGGCGCCGTCTCCCGTCACCCTGACGAATTTGATGCTCGACACGGCGGGTTCGACCAGCTCCCGCCAATCGGTGTTTCGCCGCATGGAATCGTCCCAGAGATCGGGGACGATGAGCAGCGAGGCTTTCCAAGCGGATTGGACGTCGCCTGCGGTCACGACGTCCTTTTGTGAGAGGATCTGCCCCATCACGGTTGCGACGAGCTGGATTTTATGCGCGAGGATCGCGGCTCGCGCCACCTGGGAAAATCCAATGATGATCAATGGCATGATCATCATGATGAGCGCGAATTCCACCACGACCGCGCCCGCTTCGGCGCTGGCGAATTTCGACGCGCTTCTACGTCTGATCTTGAGGGGGAGCTTCAACATCGCGAACCTCACTCGACCGCGCCGACGGCTATCGCGCCGCGCCAGCGCACGACCTGACCGCTCGGCAGCGTCTCGACGCCTGTAAGCCGCAGCGGAAGAAACCACGGGACCGGATAGAAGGCCTCCACGAGCACGATCGTCCCTGCGCTGAGCGCAGCCGGGTAATCCTGAGGCACGACTGCGCCCACGGGCTTTTGACCGACCCTTCGGCCGTTGATCATCGGCGGAACATTCATGTCCGGAAGGGTTCGCGTGATGTCCGTGACGTTGAAAAGGACCCTGGACCTGTCGAGGAAGCGCGTCGGCGTGACGACGAACTTGGCGCGCAGCTCCAACTGGTTTGCGGGCTTTTCAAGGATGACGATGCGACCCGCGACCCGCGCCGACTCCTCGAGGGCGCGCGACATGATCACGTCCTCCCCGATCTGGAAAACGAACAATATGCTCGCGATGAACGCCAGGCCGACGAAGCCGAATTCAACCGCCGCGGTCCCGCTGCGGGCGATCAGGAAATCGCGCCATTGCCGGCTGATCGTGCGTCTTGAGGACATATCGAGACTCAACCATTCGAAAACTCGTCAGAGTCATAGTTCCATCAAATTACGCAATAACCAACGCATTTCTCAATATCTTATTGTTTACGAATGTTTTTATGCCGTAAGTTGAATCCCTAGCAGTGGAATTCAGCGCGCGAACGGCCAGGCGCGAGCGCTCCGTCGAGGCTGCGATCAGCGGTGGCGGGAAGAGACGAAAGGCTTTCAGCCAAAGGCCGCATGAGCCGCGCGGCGGGCCGGGGCTGGGCGTCCCCGCAATGGGGAACCCCCTTCCCGCAAATGAGCCCCGGGCAAAAAAAAGCGCGGCCCGGGGCCGCGCTTCATTCGGTTATCGATGTAACGGCCCGGCGAGCGCGCCGGGCGCCGTCAGCGCCACTCGCGGATGTCGACGAAGCGGCCGGCGATCGCCGCCGCCGCCGCCATGGCCGGCGAAACGAGATGGGTGCGGCCCTTGAAACCCTGGCGCCCCTCGAAGTTGCGGTTCGAGGTCGAGGCGCAGCGCTCGCCGGGCGCGAGACGGTCCGGGTTCATCGCGAGGCACATGGAGCAACCGGGCTCGCGCCATTCGAATCCTGCGGCGAGGAAGATTTTGTCGAGCCCCTCGGCCTCGGCCTGCGCCTTGACGAGGCCAGAGCCCGGCACGACCATCGCGTTCACGCGGGCGTTGACCTTCTTGCCCTCGACCATTTTGGCGGCGGCGCGCAAATCCTCGATGCGGCCATTGGTGCAGGAGCCGATGAAGACCCGGTCGATGGCGATATCGGTCATCCGCTCGCCGCCCTTGAGGCCCATATACTCCAGCGCGCGGGTGATCGCCGCGCGCTTTTGCGGCGTCTTGGCGCTGTCCGGCGTCGGCACCAAGCCATTGATCGGCGCCACATCCTCCGGACTCGTTCCCCAGGTGACGATCGGCGGCAATTTGGAGGCGTCGAGCACGATCTCCTTGTCGAAATGCGCGCCCTCGTCGCTCTTCAGCGTCTCCCAATAGTGGCGCGCCGCTTCGAAAGCCTCGCCCTTCGGCCCCTTCGGCCGGTCCTTCAGATAGGCGAAGGTGGTCTCGTCCGGGGCGATGAGGCCGGCGCGGGCGCCCGCCTCGATCGACATGTTGCAGACGGTCATGCGGCCTTCCATCGAAAGGTCGCGAATCGCCTGGCCCGCATATTCGATGACATAGCCGGTGCCGCCGGCGGTGCCGATCTCGCCGATGATGGCGAGGATGATGTCCTTCGCCGTCGCGCCCGCGGCCAGCTTGCCCTCGACGCGCACCAGCATGTTCTTGGCTTTCTTCTGGATCAGCGTCTGCGTCGCGAGCACGTGCTCGACCTCCGACGTGCCGATGCCATGCGCCAAGGCGCCGAAGGCGCCATGGGTGGAGGTGTGGCTGTCGCCGCAGACGATGGTCATGCCCGGGAGCGTGAAGCCCTGCTCCGGCCCGACGATATGGACGACGCCCTGCCGGCGGTCGTGCTCATTGTAATACTCCACGCCGAATTCGGCGGCGTTCTTGGCGAGCTGCTCGACCTGGGCCTTGCTCTCCGGGTCTTCGATCGGCAGCGAGCGGTCGGTCGTCGGGACGTTATGGTCGACGACGGCGAGCGTCTTCTGCGGCGCGCGGACCTGGCGGCCGGCCATGCGCAGCCCCTCGAAAGCCTGGGGGCTCGTCACCTCATGCACGAGATGGCGGTCGATGTAGATGAGGCACGCGCCGTCGTCCTGTTGTTCGACGACATGGTCGTCCCAGATCTTGTCGTAGAGCGTGCGCGGCGCGGTGCTGTTCCCTGACATCTCTCTTCCTCTCGCCGCTCTCTGCGGCTCGTTTCCTTGTGTCTTCTACTCGCATCGCGGCGCAGGTGGAAGTATGTATCCATTATGACCTCCGCGACCCCCGCCCGCGCTTGAGCCCCGTCTCGACTGCCCTCCCCGCCGCTGTGTCCGGCGCGCTCGCCGCGCTTGTCGAAGGCCGCTCCGGCAAGGATCTTCGCGCGCGCGCCCGGCGCATATCGGAAACCTTCCGCGCCCGGCGCCCGAGCGCCGAGACGATCCGCGACGAGGCGGACGCCCTCGCTTATGCGCTCTCCCGCCTGCCGGCGACCTACGCCGCCAGCGTGGCCGTTCTCGGCCGGATGCGGGAGGAGGCGCCAGAGATCGCGCCGGCGCGCATCCTCGATCTCGGCTGCGGGCTGGGGGCGGCGTCCTTCGCCGCGGCGCTCCTCTTTCCGCAGCTCGCCGAGATTACGCTGCTCGACCATTCGGCCCCGTTTCTCGCGCTGGCGCGGCGGCTCGCGGCGGCGAGCGGGATAGAGGCGCTGGCGGCGGCGCAAATCATCCAGGCGGATATGGAGCGCCTGCCCGACAGCATGGGGCGCTTCGACCTCGTCGTGGCGAGCTACGCCTTGACCGAGCTGCCCGACGCGGGCCTGACGAGCGTCCTCGACGCGGTCTGGCCGCGCGTTGAAGGCGCGCTCGTCGTGATCGAGCCGGGCACGCCGCGCGACCATGAGCGGCTGATGACGCTGCGCGCGAGGCTCGTCGCGGCCGGCGGCCATATCGCCCTGCCCTGCCCACATGATCGCCCCTGCCCCTTGCAAGCCCCGGACTGGTGCCATTTCGCCGCAAGACTGCCCCGCTCTCGCGCGCATAAGGCGTTGAAAGAGGCGGAGGCGCCTTTCGAGGACGAGAAATTCTCCTATCTGGTCGCGACGCGAGAGGCGCCCCGGCGGGGCTTCGCCCGGCTCTTGCGGCCCCCGCGAACGCTCAAATACGGGGTCGAGTTGAAACTGTGCGCTCCCGACGGAATAGGCGAGACAACCGTGCTAAAGCGCGATAAGCCTCGATATGAGCCTATCCGCAAGAGCAGCTGGGGCGACTCTGTCGGCGTCCCGGACGCCGACCCGCTTTTGGGGGGAAACGACGCATGAACCGTCCGAGGGTCGCGCCTTATCTTACCGTCACGCCCGCCGGCGCGGCGATCGCGTTCTACACGGCGGCGTTCGACGCCAAGCAACGCGCGATCATGCCCTCGCTCGACGGGCTGCGCGTCGCCCATTGCGAATTGCTGATCAACGGCGGCTCGGTGATGCTCGCCGACGCCTTCCCGGAATTCGCGCAGACGCGGCCGCCGATGCCCGGCGAACAGATGACCGTCTCCATCAGCCTTGAATATGACGAGGCGAAAGAGGTGGACGAGGTCTGCTCCCGCGCCGCCAAGCTCGGGGCCAAGATCGAGACCCAGCCGATGAACTCCTTCTGGGGCACGCGCTACGCCTCGCTGCGCGACCCCTTCGGCCATCGCTGGATTCTCAACGCCCCGATCGAGCGCAAGAAAAACGGCTCGTAAACGCCCGCCGCCCTAGGGGGCGAGCCCGCTTCGCCGTCTCCCGCTAGACTGCGCGCGACCGCGGGCGCGGCGCCTCGCAAGAATGGGGAGACAGGCTCATGCGATTCGCCCACTGGCTCGCGCCGGCCGTCGTCCTGTCTCTCGCCGCGGGCGGGGTCGCCCTCGGCGCGCTCGCCGGGCGGCCGTGGGCCGAATCGGCGCCGCAGACGCTGCACATGGCGGACATGACCTCTCCGGAGATCTCGCGCGCCATATCGCAGGGAGCGACGACCGTGATCGTTCCGAGCGGCGGGATCGAGCAGAACGGCGCCCATATGATTCTCGGCAAGCACGACCAGATCGTGCGCTGGACCGCGCAAGAGATAGCGACGACCCTTGGGCGCACGCTGGTCGCGCCCGTCGTCTCTTTCGTTCCGGAGGGAGATTTCGATCCGCCTTCCGGGAATTTGCGGTTCCCCGGCACGATCGGCGTTTCCGAAGAGGCCTACGCCGCGGTGCTCGAAGGGATTGCGCGCAGCCTGAAAGGGAGCGGCTTCAGGAATATTTGCTTCATCGCCGACCACGGCGGCAGCGTGCGCCCGCAGGCGGCGGTCGCCGCGCGCCTCGCCCGCGCCTTTGCGTCAGATGGCGTGCGCGTGCTCGATATTTCGGATTATTACGCCGCTGGCGACGCCCAGTTCGACGCGCTGAGGGCCGAGGGCGAGACGACCGCGACGATCGGCGACCACGCGGGGCTAGCCGACACTTCCGAATTGATGGCGGTGAACCCGCAAGGCGTGGATCTGTCGCGTCTCGCGCCGGCCGCCGATGCGCGCAGGCCGACCGGCGCCTCGGGCGATCCCGCGAGGGCTTCCGCCGAACGCGGCCGGGCGCTGCTGAAGATAAAAATTCAGGCCGCGGTGAAGCAGATTCAGAGCCTCATCCCCGAGCTGCGGCGCGACGACGAAGGGGGAAAGCCCTGAAGGGGTGCAGAAACTGGCCGACGTAATCTTGCGGAAAGTCCGGTTCGTCCACGCCATAGGTTTTCGGCAGCGCATGGTCCGGCATGTAGAAGGTGCCGAACAGCAGGTCCCAGAAGGCGAAGGTCGCGGCGAAATTCTTCTCGCCGCCCTGCGCCGGCGTGGTGTGATGCCAGCGGTGGAACACCGGACTCGCCAGCACATATCTGAACGGGCCCAGCGTCCAGTTGAGATTGGCGTGGACGAAATAGGAATAGGCCGTATCAAAGGGCGCGAAGAACAGAATGATTTTGGGCGAGACCCCGAGATAGAGCATCACCGCCGTGGCGAGATAGGAGCCGAGCGCGAGATTTGCCGGATGAAAGCGATAGGCGGTCGTCCAATCCACGTCTTCGGCCGAGTGGTGCACGGCGTGAAACGGCCAGAACCGCCGCCGATGAAACAGGCGGTGCGTCCAATAGAGCAGGAAATCCGAGAGAAGGAGATAGACGGCGCAGCCCGCAAAGAACGGCAGGCTCGAGAGCGGCCCGCGGCCCTCTTCGATATAGGCGCCGATCTCTTCGAAAGACGCGACGCCCGACAAGGCCGCAGCGATCAGCAGCATTCCCACGGCGCGCAAATAAGGCGCCAGAAAAGGCGTGACGGCGGCGTAGCAGAGGTCCGTGAGCAATCCGCGATTGCGCCACCATTTTCGCGGCGCGCAGGATTGGCTCGCAAAGAAACTCAAGCTCGTGAAAACGGCGGCGGCGAGGAGAAGGCCCGGCGCAGCGGCGGAGAGGACGGAAGCGACTTCCGCCAAAGCTTGCGCGCCAAAGCCTTGCCCCATTATGCGACCTCGCACGCCTTCGTCACTGGCTAGGGCGACTAGGCCCGCCCGCAGAGGCTTCAGCTAGCATGTCCGCGCGGCGTTCGCCAATGCCGCAAAACAAAAGCCGCCCGGAGAGGCGTCCGGACGGCTCGAAACATCTGGGGAAGCCGCGGTCTACTTGGCGGCGGGGGCAGCCTTCGGCTTGGTGTCGATGCGCTCGGCGATGCGGGCCGACTTGCCGCGGCGATCGCGCAGATAGTAAAGCTTGGCGCGGCGGACCTTGCCGCGGCGCACCACCTTGATCGAATCGATCAGCGGGGCGTGCAGCGGGAACACGCGCTCGACGCCTTCGCCATATGAAATCTTGCGGACGGTGAAGCTCTCATTCAGCCCGCCGCCCTGGCGGGAGATGACGACGCCCTCATAGGCCTGCACGCGGGAGCGGTCGCCTTCCTTCACCTTCACATTGACGACGACCGTGTCGCCCGGGCGAAATTCCGGAATCGTCTTGCCGGCGATGAGCTTGGCGGCCTGCTCGGCCTCGAGCTGCGCGATGATGTTCATTTGAAAACTCCTGCCGTTTCGTCTTCCCGCCAGATGACGGCGACGAGCGTTTCGGGACGCTGTTCTGATTTGAGGAAGCTCCCCTACACGAAGAATCGCTTCCTGTCGATAGCGCGCGGCGCGCGA
>JAWOLK010000066.1:0-4566 GCA_033853615.1 Beijerinckiaceae bacterium | reverse complement strand
CCGCCTCGCCCAGCATGTCGAAGGAATAGCGGTAGCGCCGACTCTCGCCCCTGTCGGCGCGGTCGAGCGCCTCCTGTATCGTCTGGCCGAAGACGAAATGCGAGCCCATCAGCCGCATGGCCTGCCGGGCGGCGGCGCGCAACGCCGGCGAACCGATGCGCCGCGCGAGATCGGCGATCAGCGAGCGCGGCGTTTCGCCCGCCGCAAAGAGCCGCGCCGAAAGCCCGAGCGCAAAGGCGCAGGCCTGCACCAGCAGCGTGTCGGAGGCCGGCTGATGATGGGCGAAATCGCCCGAGGCGAGCTTGTCGTCGATCAGCAGATCGAGCGTCGCGTCGTCGGGCACGCGCAACAGCGATTCGGCCAGGCCCATGACGGCGACGCCCTCGCGCGAGGAGAGGGCGAATTCATGCAAGAAATCCTCGACCCCGCCGAGCGCGTCATGCGTCCCGCGCAGCTTCGCGACCAGATCTTGCGCGAGCGCGCGGGTCGCTTCGCGCTCCGCCACGCCGGGCCGCGCGGCGAGCAGCTTTGCGGCGATGTCCTCATCCGGCGGGGCGTAAGGGGCGGCGAAGGGAGGAACGTCTTTCGTCATCGGCTTGCGCTCATCTTTGCGCATCAAAGGCTATATGCGAAAGATATGGCGCGAGCGGCGCGCTTTTGCATCGCTCGGCGCCGCGCCGGAAAGGACCGTCGATGAAGTTTCCCTCGAAGATCGCCGGGCTCGTCGCAGCCGCAGCCGTCGCCTCGAGCGTCGCGCAGTCCGGGAGCCCGACATGGGGCGGGGCGCCCTGGCGTCTCGAAGAGGTCGGCGGCAAGGCCGCCCTCGGCAAAGGACAGGCGACGCTCAGCATCTCGCCGGACGGCAAGGCGTCCGGCTCCTCCGGGTGCAACCGCTTCGGCGCGACGGCGAATCTCGACGGCGGCTTGCGCTTCGGCCCGCTCGCCGCGACCCGCATGGCCTGCCCGCCGGAGCTGATGGATCAGGAACGGCGGCTGTTTCACGCGCTGGAGCAGGTGCGCTCCGCCAGGGTGGAAGACGGGCGGCTGCTGTTGCTGTCGGAGAGCGGCGCGGTCCTTGCGGCCTATGTGCGGCCGTGAGGGCGCCTCATCAGGGGCAGACGTCCCAGAAACCTTGTGTCTGGGTGATGTCCGTATAATACCAGCACAGGCCCGCCGCCGGCGGCGTCGCATAAGCGGCCACCGCCCCGGCGGACAGAAAGCCGAGCGCCGCCCCGGCCGCGATGGCCCCGCCCGGCGCCCATCCATAGGCCGGCCGCCGCCAGCCGCCATAATAAGGACGCGGCGCGGGGCGCGCCCAGCCGCCCACATGTCCCCCGCCGCCCCATCCGCCGCCGCGCGCCAAAATCGCAGGCTTCTCGCCCGCCCGCCACAGCGGCGCAACCGCCGCGCCCGGGACCAGGCCCGCATACGCGGGGACGACAGCCGCTGAAGCGCTGACAAGGGTAGAAAGAACAAGGACCGAAAAAAACCGTCTGTGCGCCATTGCTGTTCCCCAAACCAGACCCCACTCCAGAGAAACTGGGGCAGGACAGCTTGAGATCAACCAATTGCGCCGATGGTCCGGGGCCGCGCGCGGACGAGGAGCGGGCGCTTCCCCTGCACGGCCTCCGCCGCCTTTTCTCGCATCGCGCGTGCGGCTGGGGCGCGCCCCGATGGCGGGGCCCGCCCTGGACGCGCTAAATTTTCGAGCCCTCCGAGCCCGGCGTCACGCAGCGCCAGCGCTGGATCGACAGGCCCGGATGTTCGCCCGCCCATTGCGCAATATAGAGCTGGGCTTGCATCATGCAGCCGCGCAGCGATCCCGTCTCGAACATCAGGCGGCGTTCGTCGCAGGACTGCGGGTTCGACAACATGCACACGGTAAGCACGAGTTCGACGAAATTCATCATAATCCCTCGCGAAAGACGCGCCGCCGGAAAGCGGCGCGTTTTCCACGAGATTAGAACTGCTTAGAGGGGCGTCAATATCTCGCCCTTGCCAAGCGCCGCCGTATCTCCGCCATAGCGCCGCAGCTGCTGGGCGAGAAGGCGCGACGCCTTGCGGCTTTCTTCGGCCAGGCTGCGCGACAGCATCCGCGCGAAGGTGAGGTTGTGCGGCCCGCAATCGACATAGCAGGGGCCGAGATCGCGCGGCTGGCCCAGCACGATCGTGCCGCGCCGATTGAGATAGCCGACCCGCCCTTCCGTCGCGCCGATGGCGACGATGGTGCCGGCCATGACGCGCGACCCGAGATCCTCGCCCGCATCGCCCTCGATGACGATCACGCCGCGCCGCAGCCGGTCGCCCGCCCGCGCGCCGACGCCGCCGCGGACGACGATGCGTCCGCCCGCCATGCCGGCGATCTCGCCGGCGAGCGGCCCGCCGAGAAAATCCCCGGCGTCGCCGTGGATGTCGATATGCGCGCCGGTCATTCCAGAGCCCGCGAAGGGGCCGGCGTCGCCGACGACGGTGATCGTCCCGCCCTTCGCCTCGCGGCCGAGCTGCGCGCCGACGTCACCCTCGATATAGATCTCGAAGCCGGGCAGAAGCCGGGCGCCGAGGAGGTCGAAGCGGTCGGAGCCGCCCTCGTAATGCACCGTTTTCGGGTCGCCGAGGCGCACCTTGAACACGTCGCCGACTTTGACGGAGACCTTGGTCGTGCCGATCTCGATCGCCTCGATCTCCGCCGCCTTGCGGCCGACGAGCCGGTCGGGCGCCAGCGCGGAAAGATCGAGCCGTTGATCGGGCTCCCGGCGGAGCGTGAAGAGAAGCGGCTTCACGGCAGCAGATCCTTCAGATGATAGTGGAAGGGACCGAGCTTGCCGCCGTAATTGCCGGCGCCGATGCGTTTCGCGCCGTGCTTGGGCCCAAGCGCGATGATCGCCTTGAGGCCGGCGCGCATCGCCTCGCGCACGGCGGCGTCGGTCAGCCCGTCGATGACGATTTCGAGCACGCAGCCGATGTCCTCGTCGAGCGCGCTGTCGGTGACGCCGCGCAGCGTCGGGCAATAGGCGTCATTGGTCGAGGCGCCCATCCCCTTATATTTGGAGCCGACCTTGGAGCCAGAGCGCACGATGCCGCCGGGGAAGGGGGCGATGGCGTCCTTGACCGCACGGATCGCCTCGACGCCCGCCTCGGTGGCGCGCATCGTGCTCTCCCAGTCGGAGCCCATCACCAGCAGATTGCCGCCGCCGACCGACTTCTTCGTGAGGCCGACCTTCGCCTCGCAGAGGAATTCGCCGTCCATCACCGGCACGCGCCAATAGCGCCGGCCGTCGATCATCTTGGCCATTTGCCAGGTGTCGCCGAACTGGCGCACAGCGTCGCCGACCTTGATCTGGAACTCGCCGTCGAGCGCCGAGAACACTGCCGTGCCAGGGCAGGTCAGCACGCATTGGCCGAGCCGGTTGACGAGCTGCTTCTCGGCGTCCTTCGAGGACATGGCGAAGAGCAGAATGCGCACGCCGGGGCGCCCGTCCGGCGTCTCGCGCGGCGACAATTCGTAATCGACGCCGGCCTCGCAGCCGCAGCCGATGACCGAGGTGGCGAAACCGGTCATGGTATGCGCCGCCTGCAACGCCCATTTGCGGGTCGGCGCGGTAATCACCAGCCCCGTGCCGCTCATCGGGAAAGCTTCGGCGAAGCTCTCGTCGATGCGGATCCCCTTGCGAACTAGCTGCGGCATGCAACCTCCGCGAAAGATTCGGAATTCGGCAGCGCCTCGTCATGCACGGAAAACATCGAGCGGGGCAGGCCGTAGAGATCGTCGTAATAAGTATCGAGACGCTTGTTGATCGCGCGGTTGTAATCCGGCTTCACATGCAGCGTGCGGCCGCGCGTATATTTGGACACCCGGCCGTCGCGCACCACCAGCTCGCCGTCCTTGAAGACGTAAGCCGCGTGGCGGAACATGCCGGCCTTGTCGTCCTGCGTCCTGTAGACGGCGACGTCGGCCACCGCGCCCGCGCCCAATTGGCCGCGGTCGGTGAAGCCGTAGAGGCGCCGCGGCGCCGCGCGGGTCATCGTCGCGATCTCGTAAAGCGTGTATTCGCGCTTGATCGACGGCAGATTGGTCAGCGCCACCACATCGGCCGGCAGGCGCGAGAGCCATTGCGCGCGCTTGTCGGCGCTCATCAACAGCGCGAACACTTCCGGATAGGTGGTGAAGGGCGCGCCGTTCGGATGGTCGGTCGTGAAGAAGACGCGCATCGGATCGTCGACGAGCAGGAACAGCTCCATGCCCGCCGCCCATTGGACCGCGTTGAAGAAATCCGAGACGCGGTAGGAATAGGGCAGCACGCCCGCGCCATTGCCGTCGCCGTCGAAAATCACGCCCTTCTTCGGCCGCGCGCCGGGCAGGCTGTTGTATTGTTTCAGAACGTCGGACGAAATCGTCACGATGTCCGCGAACATCACCTGGCCGACGTCGACGGTGATGTTCTTGTTGGCGTTGATCTTCTCGGCGAATTGCGCCGCGGCCGAGGAGAAGCCGTTCTTGCCCTCCTTGCCGTAAGCATAAAACTGCACGTGGGCGAGATGCAGCGGCAGGCCCTGCGAGGCGTCGAT
>JAWOLK010000065.1:0-6521 GCA_033853615.1 Beijerinckiaceae bacterium | reverse complement strand
TCGATAAGGAGGCGCTGGAGCGCGGCAATTCGGTCTATTTCCCGGACCGCGTCGTGCCGATGCTGCCGGAGCGCATCTCCAACGATCTCTGCTCGCTGCGCCCGCATGAGGACCGCCCGGCCCTCGCGGTGCGGCTACGGCTGAGCAAGGCCGGCCGCAAGCTCGGCCATAGCTTCCACCGCATCATGATGCGTTCGCACGCCAAGCTCGCCTACGCCCAGGCGCAGGAGGCGATCGACGGCCGGCCCGACGACACCACCCGGCCGCTGATGGAGCGCGTGCTGAAACCGCTGTGGGCGGCGCATCACGCGGCGAGCCAGGCGCGCGAGCTGCGCGGGCCGCTGGAGCTGGACCTTCCCGAGCGCAAGATCCTCCTGAAGCCGGACGGAGCCTTCGACCGCGTGGTGATTCCGCCGCGGCTCGAGGCGCACCGGCTGATCGAGGAATTCATGATTCTCGCCAATGTGGCGGCGGCGGAGACGCTGGAGGAGAACCGCCAGCGGCTGATCTACCGCGCCCATGACGAGCCCTCCCGCGAGAAGATTGCGGCTCTGTCGGAGTTTCTCGCAACCATCGGCGTGAAATTCGCCAAGGGCCAGACGCTGCGCCCCTCCCATTTCAACGTGATTCTCGAACGCGTGAAGGGGATGGAGCACGAAAACATCGTCAATGAGATCATCCTGCGCACGCAGGCGCAGGCGGAATATACGCATGAGAACTATGGCCACTTCGGCCTGAACCTGCGCCGCTACGCGCATTTCACCTCGCCGATTCGCCGCTACGCCGATCTCATCGTGCATCGCGCGCTGATCGCGGCGCTGAAACTCGGCCCCGGCGCCATGCCGGACATGGCGCCTGGCGAGCTTGCGGAGATCGCGGCGCGCATTTCGGCCGCCGAGCGCCGCGCCATGGCCGCCGAGCGCGACACCGTCGACCGGCTGATCGCCGCGCATCTCGCCAGCCAGATCGGCGCGCGCTTCACCGCGAAAATCTCCGGCGTGACGAAATCGGGCCTGTTCGTGCGCCTGTTGGAGACGGGCGCCGACGGATTCGTGCCGGCCGGCACATTGGGCCGCGAATATTTCAGCTATGACGAGGCGGCGCATGCGCTCACGGCGCGGAGCGGCGAGAGCTACCGGCTCGCCGATACGATCGAAGTGCGCCTCGTGGAAGCCGCGCCGATCGCCGGGGCGTTGCGGTTCGAGGTGGTGGGCGGCGCGAAGATCGGCCGCGGCAAGGCGGGCGATTCTATCCGCGAGGGCCGCCGCGAAAAGCGCACGACGCGCCGGAGACGTTAAGATAAATGGGATCGCTTGACATCCCGCGGCGCACACGTATGGTGCCCCGCGAAATTCGACCCCGGATCACAGCCTGCTGGAGCATTCACGCCGAGGCGGCCGTCGAGAGCGGGACGAGCATCCCTTCTAGACATTGGAACGACGGCAATGGCCAAATCCGCCATGATCAAAATCAAGCTCCTGTCCACCGCCGACACGGGCTATTTCTACGTCACCAAGAAGAACGCGCGCACCAAGACCGAGAAGCTCGTTTTCAAGAAGTATGATCCCGTCGTGAAGAAGCACGTCGAGTTCAAAGAGACGAAGATCAAGTAAGGCGCGCGCATTTGCGGGGGCGATAGACTCGGCCCTGCCTTGCCTTGGAGCAGAAGGGCGAGGCCAGCTAAAAGCGAGGGCGATCATTGTCGCCCTCTCATAAGGTGGTCTCGTTCAGGTGATGGTTTCGTTTAGGGTGTCGCCGCCGCTGTCTCACGTGGCGGAAGGCGGCCGACTGGCGCAGGCTCAAAGGAGGCCACTCCCGCCGAACGCCAGCCGGCCAACCCCACGGACCCAGGAGATGCGGCGGACCTGAGCACTCCGTAGGGTGTTCCAGAGCATGAGACCCGGTTTTTTCTGGTCGTTCATGCGTCAAAAATCAGGTTACTCCGACTGCACAAAAAAGCAACTCTCTGATATGCGTTTCCCCAAACCCGCGCGGAGCCGAGGTCGCAATGGGCGACAGGCGCAAAGCCGCTCGGGACTGACTCTGCCCGGCAAAGACCGGGACACTGGAGGAAATGATGGCGATTCGATCTGTTCGGCTTTTTCTCGCGGCCCTCGCCGCCCTGGCGGTCGCGTCCTGCAGCGGCGCCAGGGAGCCCGGCGACGCGACCGGCGCCAAGGTGCTGCGCAATCTGCTCGACAAGAATGCGGTTGGCGCGAAGCTCGTCTCTTTCAAGAAGACCAATGGCCGGCAGGTGAGCAACGCCGGCGGCGACGCCTATGAATTCTGGTATGAGGCCGAACTGCAATTCCCCGACGGTTTCGAGGCGAAATGCGCCGACGAGAAAGAGCGCGGCACTTGCGCCTTCCTCGGCCTCGGCGCCGATCAGACCTTCGCGAAGAATGAAGTCTTGAAGAGCGAGGGCACGCTGCACTTCGTCAAGAAGGGCGACGGCTGGCTCGCCGAGGACAAGAACTCTTACTAACCTCTCAGGCCGGGCGGCTCAGCGCGCCCGGCCCCGGATCTTTTCATGGCGCCGCCCCTCATCCTCATTCCGGCGCGGATGAATTCCGCGCGGCTCCCGGGCAAGGCGCTGGCCGAAATCGCCGGCCGGGCGATGATTCTCCATGTGCTCGACCGCGCCCGGGCGGAAGCTCTCGGGCCTGTCGCCGTCGCCACAGACTCGCAGGACATCGCCGCCGCCGTCCGGGCGGCAGGCGGTGCGGTCGCCGTGACGCGCGCCGATCACGCCTGCGGCACGGACCGCATCGCGGAAGCCGTCGCGGCGCTCGATCCGGACCGGTTGCATGATGTGGTCGTGAACGTCCAGGGCGATCAGCCCTTCCTCGCGGCCGGCGCCATCGCGGCGGCCGTCGCTCTGCTTGCCGACCCCGCCGTCGATCTGGCGACGGTCGCGACCCCTGCTGCGCCAGAGGAAGAGGACGACCCCAACGCCGTGAAGCTCGTCGGCAGCCTCGTCGCGCCGGGCCGACTCCGCGCGCTTTATTTCACGCGCGCGCGGGCGCCGTTCGGCGAAGGGCCGCTGTACAAGCACATCGGGATTTACGCCTTTCGCCGCGCCGCGCTGGAGCGTTTTGCGGCCATGCCGCCCTCGCCGCTGGAGCGCCGCGAGCGCCTGGAGCAATTGCGCGCGCTGGAGCTTGGGATGCGCATTGACGCGGCTACGCTGGACAAAGCCGGCCGATCGGTGGATACCCGGCACGATCTCGACGCCGCCCGGCGGGAAGCAGCACCATGACCCAATATATCGCTTATCAGGGAGAGCCCGGCGCGAATTCCGACATCGCCTGCCGGGACGCCTATCCGCATCTGACGCCCCTGCCCTGCGCCAGTTTCGAGGACGCCTTCGCCGCCGTGACGGAAGGGGCGGCGGCGCTCGCCATGATCCCGATCGAGAATTCGATCGCCGGCCGCGTCGCCGACATCCACCATTTCCTGCCCAATTCCGGCCTGCATATCGTCGGCGAATATTTTCTGCCGATCCATTTCCATTTGATGGCGCCGAAGGGCGCGACGCTGAAGACGCTGAAAAGCGTGCACAGCCACGTGCATGCGCTCGGCCAATGCCGCAAGATCATCCGCCGGCTCGGCCTCGTCCCGCATACGGCCGGCGACACCGCCGGCGCCGCGCATGAAATTGCGCAGTGGAACGACCCGAGCAAAGCGGCGCTGGCGCCGCGGCTCGCCGCAAGCCTCTATGGCCTCGACATTCTCGCCGAGAACGTCGAGGACGAGGCGCATAACACGACGCGTTTCGTCGTGCTGTCGAAGACGGCGCGTTGGGCGGCCGTCGGCGATGCGCCGACGATGACGACCTTCATTTTCCGCGTCCGCAACGTTCCAGCGGCGCTCTACAAGGCGCTCGGCGGCTTCGCCACCAATGGCGTCAATATGACGAAGCTCGAAAGCTATATGGTCGATGGCGAATTTGCCGCGACGCGCTTTCTGGTCGACGTCGACGGCCACCCGGATGAACCCGCGCTGGCGCGGGCGCTCGAAGAGCTGCGCTTCTTCTCGAAGGAGGTGGAGATTCTCGGCGTCTATCCGGCTTCCGACTTCCGCATCACCAATATCCGCGCCTTTGAATATAATGATTGAGAGGAAGCGCCATGTCCGCCGCCTACGACCCCGCGAACGTCTTTGCGAAGATTCTGCGCGGCGAACTGCCCTGCCACAAGGTCTATGAGGACGATGTCGCGCTGGCGATGATGGACATCATGCCGCGCGCCGAGGGGCATGTTCTCGTCATCCCGAAGGCGCCGTCGCGCGGGCTGCTCGACGCCGATCCGGCGGCGCTCGGCGAGCTGATCAAGCGCGTGCAACATGTCGCAAGGGCGGCGCGGAAAGCGTTCGACGCCGAGGGAATGACGCTGCACCAATTCAACGAGAGCGCCGGCGGACAGGTGATCTTCCACCTGCATTTCCACATTCTGCCGCGCTGGGAAGGCGTTGCGCTGCGCCCGCCGGGAACCATGGCGGACGGCGAGAAGCTCGCGGCGCAGGCCGAGAAGATCAAGGCGGCTCTGGAGCCTTTTGCCGGATAGCCGGTCGCTGAATGCGAGCCTGAAGGCTCAATCAGACGGACCGCGCGCCTTCAGGCGCGCCAAATCCCATACATGTCCTTTGCGGCGCAGGGCGCGCCCGTCGTTCGGCGGCGCTAAGCTTGCCACATGGCGGCCTGCGAAGTGCGAGCCTGAAGGCTCGCGCTCCGATACGCGCCTTCCGCCAAATCCTTAATCCTCCACGACCTTCGCGGTCTTGAACACCACCGGACGCAGCAGGAAGGACGGCACGTGATCGCCAAGCCCGATCACCGGCGGGCCGTCGTCCTCATGCGTGCGCGCGCGGCGGCTGCGGCGCTCCGTGGCGCGGGCGAGGCGCGGCGAAGCTTCCGCCTCGATGGCGCGCGGGCTGCGCGGGGTGCGGCCGATCGACGGCGGGGCTTCCCGCTCGGCCGGTTGCTGCGGACGGCGACCGCCCCGCTCGCTGCGACTCGGGCTCCGCTCGGCGCGGCTCGCGGGACGCTCGCTACGGGCCGGGCCGCGCTCACGGCGGCTGCGGCTGCGCGGCGTCTCCGCAGGCGGCGGCAGTTCATCGAGCCCGCCGCCCTCCCAGTCGAGCTTGCGGTGGATGAGCTGCTCGATCTGGTTAACGTATTTCGTGTCGTCGGCGGTCACGAGAGTGATCGCCGTCCCCGAGCGCCCGGCGCGGCCGGTGCGGCCGATGCGGTGGACATAGTCCTCGCTATGGGTCGGCACGTCGAAGTTGAAGACATGGCTCACGTCAGGGATGTCGAGACCGCGCGCGGCCACATCGGAGCAGACGAGCAGAGACACGTCGCCGTTCTTGAACGCGTCGAGCGACGCCATGCGGGCGAGCTGGTCCATGTCGCCATGCAGCGCCCCGGCCGAAAAGCCGTGTTTGAGCAGCGAGCGGTGGAGAATGGCGACGTCGCGCTTGCGATTGCAGAAGATGATCGCGTTCTTGAAATTGTCCGCGGAGCGGATGAGCTGGCGCAAGGTCTCGCGTTTCTCGGCATTGCCGTGCGAGGCCACGAGCGCCTGGCGGATCGTGGTCGCCGTGGACGACGCGCGGGCCACTTCGACGCGCACCGGATTATGGAGAAACGCCTGGGTGAGGCGGGTGATCTCCGGCGGCATGGTCGCCGAGAAGAACAAGGTCTGGCGGGTGAAGGGCACCAGCTTGCAGATGCGCTCGATGTCGGGAATGAACCCCATGTCGAGCATGCGGTCGGCCTCGTCGATGACGAGCAGCTCGACGCCGGTGAGCAGCAGGCGACCGCGCTCGAAGTGATCGAGCAGGCGGCCGGGCGTCGCGATCAGCACGTCGACGCCGCGGGTGAGCTTGAAATCCTGGTCGTCGAACGAGACGCCGCCGATCAGCAGCGCGACGTTGAGCTTCTGCTTGGCGCCGTATTTGTTGAAGCTCTCCTCCACCTGCGCCGCGAGCTCGCGCGTCGGCTCGACAATGAGGGTGCGCGGCATGCGCGCGCGGGCGCGGCCCTGCTCGAGCCTGGTCAGCATCGGCAGCACGAAAGCGGCGGTCTTGCCGGTGCCGGTCTGCGCGATGCCGAGCACGTCGCGGCGCGCGAGCACGTGCGGGATGGCCTGGTCTTGGATCGGGGTCGGGGTCGTGTAGCCGGCCGCGGCGACGGCGGCGAGAACCTTTTCGGACAAGCCGAGATGGGCGAAAGACATGTAGCCTCGAAATGTGACCGCCTGGGGTTCCAGGCCGCGCCCGGATACTGAACGACGTCGGTTGTGCGCGGAAAAGGCGGCCGAATACATCGTGCCGTTCATCGCGAACATAATGCTGCGGCGCCGAAAGTCAATGCTGGCGGCCCGCATTAAGTTAATCAGCGGTCACGATTTTTCGCGATGGGGCGGGCAGCCGCGCGCGCCGCCCGAGTCGCCGACCGCCGCAATGACCGAAACGTCCAAGCTTTTCCGGCTTCCGTCCCTTCCGCGCCCCGGCGCGCC
>JAWOLK010000064.1:0-18007 GCA_033853615.1 Beijerinckiaceae bacterium | reverse complement strand
CCGCCTATCGCGGGATCGCTTACGTGGTCTTCGAAGAGCTGCCGCTCGCCAATTTCGGCAATCGCATTCCGCAGTTCGCCTTCGAGGTGGTGAGGCCGGTCTCGGGCCTCGCCCGATCCATCCGCGCCATAGATCTCATCCCCGGCGCCGGGGAGGCCGTGTACGAGCCCGCGCTGAAGCTCAACATCCCCTGGCCCGGGCAGAGCAGCGCCGAAAACCGGCATCAGCTCACCGCAGCCGCCGATTGGACCGCCTCGGTCGACGCGCTCCAGGCGCTGTGTCCCAATCTGGAACATGTGGCGCTGGTCGTCGCCTGGTTCGGCGACGATCTGCGGGCCGGAAACTGCACCATCGCGCCGCGGGTGGACGCGCCGTTCAAGACCATCGGCCAGTTCAACGGCGTCCTGGGCGCCGCCTGGCCGGCGGATTGGTCGGTGGCCGGCTTGAACCGCTCCACCGCAAGGCTCGTGTCGCAGATCGACGGGCGCGCGGCCTATGGCGGCACGCCGAGCGACGACTCGGTCTCGGCGGCGATACGCGATCTGAAGGCGCGGGGATTCAGAGTAACCTTCTATCCCTTCGTCATGATGGATGTGCCGCCGGACAACGCCCTTCCCGATCCCTATACGGGCGCCGCGCGCCAGCCGCCCTTTCCCTGGCGCGGGCGCATCACCTGCG
The DNA here is from genome assembly GCA_033853615.1 of Beijerinckiaceae bacterium. GTDB lineage: Bacteria > Pseudomonadota > Alphaproteobacteria > Rhizobiales > Beijerinckiaceae > Methylosinus. The sequence goes on along the minus strand of JAWOLK010000064.1, from coordinate 17,329 downwards.
ATCCTGCGCCCGGGCGGCCGGGATCGCCGGACGGAACCGCCGCCGTCCAGACGCAGATCGACGCCTTTTTCGCCGGCTACCGCACTATGGTGCGGCATTACGCCAATCTCTGCCGCGCGGCGGGCGGGGTCGACGCCTTTCTGATCGGCTCGGAACTCATCGGCCTGACGCGCCTGCGCTCAGCGCCGGGCGTCTATCCGGCGACCGCGGCGCTCTCGGCGCTCGCGGCGGAAGCGAAGGCGACGCTCGGGGCCGTGACCAAAATTTCCTATGCGGCCGACTGGACCGAATATGGCGCGCATGTCCCCGCCCCCGGCGAAGTGCGTTTCCCGCTCGATCCGCTGTGGGCGTCGCCGGCGGTCGATTTCGTCGGCGTCGACGTCTATTGGCCGCTATCGGATTGGCGCGACGGCGCGTCTCATCTCGATGCGGCGGTCGCCGACAGCCCGCGCGACCTCGCCTATCTGCAAGCGCGCGTCGCCTCGGGCGAGGGTTATGACTGGTATTACGCCGACGCCGCCGCCCGCGCCGCCCAGATCCGCACCCCGATCACCGACGGGCTCGGCAAGCCCTGGATGTTCCGGCCGAAGGATTTCGTCTCCTGGTGGTCCATGCCGCATATTGAGCGCGTCGGCGGCGTCGAGCGGGCGCAAGCGACCGCCTGGGTTCCGCAGTCGAAACCTATCTGGATCGTCGAGACGGGATGCCCGGCCGTGGACCGGGGCGCCAATGCGCCGAACGTCTTCCCCGATCCGCGCTCGATCGATGGCGGCCTCCCTTATTTTTCGCGCGGCGGTCGGGATGATCTCATGCAGGCGCGCTTTCTCGAAGCGATGCTGGCGCATTTCGACCCCGCACGGCCGGGCGGCGCGGCGGCCAATCCGGTCTCGCCGATTTACGGCGGCCCGATGGTCGATCCGGCGAGGATTTATCTCTGGTGCTGGGACGCGCGGCCTTTTCCCGCCTTTCCGACGCAAAGCGGCATATGGACCGACGCGGCGAATTGGGAGACCGGCCATTGGCTGAACGGGCGCCTGGAGGGTGCGCCGCTCGACCAGCTGCTCGCGGAGCTGGCGGGCGTGCCCGACGGCGCGTTGCGGCTGGAACGGCCGGCGGTCGAGGGCTTTCTCGACGGCTATGTGCTGGATCGGCCGATGTCGCCGCGCGAGGCGATCGAGCCGCTCTCAGATCTTTTCGGCTTCGGCGTCGTCGCCTGCGGGCCCTCGATCCGCTTCGCCTCCCGGCGCGGCCCCGTGGCGCGCGACATCGGCGAGGACGATCTTTGCCCGGATAGGGACGGAACGCTGGTGACGGTGACGCGCGCGCAGGAAAGCGAATTGCCGCATGAGATCGCCCTCGCCTATTGCGATTCCGAGCGCGATTATCAGACGGGCCGCGTTCTCTCGCGCCGGCTGGAGGGCTATTCCAATCGCCAGAGCGAGGCGCGCTCGGCGGCGATCACCCATCGCGCCAATGCGCAACTCCTCGCCGACATCTGGCTGCATGATCTGTGGGCGGGGCGCGAAACGGCGCACTTCGCGCTGCGCCCTGGCCTCGTGGCGCTGGAGCCGGGGGACATTGTGCGCCTCGGCGCGGCGGGCGGCGGCCGCCTGTTCCAGATCGAGCGGGCGACCGACGGCGCGAAACGGCGCATCAGCGCCCGCGCCGTCGACCCCGCCGCCGGCCGGGCCGCCGCGCCGCTCATCTCGCGCCCGCCGGTCGCCTCGCCCGCCATTGCCGGGCCGCCGCTCGTGCTGGCGCTCGATCTCGCCATCGCGCGCAGCAATCCGACGCCGCTCGCCTATCTCGCCGCCTGCGCCGATCCCTGGCCCGGCGGGCTCGCGGTGTGGAAGGACATCGGCGGAACTTTCGAAAGCTACGGGCGCATCGACAAATCCGCGACGATCGGGGAGACGCTGGATCCGCTGCCGGCCGGTCCCGTGGGCCGGTTCGACAACGCCTCGACGCCGCGGGTGCGGCTCTTTTCCGGACGGCTCGCCTCTGTCGGCGACGCGCTGGCGCTTGCCGGGCGCAGCTCGATGGCGATCCGCGGCGCCGACGGCGCCTGGGAGATCTTCGCGTTTGCGCGGGCGGAGCTGATCGCCGAGCGGACCTACCGGCTGTCGCGCCTGTTGCGCGGCCTCGGCGGCGAAGAAGCGCTCGCGGCGCGCGGCGCGCCGGCGGGTTCGCCTGTCGTGCTGCTCGACGAGGCGCTGTTTGCGCTCTCCGCCGACGCCTCGTCGATCGACGCGCCGGCGGCCTATCGCGTCGGCCCCGCCGATCTCGATTACGCGGATAAAAGCTTCGTGCGGTTGGAGGTCGCCGCCTCGCGCAAGGCGCTCATGCCCTATGCGCCGGTTCACGCGCGCGCCCGCCGCGGGCCGGACGGGGTGACGATCTGCTTTACGCGCCGCGGGCGGCTCGACGCCGACGGCTGGGGGGCGGTGGAGATTCCGCTCGGCGAAACTCAAGAGCTATACGAGATCGAAATCGCGCTGCCGGGCGGCAAGACGCGTCTGCTGCAGACGGCCGCTCCCGCGGCGCTTTATCCGGCGCGCGACGAGCTTGCCGACTTCGGCGCGCCGCAGACAGGCCTCGACGTCAAGATTTTCCAGGTCAGTCCGATCGTCGGACGCGGCTTTGGCCTCTCCGCCTCGCTGCCCCTTTCCTAGGATTTTCGCATGACCGAAACGCTCAATCTCGCCCTGCCCCGCATAGAAGCGGCGCAGGCGCAAAAACACGTCACCCATAATGAGGCGCTGCAAAAGCTCGACGCTCTCGTGCATCTCTCGGTGGCGGCGCGCGACGCGCTCGCGCCGCCCGCGACGCCCGTCGAAGGCCAACGCCTGCTGATCGGTCAAAACGCCGCCGGCGCCTTTGCGGGAAAGGATTTTCAGATCGCCGCCTTTCTCGACGGCGCTTGGGTCTTTCTCGCGCCGAAAGCGGGCTGGCGGGCCTTCGTCGAAGCGGAGAAACTCCTGCTCGCCCATAATGGCGCGCAATGGGTCGACGTCGGCGCGCTGATCCGCAGCCTTCAGAATTTGACGACGCTCGGCCTCGGCACGACGGCCGATGCGGCCAATCCCCTCTCGGCGAAACTGAACGCGGCGCTGTTCACCGCAAGGGCTCCGGGCGAAGGCGGCGCCGGCGATCTGCGCTTCGTGTTGAACAAGAGCGCCGCGGGCAACACGGCCTCGCAGATTTATCAGACCAATTATTCCGGGCGCGCCGAAACCGGCCTCGCCGGCGACGACCGCTTCCGCATCAAGGTCTCGGACGACGGCGCGAACTGGCGGGAGGCGCTCAGCATCGATCCCGCGACAGGCGCGGTGTCCATGCCCGCGACCAGCCTCGCGCCCTTCGACGCGATGGCCTCTCTCGGCCTTCAGATCAATGGCGCGATGGAGGTCTCGCAAGCCAATGGCGCCAATGCCGTCGCCGGCGCCAATGGCTATGTTCTCGACGGCTGGCAGGTCTTGAAGAGCGGCGCGGGGGTCGTCTCTGCGCAGCAGGTCACGGATGCGCCGCCCGGCTTCTCGAATTCTCTGAGAGTGAGCGTCACGACGGCGCAAGCGACCCTGGCCGCCGGCGATTATCTCGTCGTCCAGCAGCCGATCGAAGGCGTGCGAACGGCGCGGCTCGGCTTCGGCGTCGCGAGCGCCGCGCCCGTCGCCATCGGCTTTTTCTTCAAGAGCGCGATCGCCGGGAATTTTTACGTCAGCCTGCGCAACGGCGCGCTCAACCGGGCGCATGTCCGCAGATTCGCCTGCGCGGCCGCCAATGTCTGGCAATGGGTGGTCATGACCTTTCCGGGCGACGTCGCCGGAAGCTGGAGCGCGGGAACCGGCGTCGGCCTCTGCGTCTCGGTCGCGCTGGCCGCGGGATCGGGCCTGCAAGGGACGGTCAACGCCTGGCAGGCGGCGAATCTGCTTGCCGGCGCCGATCAAACCAACGGGTTTTCCACGCTGAACGCCAGTTTCCAATTGTCCGGCTTCTGCGTCTTTCCCGGAACGCAAGCGCCGGCCATGGCGGACGCCTGGAAATGCAGACCGCAGTTCGACGACGAATTGCGGCGTTCTCAGCGATATTTGCGCGTCTTGCGCGCGGGCGCGGCCGCCGGCGTCTTCGGCGGCGGTCTCGTCGGGGCCACCACCGCCGTGTGGCGGATAAAAATAGACGCGCCGGCCGCCATGCGAGCGGCCCCGACGCTCACGCAGCAGAACTGCTCGGTAAACGACGGATCGGGCTGGCGGGCCGTCACCGCCCTGACGAATTTCAGCAGCGCGGACATTCTCTGCTTCGACGCCGCGATCGGCGTCGCGGGGCTCACCGTCGGGCGCGCCGCCCTGTTCGGCGACGCAGGCGCCAATACGGCGGCGCTGATCGCCGACGCGCGGCTCTAAGCGCCCCATCAACCCTTCTTCAAAAGACTGCGCCGCTGGTCGCGCCCCTCGGGCGACGGGCGGCGGCGCGCACGGCTTTTCAAAGGAATCCCATGATCGAAACTCCCGTTTGGCCGCGCGAAAAAAATGTCGCCGAATTGATCGCCTTCTATGGCGCGCCGGTTCGGCGCGGCGCCGCCGATCCAAGCTGGGAGCGCGACAATATCGTCGATCTCGCGCCGCCCTACGCCATGCGCTTCTCCTGGGGCCCGCCGGTCAAAGCGCTGAAATTCCACAAAAAATGCCGCGACGCTTTCGGCGAGGCCCTGCTGGCGGTGAAAAAACTCTATGGAACCCAAAAAAATATCGAGGCCCATCGCCTGCACCTGACCGGCGGCTCTTATGTCGTGCGGCTGAAGCGGGGCTCGCGCCAGTCCTGGTCGATCCACGCCTATGGCGCGGCGCTCGACATCGACCCGCAGAACAACCCCTTCCCCTCGAAATGGCGCGAGGGCGGCCTGCCGCGCGAAGCCGCGCGCTGCTTTCAGGATTGCGGGCTGATCTGGCGCGGCGCCGAGGGCGACGACGATCCCATGCATTTTCAGGCGGCGCTTCGTTGAGCGCCCCGAAAACCCCGAACCGCGCCGGGCGGCTCCCCGGCATGATGGAGAAGAGATTGATGAAAGGGTATCGCACTTACGCCGCCGCTGCGCTCGTCGCGTTTTTTGGCGTTCTCGCCTCAACCGATTGGGTGTCGTTTCTCTCCGACCCCAAGGCCGGCGCGACCGCGCTTGCTTCCGCCGCGCTGATGGCGGTTCTGCGCAGCGTCACCACCACCGCGCCCGGCAAAAGCGCCTGACGCCCGCGGTCCTCAAAGCGCTGCTCGGCGCGGCGGGCGGGGCGTTCTTTCGCCTCGCCCGCGCGGTTTTGCGGCTTTTGCTCGACGCCGGCCGCGCCCTCGAAAGGGCGGAGCGGGCGGCGGCGGAGGCCGAGACCGCCCGCCGGCAGAGGGACATACTCGCCGAGCGAAGGAGCGTCGACGATGTGGCGCGCCGCATGTCGGAACGTGGCGATTTTTAGCCTCGCGGCGGCGCCGCTCGCCGGCTGCGTCGCCTCTGCCGGCCGCTGTCCGCCGCTCGCGGCCTATCCGCCGCATGTGCAAAAAGAAGCCGCCCGCGAATTGCGGGCGCTTTCGAGAGAGTCCGCAATAGCCGCCATGATCGTGGACTATTCAAAGCTGCGCGACGCATGCCGCGCCGCAAAACCGTAGGAGCGTGGCGTTATTCATTGCGCGTTCAGCCGCAAAGTCGGATAAACGCGTTTCGATGATCGCTCTGCTTTCGGACCCGTGCAGATTTCTCGGCCTCGTCGCGGCGGCCATGGCTTTCGCCGGCGTCTGCGCGCGCGCCGAGGAGCGCGCAAGATCCGAATGTTACTCCACGGCGCAGACGCGCGAAGAGATCGCGCGTCTGCGTCTCGTCGAGCCTTTCGCGCTGATGCAGGCGGCAAGCCGCGAGATGCAGGGCGACCCGATCTCGGCCCGGCTCTGCCGCTTCGACCAGATCTACATATATGAAATTTCATTGCTGCGGCGGGACGGACATATCGTGCGCGCCGTGGTCGACGCCATCACCGGCAAGCCTCATGCCTTGGCCAAACAACGATAAATCGGGGGATGCGTGCGGCTGCTCGTCGTCGAAGATGACAGGGATCTCAACCGCCAGCTCGTGACCGCGCTGGAGCACTCCGGCTATGCGGTCGACCGCGCCTATGACGGCGAGGAAGGCCAGTTTCTCGGTGAAACCGAGCCCTATGACGCGGTGGTGCTCGACATCGGCCTGCCGAAGAAGGACGGCGTCAGCGTTCTCGAAGCCTGGCGCAAGACCGGCCGCACCATGCCGGTGCTGATCCTGACCGCTCGCGACCGCTGGAGCGACAAGGTTCAGGGCTTCGACGCCGGCGCCGATGATTATGTCTCGAAACCCTTCCACATGGAGGAGGTGCTGGCGCGCATCAGGGCGTTGCTGCGGCGCGCCGCCGGCCATGCGACCAGCGAGATCGCCTGCGGGCCGGTGCGGCTCGACACCAAATCCGGCCGCGTGGTGGTGGATGGCGCCCCGGTGAAGCTGACCTCCCACGAATACCGCCTCCTCGCCTATCTGCTGCATCACGTCGGGCGCATCGTGTCGCGCAGCGAGATCATCGACCATCTCTACGAGCAAGACTTCGACCGCGACTCGAACACCGTGGAAGTGTTCGTCGGACGGCTCCGCAGGAAACTCGGGGTAGACATCATCCACACCATGCGCGGGCTCGGCTATATGGCGGGGCCTCCCGGCGAGGCGACAGGCAAGCGGCGCGAGCGCTGAATGCGACGTTTCGACGCGCCGGCGCATTCGATCGCCGCCCGCCTGTTTCTCACCGCGGCGGCGCTCAGCTCGGCCGTGCTCCTCGTCGCGACCCTGCTGCTGACGCATTACTACCGGCTTTCCGCCGAGGAAGTCTTCGAGCGCCGGCTCGATGTCTATTTGCGCGCCATCGTCGCCGACGTGTCGCAATCGGGCGAGGAAGGCCGCACCGGGCCCGGCCAGCTCGGCGACCCGCAATTCGAACTGGCGCTGTCCGGCTGGTATTGGCAGATCACAAGGCTCGACGGCGACGCCCATGAGATCAAGGCGTCGCGCTCGCTGTTTGCGGCGCGGCTGCCGAAACTCTCCGATCTCGGCGTCGCCGCCGAGGCCGGGGGATTCCGCCGCGGCGTGGCGCTCGGGCCCGACGGGCGCATGCTGCGCATCGTCGAGCGCGTCATCGACGTCGGCGACACCGGAATTTATCTGGTCCAGGTCGCGGCCAGCGCCGAAGAGACCGAGCGCGAGATCGACCGCTTCCGTTTCGCCCTCACGATCGCTTTCGCGCTGCTCGCCATTGCGCTCGCGATAGCGACCGCGATTCAGGTGCGCGTCGGCCTGCGCCCGCTGCGGATGCTTCAGGGCGAGCTGGCCGCGATCCGCCGCGGCGAGGCGGAACGCATCGGCGGCCGCTATCCGAGCGAGATCGCGCCGCTCGCCGAGGAGCTGAACCTGCTGATCGGCGCCAATCGCGACATCGTCGAACGCGCCCGCACGCAGGTCGGCAATCTCGCCCATGCGTTGAAGACGCCGCTCAGCGTGATCGTCAACGAGGCCGACGCCGCCCCGGGCCCGCTCGCCGAGAAGGTCGGCGAACAGGCCAGGATCATGCGCAATCAGATCTCCTTCTATCTCGACCGGGCGCGGGCGGCGGCGCGCGCCGGCGCGATCGGCGCGGTGACGCAGGTTGCGCCGGTCAACGCCGCCCTCTTGCGCACCTTCGCGAAAATCTACGGCGACAAGGGCGTGACCTTCACCGGCGACGCGCCCGATTCTCTGCGCTTTCTCGGCGAGCGCCAGGATCTTGAGGAAATGGTCGGCAATCTGCTCGACAACGCCGGGAAATGGGCGAAAAGCGCCGTCGCTCTGACTGTCGCGCGCGAAGCGGCGCCGGCGCGCGGCCGCGGCTTTCTGCGCTTCACCATCGACGACGACGGTCCCGGCCTCGCGCCGCATCTGCGCGAAGAGGCGACTCGGCGCGGCCGACGCCTCGATGAAACCAAACCCGGATCTGGCCTCGGCCTCTCGATCGTCACCGATCTCGCCGCGGCCTATGGCGGCTCGCTCAAGCTCGACACGAGCCCGGCCGGCGGCCTGCGCGCCGAATTGCGGCTGCCGGGACTTTGACCCTTTTGACTCGGCCGCGGGCTTTCGGCATGAAGGGCGTCAGCCTTTTCGAGAAGCCGGAAATGTTTGGAAGACACGTCACGCTTTGCGCCGCCGGGATTGTCGTCGCCGCAGCCGCCCTTGCCGGCTGCAGTTCCGCGACCCCGCCGCCGGCCCCGGTCGCCCCGCCTGCGGCTGCGCCGGAACCGCCGCAGCCGGGGGTCGTCGGCGCCGCGGTCGGCCGCGAACTCGACGAAAAGGATCGCCAGACGGCGATCGCCGCCCAGCAGGAGGCGGTCAGCTCCGGCGCGCGCAAGAGCTGGAAAGGCGCTCACGGCGCCTATGGCTTCGTCACGCCCGGCGCAGAGCGCGACGGTTGCCGCGATTATACGCACAAGATCTTCATCAACGGCCGCCCGCAGGAGGCGAAGGGGCAGGCCTGCCGCAAGGACGACGGCTGGCGCGTGACGAGCTAGGCGGCCTTGCGCGACATGCGTCTTGCCGCTGCCGCCATGCTGGCGCTGGCGGCGCTTTCCTTCGCGCTTCTGTGGTTTCTGCGCGGGGGCGGGGAAAACCCCGCCCGCCTCATCGAAGCGGACGTCGACGAGGTCCGTTTCGCCTACCCTCCCGCCTATGCGCGCGACGCCGCGAGCCGTGACGGCGGCGCGATCGAACGGCTCGCCCTCCTTGCCGCTTTTCCGGGCTTTGCGCCCTACGCGCCGGCAAAGCCGGCGGCGGCCGCGCCGGCCGGGCCGGTCTTCATCACCATCCGGCCGCGCGACGACGGCCTCGATCCCGCGGAACGGCCGGGCCAGCTCTATGCCCACTTCCTGCAGGGCGACGCCGCGGCGGGCCCCGGCGGGCTGGTGATCCGGCGATTCGAGCCGGGCTCGCTCTATGAGCTGGAGCGGCTCTATGTCGCGCCGCCCGAAGGCCGCAGTTTCTTCGCGCGCTGCCTCGAGACCGCGGCGACAGAGGAAGCCGATTGCCTGTGGCTGTTTCGCGACGGCCGGCTCGATGTCGAAGTGCGCTTCGCCCCGGCGCTGCTCGAACATTGGCCGGCGCTCGCAAGCGGCGCGCGCGGCTTTTTCGCCGCGCTGAAGAGCGGCCGCTTCGCGAAGGGCGCGCCGCAACAGCGCCGTTGACGGGGGAAAAGCTCAGTAGTCGTCGAGGTCGATGTCGAGAATGGCGATCTGCAGCGTGAAGCTTTGCAGCTTCGGATCGTCGGCGGAGATCACGCCGAGATATTCCCCGTCCTGGTTCAGTTCGACCGAATCGGTCTTGCGGCCGCGCGCCGCGATCGACAGCTTGTCGTTCTCGAACAGCTTGCGCAGATAGGATTGCAGCACTTCGCGGCCGACCGGGATCTTCATCGACAGCGCGAAGGAGCGGTCGCCGTCCTCGTCGTCGACGACGATGGACGCGATGCGCCGCTCGCCCAGATGCACGGCGGCGTTGTCCGGGTCTTTCGGATCGGGCGTCACCCGCAAGCCGTCATTGCCGAGGGAATGGCGCAGAAAGGCTTGCAGCTTTCGCAACTCGGTCTTGTCCAATGCCGGCTCCCTCCCTGCGGCGCAAACGAACGCGAGCCAGTTGCCACGAAAGGCCGTCGCTCCGCAAGGGCGCTGGCTCACGCAAAAAACCCGGGGACAGGCCCCGGGTTTCTCGTCGCGCGACCAAACAAACGCCTTATTTGCCTTCGGCCTTGAGGCGGGCGTTGCATTCGCTCCAGAATTTCGGCCAAGAGGCCTTCGGGTCCCGCTTCTTCAGCTCGGCTTTCTTCGCCTTCCACTCGGCGCCGCAGGCTTTTTGACGCGCCGCGACGGCGCTCTTCGTCTCGGCGGCGGGCTTGCCGGCCTTCGGCGCCGGCTGGGCGGGCTTTTGCGCCTCGGTGGTCGGCGCGGGCGCAGGCGCGGGCTTCGGGGCCTCGGCCGCGGGAGCCGGAGCCGGCGCGGGTTTCGGGGCCTCGGCGGCGGGAGCCGGAGCCGGCGCGGGCTTCGGGGCCTCGGCGGCGGGAGCCGCCGGCGCGGCTTCCGGCTTCGCGGCGTTCAATTCCGCCCGGCAGGATTTGAGGAAGTCTTGCCAGCTCCGCCCGCCGAGCTCGTTCGCCGCCTTTGCGGCCTGGTAGCGCGAGCCGCATTCCTTGAGGACATTGGCCTGCGCGCGCGCCTCGCCGGCGACGGCGAGGGAAACACAGGCGGCGAGAACGCCGGCCGAAACAGAAAGACGGATCGACATAAAACCTCTCCTCGTGGAAGCAGCTTCTCAATGGACGACAGCGGCCGACCTGCTGCGACGCAAGCACGCGCCGCGCCATCCGCCGCGCTTCGCCCGCCATTGTCTCGCAAACATTATGAACGCAAAGTAACGCGACACAAATCCGCGCCGAGACGGCGGCGCGCTTTCTTATGGCCAAAGGAGCGAAAGCCGCGGCAAATGCGTGAAAATCCCCAGAGTTGGCGCGAGGCCGCCGTGATTCTCCATCCCGACGGGCTGGCGCGCTGTCCATGGGCCGGGAACGCGCCGGACTATGTCGCCTATCACGACGCCGAATGGGGCGTTCCCGAACGCGATTCGCGCGCGCTGTTCGAGAAGCTCGTGTTGGACGGTTTCCAGGCCGGTCTCTCCTGGCTCGCCATATTGCGCAAGCGGGAAGCGTTCCGCGCCGCATTCCTGGGCTTTGCGCCTGAAAAAATCGCTCGCTTCGACGAAAAACGCGTCGCGCTGTTGTTGCAGGACGAAGGCATCGTGCGCAACCGCGCCAAGATCGAGGGCGCAATCGCCTCGGCGCGGGCTTGGCTCGCGATCGAAGAGCGGCAGGGCTTTTCGGATTATCTGTGGGGATTCGTCGACGGGCGCCCGATCGTCAACCATCCGCGCAACATGCGCGACGTGCCCGCAAGCACCTCGCTGTCGGAGACGATCTCCAAGGATCTCAAGGCGAAGGGCTTCAAATTCGTCGGCCCGACGATCGTCTACGCCTTCATGCAGGCGGTCGGCTTGGTGGACGATCACCTTGCCGAATGTCATAGGCGGTGCGGAATGCGTCACGCCCCTGTCAGAGAAAACCTCCGCCGATGAGCCGCGCCCCCTCCCAGCCGCGCGCCTGGCAACGCATGTTGTCGGGCCGCCGCCTCAATCTGCTCGACCCTTCGCCGCTCGATGTCGAGATCGAGGACATCGCCCATGGCCTCGCGCGGGTCGCCCGCTGGAACGGCCAGACGATCGGGCCGCATATCTATTCGGTGGCGCAGCACAGCCTGCTCGTCGAAGCGGCGGCCGCGGCCTTGCAACCGGAGCTTTCGGCGCGCGACCGGTTGTTCATGCTGCTGCACGACGCGCCGGAATATGTCATCGGGGACATGATCTCTCCCTTCAAGGCGGTGATCGGCGACGCTTACAAGAGCGTCGAGAAGCGCATTCTCGCCGCGATCCTGATTCGCTTCTCGCTTCCCCCCGCCCCTTCCGAGGCGCTGGTCAAGCTGTGCAAGAAGGCCGACCGCGCCGCCGCCTTTCTGGAGGCTACGCAACTCGCCGGCTTTACACGCGAGGAAGCGGAGCGCATCTTCGGTCGTCCGGCCGTTGCGCCGCAAAGCGTGCTCGCCGAGCTGACGCCGCTCGCCGTCGATGCGGCGCAGAGCCGGTATCTGGCGCGTTTTCGCGCGCTCGAGCAGGGCTAGGCGAAGAACAGGCCGCGCGAAGCGCGCCGGGAAATCTCGGAAGGCGCGTGGAAGACCCTTGGGAGACCCTTGGAAGACCCTTGGACGAACGAAAGACGGGACATGGACACAGGCCGCCTTTATGTCTGCTCTCTCTCCAAGGTCGTGGAAACCGTCCGGGCCAGCGGCGCGCGCTCGCTCGTCACCATTCTGACCGCGGGCGCCTCGCTGGCGCGCCCGAGCGAAATCGCGCCGCCGCGCCATTTGCGCATTTCCGTCTCCGACATAAACGCGCCGGTCGAGGGCCATGTGCTGGCGGGGGCCGAGCATGTCGAACGGCTTCTCGCCTTCCTCGCCGAATGGGACCGGCGCGATCCGCTGTTGATCCATTGCTATGCGGGCGTCAGCCGGTCGCCGGCCGCGGCCTTCATCGCCGCCTGCGCCCTTGCGCCGCAGCGCTGCGAATTCGAGGTGGCGCGGCGGCTGCGTTGCGCCTCGCCGACCGCGACCCCCAATCGGCGGCTCGTCGCGCTGGCTGACCATCTCCTTCGCCGCGAGGGCCGCATGGTCGAGGCCGTCACGCAGATCGGCCGCGGGGCGGATTGCTTCGAAGGCGCGCCTTTCTCGCTGGAACTCGCCTGACGGACGCGCCGTGACCGAGCCGCAGAGCCCCTTGCCGGTGGCGATCGGCCTGACGGCGGCGATCGTCGCCGTGCGCGGCGACGAGCCGCTGATTCTCACCGCCCGCGGCGAGGACGGCGCGATCACCGCGCTGCCGTCGGGCCCTTTCGATCCCGTAAGACACCGGACCTTCGAGATCGGCCTGCGCGCCTGGGTCGCGGAACAGACCGGCGCGCCGCTCGGCTATGTCGAGCAACTCTACACATTCGGCGACCGCGGCCGACACGCGCGCGCCGGCGATCGCGACGCGCATGTCGTCTCGGTCGGCTATCTGGCGCTCACCCGCATCGGCGAGGATCAGAGCGAGAGAATCCGCGGCTTTCGCAACTGGTACGAATTCTTCCCCTGGGAGGACTGGCGCGGCGGCCGGCCGCAGATTCTCGAAACGCGGATATTGCCGGCGCTGTCCGCCTGGGTCGACGAGGCGCCGGAGGACGTGTCTTCGGCCGGCCTCTCGCGGCGCGAGCGGGTCAATCTGCTGTTCAAGCCGCAAGGGCGCGGCTTCAACGAGGAGAACGTCCTCGAACGCTATGAATTGCTCTATGAAGCGGGCCTCGTCGAAGAGGCGCTGCGCGACGGCCGCGCGGCCGCCCTGCGGCGCGGCGCGCTCGCCCCGCTCGGCGCGCCCATGCGACACGATCATCGCCGCATTCTCGCCACCGCAATGGGCCGGCTGCGCGCCAAAATGAAGTATCGGCCGGTGATTTTCGAATTGATGCCGCCGACGTTCACACTCACCGAGCTGCAACGCACGGTCGAGGCGATCACGGGACGCCACCTGCATAAGCAGAATTTCCGCCGTTTGGTCGAAACCACGGCGATTGTCGAGCCCACCGGCGACATGTCGTTGAAAACGGGCGGGCGTCCCGCCGCGCTATTCCATTTTCGCCGCAATGTTCTGCAAGAACGTCCCGCGCCAGGCCTGCGCGTGGGCATAAAGAGCTGAAGCGCAAAGCGTCCGCTCTTAGCGAATTATTCACCACGACATGGTGAATCTGCGCCTAACGCGTCGGTTTTTTACGTGTCGAGGTGTGTCTTGGGCTATCTCTCGCCGCCGCCCGCTCCGGCGCCTGTCGTCGTCTATAAGGACGTCGGCGGGCTCGTCAGCGATTATGAAGCGCAAACAGAGATTTATCGTCGCCAGAACCGCGAGGTGCGGTTGCACGAATGTCGTTCGGCCTGCACGATGGCGCTGAGCCTTCCCAACGTCTGCGTCTACCCGGACGCGAAAGTGAAGTTCCACCAAGCCTATAACGCGATCACCCGGGAGACCGACTACTCGGTTTCGACGCGGCTCTTCGGCTATTACCCGCAAGCCGTGCAGAACCGGCTCGAGCATCTCACCCGCGAATATAGGGTTCTGAGCGGCGCGGAGCTGATCGCGCTCGGCGTGCGCAACTGCAATGGCGACGACCGCTTGATGATCGCCGCGAAGAAGCCGCAGCCCCCGTCGCCGCCGCCAGCAAACCCGCTGCGCGATATTGCGAAGAGCGTGCAGACGGCGGTCGCCGGCGCGCTGCAGAGCGGCGATCCCAAGGCGCCGATTCGCGTGGCCGTGGCCGACCGTTCGCCGGCGCCGCTGGCGCGCCTCTCCGACGAGGCGGTCGCCATGCCGCCGGCGCAATCGGAGCCGCCGCAAGCCGCCGCGGAGCCTTTGGCGGAGGCGCCCTTGCCGCCGCGCCGCCCCCCCTCCCTCGCCATGACGGCGCAGGACGCGCAGCCCGCCGGGCCGCGTCTGCGCCTGATCAACGGCGCGCAACCGATTATGACGCATACGCAATTCGTGCCGAGACCGATCGTGGCCGGCGAGCCCGGCCCATCGCGATGAGGAGAGCGTAAGCCCCAAGCGAAGCTTTGGCTCGTTTTCGCCACGATGTCGGCTTAGAGTAAGTTTTTGCGGGGAGTTTTGGCGTCGCCCGCGCATCTGGCGCGCCGCGTCGAGCCGCTCGGCTTTCGCCCGCCTCCATTGGCCGCGTAAAGGGCCGCGCTCGGATCCGCCGATGTTGTGGCGGCAAACCTCTCGGCGCCGCGCGACGACCGCGGGGCCGTAAAACGGAAGAGAGAGACAGGTTTTGCAGAAAAAGAGCGAAAGCGCCTCTCGAACATTGCCGCGATTCTTCTCTCTCGCGGCCGGCGCGGCGACCGTTCTGCTCGTGGGCCTTTCGCCCTCCCTCACCGAGAACGCCGTCGCCAACGGCGAGACCCGCACGATCAACCTCTTTCACGCCCACACGAAAGAATCGATTTCCGCCACCTATCTCGTGAACGGCCAATATGACCCGGCGGTGTTGCAGCAGTTGAACTGGTTCCTGCGCGACTGGCGTCGCGATGAGCCGACCAACATGGATCCCCGCCTGTTCGACGTCGTGTGGGAGGCCTATCGCACCGCCGGCGCCGGGACCGAGATCATCAATGTAGTCTCCGCCTATCGCTCGCCGGAGACCAACGCCATGCTGCGCCGCCGCTCCCGCGCCGTCGCCAAATATTCCCAACACATGCTCGGCAAGGCGATGGATACGACGATGCCCGGCATGCCGATGTCGCGCGTTCGCGAGATCGGCATGCGGATGCAGCGCGGCGGCGTCGGCTATTATCCGACCGCCGGCACGCCTTTCGTGCATCTCGACGTCGGCAATGTGCGCCATTGGCCGCGCATGAGCTACGACCAGCTCGCGCGCCTGTTTCCCGACGGCAAGACCGTGCATCTGCCGTCCAACGGCCAGCCGCTCGCCCGCTATGAAGAGGCGAAGGCGGAGATCGAAGCGCGCAACAATGGCGCTTATGTCGCGGCGCCCCGCCGTGGCGGCGGTCTGTTCGCCTGGCTGTTCGGCGGCGGCGAGGAGGACGAGGACGCCGGCGTCGCGGCGCCGCCGGAGCCGGTCGCGCCGCGCAAGCAATGGGCCTCGCTGGCGCCGCGGCAGGGCCGCGCGGACCGCTCGGCCGCGGCCGAGACGGATGAAGAGAGCGCCGCCCCGGCGCCGGCGGAGCAGAGAAGCGAGCGGCCGGAGGCGCTCGCCCGGGCCGAGGCGAATCTGCCGCGGGGCGAAACCGTTCTTTCCGCTCCGCCCGACGAACAGGCGCAGCCGGCCAAACCCACGACTTTCTTGCACGCGCCGCCGCCGCCGCCCAGCCGGCCGGCGTCTTTGGCGCGTTTCGCGGCCGCCCACGCGCCGACGCCCGCGGAGACGCCACAGCTCGACCGAAGCGGCGCCGTCGCCTTCATGGACGCGGGGGCCGCGCCGAGAACATTGGACATAACCGAGCGGCCCCAGCCGCAGGCCGAGGCGCCCGCCGAAGAAAAGACCGCCCTCGTCCCGCCGCCGCCGCCGCGGCGCCCGGCGGGCCTCAGCCTCGCCCGGCTGGACGCCCCGCCGCCACCTGTTCGGCCAGCGGCGATGAAAGCTGGCGAGCCCGCCGCAAAGGCCATTGCGACGCTGATGGACCCGCCGGCGAAAGCCGCGCATGGCCAGGCCGCCGGCCATGCCGGGCGGCCGGACGCCGACCAAGGCCCCCTCGCCTATGCGCCCGCGGCCGCGTCCGGGCGCAGCGGCGGCAAAAGCGAGATCGCTCCGGGTCGGCCGGACCGAAATCTCCACGCGATTGCCCCTGCGCCGGCGAATCGCGCCCCTTCGGTGAACGGGGCGACGATCGGCGGCGTGCGGTCGGCGGCGCGAGCCGCGCAGCCGGGGGTTCTGACGCCGCTGCGCGCGGCGGCGGCGTCCCGCGTCGCCCCGCAGGCAAGAGATTCCGACAGGGGACGCTAAAGGGACGCAGGCCCAAGGCGGCGGGCGCCATCCCCTCCGCCTCTAGAACCCCTGCCGCCGGACGCCGCGCGCCGCTTTGCAAGATAAGCTCGCGCCAGCGACGTCGGATTACGGGCTACCCCGAAAGTCGCGCGCCTTTGACAGCATTGGTTTCTCGAACAAATGTATTCGCAGAAGCTCCGCTCAAGTATCTTCTGGATCTATCCGGCTATTGATCCTGCCTCAACCAGTTTTAATTCCCCTTTTGTCAGGACCCAAAAAGGGAATTAGACAATGCGCGAATTGACCAACGAACAGATTGAGCAAGTTGCAGGCGCTGGCGGCTCGTACAACGCTCCTGATCCGTATGCCCCGCCGCCGGCTTATGGCCCCACCCCGTACGGTCAGTATACTCCTGATCCCTACAGCCATAATACGCACAACAAACACCACAAGCACCATAATCACAAGCATCATCATCACCATTCGTAATCGCACGGCTGGGTTGATGGCGAAAACCCCAAGTAAACGGGCGTTCTCGACCAGATGAGTTGCGCGGAGCCGGCGTCTTACCGCCTGGCCCCGCGTTTGCGCGCCTGAAAAGATCAGCGCGAATGTCCGGGGAAGTCGACCCGCGGGCCCCGTCACCTGTCACGCCCGGCGAAAGCGCGGAACGCGGACACGGCTCGGCCCACGTGGAGGAGATTCCGCAAGGAACCCCGCGCGTGGGTCGGTCGCGCAGGTTTTTCACGTTTCCGTTACTTGCCTGCTGGTCATTGAGATAGCGGCCGTCTCGCCGGTCTCAATCAGGTATTTCGTGGCGGCGCGCGGCCTCATGCGGGGAGGACGCGTCCGAAGAGCTTGAATAGGCTTCCGGCTCGCCAAATTGGGATGAGTGACCATCTGGAGTTGGCTATGGACACGCATCTTAAATCCATGATGGACCTAGCCGAGCGTCGCATCAGGGACGGAAGCAAGAACATCGACCAGCAGCACAAGATCATCGGGCGTTTGCGCAAGCTGGGTCTCGCCACGGATGAGGCGGAGCAGCTGCTCAAAAAGCTGGAGGCGATCCAGCGCAGCCATGAAGAAGATTTGGAGCTTGTCAGCCGGCGTTTGCACTAGAGCCT
>JAWOLK010000063.1:0-5524 GCA_033853615.1 Beijerinckiaceae bacterium | reverse complement strand
TCGGCGCGACCACGCTCGACGAATATCGCAAGCATGTCGAAAAGGACGCGGCGCTGGCGCGGCGCTTCCAGCCCGTCTTCGTCTCCGAGCCGACCGTCGAGGATACGATCTCGATCCTCCGCGGCCTCAAGGACAAATATGAGATGCATCACGGCGTGCGGATCAGCGACGCCGCGATCGTCGCCGCCGCGACCCTCTCGAACCGCTACATCACCGACCGCTTCCTGCCCGACAAGGCGATCGACCTCATCGACGAGGCGAGTTCGCGGCTGCGCATGCAGATCGACTCGAAGCCCGAGGAGCTGGACGAGCTCGACCGGCGCATCGTGCAATTGAAGATCGAACAGGAGGCGCTGAAGAAGGAGACGGACGCGGCGTCGAAAGACCGGCTCGAACGGCTCGAAGCGGAGCTTGGCGATCTCGAACAGCAATCGGCGGCGCTCACCCAGCGTTGGAAGGCCGAAAAGGACAAGCTCGGCCAGGCGCAGAAGCTGCAGGAGCAGCTCGACAACGCCCGCAACGAGCTGGCGCGGGCGCAGCGCAACGGCGAATATCAGCGCGCCGGCGAGCTGACCTATGGCGTCATACCGGAGCTCGAGAAAAAGCTCGGCGTGACGGAGAGCAAGGCGCAGGCGCTGGTCGAAGAGGCGGTGACCGCCAATCACGTTGCGCAGGTCGTCTCGCGCTGGACCGGCGTGCCGGTCGACAAGATGCTCGAGGGCGAGCGCGAGAAGCTGCTGCAAATGGAGGTGGAGCTCGCAAAGCGCGTCGTCGGCCAGAAGGAGGCCGTCACGGCGATTTCGACGGCGGTGCGCCGGGCGCGGGCGGGGTTGCAAGACCCGAACCGGCCGATCGGTTCCTTCATCTTCCTCGGACCGACCGGCGTCGGCAAAACCGAGCTGACCAAGGCGCTGGCGAATTTCCTCTTCGACGACGAAACCGCCATGGTGCGGCTCGACATGTCGGAATATATGGAGAAACACTCGGTCGCCCGGCTGATCGGCGCGCCGCCCGGCTATGTCGGCTATGAGGAAGGCGGCGCTTTGACGGAAGCGGTGCGCCGGCGCCCCTATCAGGTCGTGCTGTTCGACGAGATCGAGAAAGCCCATCCAGACGTCTTCAACATTCTGTTGCAGGTGCTCGACGACGGGCGCCTGACCGACGGCCAGGGGCGGACGGTCGACTTCCGCAACACCCTCATCATCATGACCTCGAACCTCGGCGCCGAATATCTGGTGATGCAGCAGGAGGGCGAAGACTCGACCGCCGTGCAGAACGAGGTGATGCAGGTCGTCCGGTCGCATTTCCGGCCGGAATTCCTCAACCGCATCGACGAGATCATCCTGTTCCACCGGCTGCGCCGCGAGGACATGGGGGCGATCGTCGATATCCAGTTCGAGCGGCTCGCCAAGCTTCTCGCCGATCGCAAGATCAAGCTCGCGCCAGACGCCAAGGCGCGGGAGTGGCTTGCGGCAAAGGGCTACGACCCCGCCTATGGCGCAAGGCCGCTCAAGCGCGTGATGCAGAAGGAATTGCAGGACGCGCTCGCCGAACGGCTGCTCGCCGGGGAAATCCAGGACGACTCGACCGTCTCAATTTCGGCGGACGCTTCGGGCCTGACGATCAACGGCAAGCCGGCGCATGAAAGAGGCAATATTGTCGAGTTGAAGAAGGGCGCCTAAATAAAGCAAAGCGCCGAGAACTGAACAACCGCTGGCGCAGCTCCGCCAGCGGTTGTTTTTATTTGGAAACCAGAAACGCAACCAATTGTTGTTGCCCGCGTTTACCCAAGGCGGGGCGCTCTGAGAGCGTTTTTGTGCCTTTTTTCCAGGGAAGGATGCTCGGATGACCCAATCTGTCTCCACCGTGGCGCAGACCGTTGCGCCGCAACTCCCCTATCTAAGACGCTTCTCACGAATGCTCACCGGCTCGCAGCAACAGGGCGACGCTTATGTCGTCGCAACGCTCGAGGCGCTCGTCGCGGACGCGCGGGTCTTGCGGCAGGACATGCTGCCGCGCGCGGCGCTCTATCACGCCTTCTTCAAGGTTTGGAATTCCGTGCCGGTGAACAGGAAGCCCGAGCCCGCCGAAGACTCTCTCGACCGCCTGGTCAATCAGCGGCTGGAGACGCTGCCGCCTTTGCCGCGCGTCGCCTTTCTGCTTGCTTCGGTGGAGGAATTGTCGATGAGCGAAATCGCCTCGGTTCTCGAGAGGAGCGAAGAAGACGTCGCCCTGCTGCTGAATGAAGCGAGCCTCGAGATCACCAACCAGCTCGCCGCAAAGGTGATGATCATCGAAGACGAGCCGCTCATCTCGCTCGAAATCGAAAATCTCGTGCACGACATCGGCCATGAGGTCGTGGGCGTCGCGACGACGCATAAGGAGGCGGTGCAGCTCGCAAAAAAGGTGAAACCCGAGCTGATCCTCGCCGACATTCAGCTCGCGGACGGCAGTTCGGGGATCGAGGCGGTGAGCGAGATCCTCAGCGAGATCACCGCGCCGGTCGTCTTCATCACCGCCTATCCGAAACGCCTGCTCACCGGCGAGCGGACAGAGCCGACCTATCTGATCCCCAAGCCCTTCAAGCCGCGAATGGTGCAGGGCGTCATCAGCCAGGCGCTGTTCTTCGACGCAAAGTCGCAAGCGCGCGCGCGGGCGCACGCCTGATCGAACCTTGGCAGAGATCGCAACCTTCTTCACCGGGATGGAGCAGCGGCTCGTTGCTCCCGAGGTCGTCGCGTTTCTCGACCTCCTGCCGGATTGCGTGAGCATCGTCAGTCTCGACGGCGCCGTGCAGTCGGTCAATGCGCCAGGCGCCCGCCTCTTCGACTTCGACGACGCCGCCCGCCGCGGCGAGCCCTGGATTTCCTGGTGGCCAGAGGAAATTCGCGCCCATGTCGAAAAGGCTTTGAACGAGGCCCGCGCTGGCCGTGCCGGCGCTTTTTTCGGCTATTGCCCGACAGCGAAGGGCGTTCCAAAATGGTGGGACGTCACCGTCACGCCGCTGCGCGACGCCGCGGGGCTGCCGGCGGCGTTGATCTGCGTCGCGCGTGACATCACCCGCGCGCTGCGCGAGGCGGAGACGCGTCTGCGCGCGCTCGCCGACAATATCCCCCAGCTCGCGTGGATGGCCGACGGTTCCGGCTTCATCTTCTGGTACAATAAGCGCTGGTACGAATATACAGGCACGACGCCGCCTGAAGTCCTCGGCTGGGGCTGGAAGAGGTGCCATCACCCCGACCATGTCGAGCGGGTGACGCAAAAATTTTCCGAGCACATCCGCTCCGGCGAAGTCTGGGAAGACACTTTTCCGCTCAAGAGCGCCAGCGGCGAATATCGCTGGTTTCTTTCGCGCGCGATGCCGACCCGCGACGAAGAGGGCCGCATCACGCTGTGGTGCGGCACCAACACCGACGTCACCGACGCCCGCCAAGCGACGGCCCGCCTCCAGCGCAAGGCGCGGCTGATCGAAATGTCGCATGAGGCGATCCTCGCCTGGGAGCTCGACGGCGACATCGTCACCTGGAACCGAGGCTGCGAGCAGCTCTATGGCTTCAGCCGGTCCGAGGCGCTGGGCGCGAGGAGCCACGACCTCTTGCGGACGCGGCTGGTCGAGGACTGGGATGACTTCCTCGCAATGCTGCGTCGGGATCGCGCCTGGAGCGGCGAGCTGATCCACACCGCCAAGGACGGAACCGAAATGTGGATCGACAGCCGCATGGAGGTCGTCGACATCGACGGGCGGAGCATCGTTCTCGAAACCAATCGCGACGTGACCGATCGACACAGGGCTGACGAAACCCGGGAGCTGCTGATCGCCGAGCTGCACCACCGGGTGAAGAACACGCTCGCCATCGTGCAATCGCTCGCCAAGCAGACGGCGCGCAATGTAGACGACATCGACGCCTTTCTGGACGCCTTCGAGGGACGCCTGCGGGCCATCGCCGCAGCGCACGGGATTTTAACCGAGTCCGACTGGTCCGGCGCGCGTCTCGGCGATCTCATCGACGCCGAGCTGCGAGGGACTCTGGGCGACGGGTCGCGCGTCGACGTCGCCGGCGAGAATGTGTTCCTCGCGCCGCAGACGGCGCTGCATCTTGCTCTGGTTCTGCACGAGCTCGCCGTCAATGCGCTCAAGCACGGCGCGCTCAGCACGGCGCGCGGCCGCGTGCGGCTCGAGTGGAGGCGCGGCGACGATCCCTCGCGCATCGTCATGTTCTGGAAAGAAAGCGGCGGCCCTCCGACGCGGCCGCCGAGGTCACGCGGCTTCGGCGCGACGCTGATCGAACGCTCGCAGCTGCCGCAACTTTCGGTGCGCCTCTCCTATCCGGAAGACGGCGTCGAATGCCGCATCGAGGCGGAGACGGCGCGCGAGAACGGCGAAAAGCTGCGCCTCTTCAAAATGGCGCGCGCGCGGGCGGCTCAGAGCTTGCGCAACGCCACTTCCTCGATCCGGTGATCGGCGCCCTTGGTGAGGATGAGGCTGGCTCGCGGCCGGGTCGGCGCGATATTGCGCCGCAGATTCTCGAGATTGATCCGCGTCCAGATATCCTTGGCGACGCGCATCGTTTCTTCGTCGTTGAGATCGGCGTAAATGCGGAAATAGGAGCGCGGGTCGCGAAAGGCCGTCTCGCGCAAGCGCCGGAAACGCTCGACATACCACGTCTCCAGCACCTCCTCGGAAGCATCGAGATAGACCGAGAAGTCGAAGAAATCCGAGACGAAGGGAATCTCGCGCCCGTCGCGCGGCGGCCGCGGCGCCAGCAGCACATTGACGCCCTCGACGATGAGAATGTCGGGCCGCTCGACGGTCAGCTCCTCGCCCTCCACCACGTCATAGGTGAGATGCGAATAGACGGGGGCCTTCACATTGCCCTTGCCCGCCTTCACTTCGGAGAGAAAGCGCAGCAGCGCCCTATTGTCATAGCTCTCGGGAAAGCCTTTCTTGTTCATCAGGCCTTCGCGTTCGAGCACCCGGTTCGGCAGCAGAAAGCCGTCCGTGGTCACAAGCTCGACTTTCGGCGTATTTGGCCAGCGCGACAGCAGCGCCTTGAGAATGCGCGCCGTTGTCGATTTGCCGACGGCGACCGAGCCGGCGACGCCGATGATATAGGGAACCTTGCCGTCCTCGGCCCCCAGAAAGCGCTGCGTCGCCTTGAAGAGACCTTGCGTCGCCGCGACATAGAGCGCGAGCAGACGCGAGAGCGGCAGATAGATTTCGATGACTTCTTCCAGCGAAATCGGGTCGCCAACGGATTTCAGCCGCGTAAGATCGTCGAGAGTCAGCGTCAATGGCGTATCGGCGCGAAGACTCGCCCATTCGGCGCGCGAAAAGTGACGATAGGGCGAGATGGTCCCATCGTTTTCGGGCGCGCCGGAGCCGGTCATTTCCCCGCTCCGCGCGAAGCTTTTTCAGCAAGACCCGATTGCGCCGTGCGCCGGCCCAGCTCGGCGAGCACATCGGCAAGGGCGACGTCGCGCGCTTCCAGCAGCACGAGCAGGTGATAGAGCACGTCGGCCGCTT
>JAWOLK010000062.1:0-11731 GCA_033853615.1 Beijerinckiaceae bacterium | reverse complement strand
TGTTGGTGTAGCCGGTGAACTCGCCCTGCACGCCGCCATAGGCGAAGCCGCCCGTGCCGTAGACGAGCAGGGTCGGGGTGACGAGGAAGCCGGCGCGGCCGCGCACGGTGCCGAACCAGTTGAGCGCGACGCCGATGTTGCCGCCGGGCGCCAGCGGCGTCAGGAGCGCGCCGGGAAGCGTCGGATCGGGATAGAGCGCCCACACATTATTGCCGCCAGAGCGCATGCTCGTGCCCTGGATGTCGGCCTCGGCGCCGACGACGATCGACGAGCCGATCTGGAAGTTGTAGCCGATCTGGCCGCCGCCGACGACGCCGCCGGCGTTGCTGCCGCCATTGGTCGAGCCGGGCAGGAAATAGACGCCGCCGAGCGAGTCGACGTAGGGCGTCAAATTGTTACGATTAATGCTGTTGGCGCTCCAGCCGCCGCCGAGGTTCAAACCGGCGTAGAAGCCGGTCCACATCGGCGGAGGCGGCGGCGGCGGGGCGTAGACGGGGGCCGCCTTGCGCGACGGAAGATCGGCCGCCAGCGCGGCGCCGGCGAAGAACCCGAGCGCAAGGATGGTGGCGCCGAGCAAAGCCTGTTTCATAGTTTGCCTCATGAACACTTACGCGATGCCCCCGCGCGCGGGAGCAATGATTGTCGAAATACCGCGCAATTTTTTAACAAGATGATAACGCTCGGCGCAGCGGAGCTAAAAAGGCGTTCTGGCGCTTCTATTTGCATTTTCCGTCCGGTGCGCGGGAACCGCGCTTGAAGCTACGCAAAGCTCCGTATTGAGCTCGGCGCAGTCGATGAGCACCTTGGCCATATCGCCCGCGCTGTTCTCCTACGCGTCCCCACGCCCGATGGCGCGGACGGTTGCGCAGGGCGAGACGGGATCGACTTCCACCGTCTCGCCCTCAAGGGCCGCAGATTCCAGCAATCGATAGTTAACTAAACAACGCTGTGAACGGCGGTGAATTTACGCGCGCTGGTCAGGAGGAAATGCCTCGAGCCTGCAGGCGTCCGACGATCCGACGGCGTCATGTGCGCAGCCTGCAGATTTGCGCTGGCGCCATCGAAAACGCCCTCTGTGGTATTTGCATCTTCCCGATCGCTTTGTTTTACAACACCGTCTTTAAGCGTGCGGGGAAATCACATGAGCAGTCTTTACGATCGTCTCGGCGGGGAAAAAGCGGTCGACGCGGCCGTGGAACTCTTTTACCGAATGGTGCTGGCCGACGGCCGCCTCGCCCGCTTCTTCGACAGCGTCGATATGGACGGTCAGGTTGCGAAGCAGAAAGCCTTTTTGAAGATGGCCTTCGGCGGACCGAACAACTACACCGGCAAGGACATGCGCGAGGCGCACAAGCGGCTCGTCGACATGGGCCTGAACGACTCGCATGTCGACGCCGTCATCGAAAATCTCTCCCGCACGCTGCGCCAGCTCGGCGTCGCCGAGACCGACGTGCAGGAAGTCGCGGCGCTCGCCAATTCGGTGCGTGACGACGTGTTGAGCCGCTGAGGGCGTCGGGCGTGACTGCGCTGAGATACCGAGACGCGGCCATCGACATCCAACCGGGAGAAACGGTGCTGTCGGCCCTCCTCCGCGCGGAGATCGACGCGCCGCATTCCTGCCAGTCCGGGGTCTGCCAGACCTGCCTTCACCGCGCGGTCGAAGGCAAGCCGAGCGTCGCGGCGCAGGCTGGGCTGAGCGAGGCGCAGAAGGCTCTGGGCTATTTCTTGGCCTGCGTCTGCGTTCCCGATGCGCCGCTCACGGTCGTCCCGGCCGACGAGGCCGGGGCGCGCTCGGAAGTCGAGGTGCGCGCCATCGACCGGCTGCCGGGCGACGTCGTGCGGCTCCATCTCGAGCATGGGTCGGACTTCTCATACCGTCCCGGCCAGTTCCTCGAGCTGATCACGCCCGAAGGCTTCAGCCGTCATTATTCCATCGCCAGCCTGCCGGAAGAGGACAGCGCCGTCGAGCTGCACATTCGCCTCCACGCCGGCGGCGCGATGAGCGGCTTCGTATCGGAGCGCTTGTCGGTCGGCGACCGGCTGCATGTCGCCGGCCCGCGCGGGACCTGTTTTTACGAAGGCGTCGATCCCGACCAGCCGATCACGCTGGTCGGGGCCGGCACTGGTCTCGCGCCGCTGCTCGGCATTCTGCGCGACGCGTTGCGACGCGGGCATCGCGGGCCGATCCGGCTTTATCACGGCGCCCGGAGCCGGGCGGGCCTCTATCTCAACGACGAGTTGGAGGCGCTCGCGGCGGCGCAGGACGCCGTGACTTATATTCCGCGCGCGCTGGGCGAGGCCGGGGGCGATGTCGCCGCCGCCGTTCTGGAACAGGAGAGCGCCCTGCCCCAAACGGCCTTTTTCCTCTGCGGGGGCGAGCGCCTGGTCGCCCGCCTCAAGCGCGAGCTGTTCATGAAAGGCGCGAGTCTGCGGCAGATCCGCTCCGACATCTTCCTGCCCGCGCAATAGATCTCCCGCTCTGCGCGGATGCGCGCGGGGCGGCTTTTCATTATGATGACGGGGTCCGCCTCTCGTCGTCTGGTTTGTAATGCACCCCTCTTCGCTGAAGGCCCGCGTCATATCCTCGCTGGACCGCGTCGACGCGGCGGCGTGGGACGCCTGCGCCAATCCTTCCGCCGGCGAAAAAACCAGCGATGCTGACGACGGCTACAATCCGTTTCTGTCGCACGCCTTCCTCAGCGCGCTGGAGCATTCGCGCTCGGTCGGCCCACGGAGCGGCTGGACGCCGGCGCATGTGCTGGTCGAGGACTCGGGCGGAAGGCTCGTCGCCGCCGCCCCGGCCTATTTCAAAACGCACA
Source organism: Beijerinckiaceae bacterium (assembly GCA_033853615.1). GTDB lineage: Bacteria > Pseudomonadota > Alphaproteobacteria > Rhizobiales > Beijerinckiaceae > Methylosinus. The sequence goes on along the minus strand of JAWOLK010000062.1, from coordinate 8,912 downwards.
GCCTCGGCGAATATGTCTTCGATCACAGCTGGGCCGACGCTTATCAAAGCATTGGCGGGACCTATTATCCCAAGCTCCAGGTCGCCGTGCCTTTCACGCCGGCGACGGGCCGGCGGCTGCTGATCGCACGCGACGCGCCGCCCAATGCGCAAGCGACGCTGATCGGCGCGCTGCGCGGCTTGCGGGACGCGCATGACGCCTCTTCCATCCACGTGACTTTCGCGTCGCAGCGCGAGGCGCAGGCGCTGCAGGACGCCGGCTTCTCCTTGCGCAAGGGCGAACAGTTCCACTTCATCAACGAGGGCTATCGCAGCTTCGACGATTTTCTGGCCGCGCTCGCCTCCCGCAAGCGCAAGGCGATCAAGCGCGAGAGGCGGGAGGCGCTCGGCGACGATCTGACAATCGACCTCTTGACCGGCGAGGCCATACGCCCGCCGCATTGGGACGCATTCTTCGCCTTCTACATGAACACCGGGGCGCGCAAATGGGGCCGCCCCTATCTGACGCGCGCTTTCTTCGACGAGATCGGCAGGACGATGGCGGACCGCATTCTGCTCGTCATGGCGCGGCGCGGCGACCGGCACATCGCCGGCGCGATCAATTTCCTCGGCGCCGAGGCGATCTACGGCCGCAACTGGGGCGCCGTCGAAACGCGGGAGTTTCTGCATTTCGAGGTCTGCTACTATCAGGCGATCGACTATGCGATCCGCCACGGCTACAGGCGGGTCGAAGCCGGCGCCCAGGGCGAGCACAAGCTCGCGCGCGGATATCGGCCCGTGGCGACCTATTCCGCGCATGATTTCGCCGACGCGCGGTTTGGAGCCGCCATCAGCGCCTTTCTGACGCGCGAGCGCGCGGCGATCGAGCGATTGATCGCCGACTACGAGACCGCCCTGCCCTTCCGGCGCGAGGGGCGCGACATCGCGTCCTAAACGGTGAAAAACCAGCGGACGCGGCGCATTTTTCGCTCATTTATCAGCGTCGCGACGCAACACCCACTGGATTTCCTGGGATTTGTGCCCGATAAATTCGAGGTGGCGAAAGTGTGAGAAATGGGTGATCGCGGATGGCCGAAACCGAAACCGACTCCGGGGCGAGATGACATGCGCCTTCAGGAGACGCAATCGCTGCGCAAGGGGAGAATCATCCATCCCCTGTTTATTCGGGTGACGCATTGGATCAACGCCTTTGCGGTCTTCGTCATGCTGATGAGCGGCTGGCGCATCTTCAACGCGGCGCCCTTGTTCAACATGCGCTTTCCGCCGGAAATGACGCTCGGCGGATGGCTCGCGGGCGCCCTCGCCTGGCATTTCGCCGCCATGTGGCTGCTGGCGGTCAACGGCCTCGCCTATATCGCCTATGGGCTGCTCACCGGGCATTTTTGGCGGCATTTCGTCGTCATTCGGCCGATAACGGCCTATCGCAATCTGAGACTCGAACTCAAACATCTGCTGATGCACGGGACCGGGGAATACAACCCCGTGCAGCGCCTGCTCTATCTGGGCGTGATCTGGATCATGATCACGCTCGTCCTATCCGGCCTCGCCATGTGGAAGCCGGTGCAGCTTCAGGAGCTGGCCGCGTTCTTCGGCGGCTATGAGCGGGCGCGCTGGGTGCATTTTTACGCAATGACGGCGCTGGTGGTTTTCATGGTCATTCACATCGGCGTCGCTTTGGCGGTGAAGGGAACGGTCCGGTCGATGTTCACCGGCCGGCTGGAAACGCACGTCGACAGAGAGGCCGAAAGATGAACAAGCGTCTTCATCAATTCCGCCCGCAACTGGAGCGAATGGAGCGGCGCCTGTTTCTCAAGCAGGGACTGTCGCTCGGCGCGCTGACGATGCTGTCCGGCTGCACATTGAAGGACGACGACGCGATCGACAAGCTTCTGTGGGCCATGTCGCGATGGAACGACCGCGTTCAGGCGGCGCTGTTCAACCCCAACAAGCTCGCGCCGACTTATAGCGAAAGCGAAATCACGACGCCCTTCCCCTTCAACGCCTATTACGAGGAAGCGCTGGCGCCGGTGATCGACGGCGCATCCTACCGCCTGCAGCTCGCGGGGTTGATAGAAGACAAGCGGCCCTGGTCGCTCGAAGAACTGCGCGCCTTGCCGCAGGAGACGCAGATCACGCGGCATGTCTGCGTCGAGGGGTGGAGCGCCGTCGGCAAATGGACCGGCGTCCCGTTCAAGAGTTTTCTCGAGCGTATCGGCGCGGATTTGACCGCACGCTACGTCGGCTTCCAATGCGCCGACAAATATTCGACGAGCATCGACATGCCGACGGCGCTGCATCCGCAAACACTGCTGGTCGTTGATTTTCCGGCGACCAAATATGGCTATCCGCTGAAGCTGCGGATCCCGACGAAGCTTGGTTTCAAGAATCCGAAGTTCATCGCCGAGATCGTCGTCACCAACGATAATCCCGGCGGCTATTGGGAGAACATGGGTTACAATTGGTTCAGCGGCTCATAAGGCCGCTGAACTCGATCTTTTGAAGCATCGAGAACGGGTCTTCACTTTTGGGAAAGGTCGAGCTGCGCCGTCAGGCGGCTGATCTCGTCTTCGGCTCGGACCTGTTTCGTGATGTCATATTGGACGCCGAGAAAATAGACGACATTGCCCTGATTGTCGAAGAGCGGCTTTATGACGAGCCGGTTGTGGAAAAGCTCGCCGCCCTTGCGGTAATTGCGCAGAATGACTTCGCAAGGCTCCTTCTTCTCGATCGCTGCGCGCAACTTATCCAGCTCCGGCTGGTCGCGATCGCCCGACTGAAGGAAGCGACAGTTGCGGCCGATGATTTCATCCTGCCCGTAGCCGGTCATATCCTCGAAGGCCTTATTGGCGTAGACGATCGGCGAATCCTCGAGATCGGGGTCGGACAGCGTGACGCCGTTGACGCAGGAATCGAGGATCTGCGTCAGAACATGCGGGATGATTCCGGAATCTTTTTGAACGACGAACATTGCCTTTTCCTCAGCGAGATTTCACGGGCGCCACATCAGGCGGCGGCGGGCGCCGGAGAGGTTTCGAGCAGGCGCTTGAGATTTTCGATGGTTTGCGTCGCGCCGTCCTGGAGCGCGGCGCGAATCAATTTCTGGAACGGGCGCATGACGAGATCTATCTCCTCGAGCTCGAAGGTGAAGGACACGCGCGTCGCCGCCTCGCCTTCCTGAACGAACTCATAGACCGACCGGAAAGGCTCCGACTGGCCCTTGATCTCCAACCGCCGCGGCGGCTCGAAGTCGGAGATGGCGAAGGTCGATTCGCTGCGGATGCCGCGATCGAGCGTCACCTGCCGGGCGCGACAGCCTGCGCCCACCGGCCCTTCCGAAAGCGGCTCCAGCTCCACGACCTGGGGGCACCACTTCCGGTAGTTTTCGAAAAACCCATGCCCGACATAAGCAAAGGCGCTTGCAACCGGGCAATTTACGACCCCTTCCGCCGCCCCGGCTATCGGTTTTGGCGCTCCAATCCCCAACATTGCTATTCTCCTCGTATGCGAAGAGTTTTCCGTATTATGCGCATAACAGACAGCTGGACTTGCGCCAGTCAAGTCCTTACGCTGCCGCTTTACATCGACTCTCGGCCACAAGGGCCGGGAAGGAAAAGGAAATTGTGGGGAGGTTGACGTCATCCGGAGGGCGCCACATCTGGAGCTTGTCCGCAGAACTCCCGCAAAACAGGGCTGAAGAGAGGGTGGCCATGAGCGCAAGTTCGGGTTTGGAGAACTACCTTTTCGCAGCGGTGCTGCTTTTGTTCATCGCTTTGCTCGTCGCGGAGAAATGGCGACCCTACTCGAGGCTCCCGTCATCGGGCTTGAAGCGGTCCTTCTCGACGAACACCTCGGCGTTCCTGTTCAACAATGTGATCATGAGCGCGCTATCGGTGTCGAGCCTGCTCGTCGTCGCCGAAAACTACTCCCATCACGGCCTGCTGAGCGGCCTGGCCGACGGGCCGGTGAAATGGCTGTTGAGCTTCGTTCTCTTCGATTTCGCCGTCTATGTCTGGCACTATCTCGGTCACAAGAACGAGTTTTTGTGGCGGTTCCACAAGATTCACCACAGCGACAAGAGCTTCCACGTGACGACGGGGCTGCGCTTCCACGTCTTCGACCAGCTTCTAGAGGTGATCTTCAAATGCCTCTGCACGATCGCCATCGGCGTCGATGCGAAAGTGGTCGTCGTCTGCGAAGTCGCGCGCATGTTCTTCGTGCTGTTCCACCACGCCAATATCGCCTTTCCCGGCGAGAAATGGCTCTCCTATGTCGTCATCACGCCGTTCCTGCACCGCGTTCATCATTCGACGCGGCGCAGCGAGCACGACAGCAATTACGGGATCGTTTTGGCGGTTTGGGATCTGATCTTCAAAACGCGCAAGGAGCTGGTTCCCAAAAATATCGGCCTCGATCTGATTGAGGCGGACAATTTCGTGCAGCTCTTCAGCCTCGCCTTCATCACCGAACGCCGGATCGCACGACTGCTGCATCTGCTGCCCCGCCGCGGACGCAGTTGAGGCTCACGCGCGGGCCGTCGCGGCCGCTCGCGCGAGCAGCAGGATGCGCGCCAGCTCCTGGCGCAGATCCTCGACCCCGACGGGTTTGTGGAGGATGGTGAAGTCGTTCGCGCGCACTTCGGCGATGCGCTCTTTCGCGGTGTCGCCGGTCAGCACGATGCAGGGAATCGCGCGGCCGGCGCGGCGCGCGATCTCTCTCGCCGCGTCCGGCCCGCTCAGCCCGGCGCCGAGGCGGTAATCGGCGAGAATCGCGTCGATGTGATGATTTTCCCGAGCGACCGCCTCCATCGCCGCCTCGCCGCTCGCCGCCGCCAGAACCTCATAGCCGCAGTCCCGCAGCATCAAAACATAGGCCTGGCGCAAAGTCTGATTGTCCTCGACGACGAGGATGCGCCCGCCCGGATCGGCAATGGCCGGCCTCGTCTCGACCGGCGCATCGGCCGCCGCGTGGCTCTGCGGCAACACGAGCGAGAAACGCGATCCGCGCCCCGGCCGCGACGCCAGCCCCACCTCGACGCCGAGCAGCTTGGCGAGCCGCGCGACGATGGCGAGGCCCAGTCCGAGCCCCTGATTGCTGTCCCGACCCGGATTGTCGAGCTGATGGAACTCCTCGAACACCTCGGCCTGTTTTTCCGCCGGAATGCCGGCCCCGGTGTCGACGACGTCAATGCGCACCCTTGCGCCGCAGGCCCGCGCGGCGATCAGCACGCCGCCCTGCGCGGTGTAGCGCAAGGCGTTCTCTACGAGATTGCGGATCATCCTTTCCAACAGGACGCGGTCGCTGTGGGCCCACAGCGGGCGCGGCGCGCAGCGCAGCCTCAACCCCTTCGCCTGCGCCGCCGGCTCATATTCTTTCGCGAGCCGGGCGATCAGATCGCCGATGTCCACCTGCGACATCGCCGGAGCCACGACGCCGGCGTCGAGCCGGGAAATGTCGAGAATGCCGGACAGCAGCCCCTTCACGCCCTCGATCGCCGATTTCATCATCGAGACGGTCGGAGCGACGTCCGGCTGGTCGGCGGTTTGGCGCTTGAGCGCCGCAAGCAGCATCACCAAGGACTGGACGGGCTGGCGCAAATCGTGACTCGCGGCGGCGAGGAATTTCGCCTTCGCCAAGCCGGCGCGCTCGGCTTCCGCTCGCGCCAGCAGCAGCTGATCCTCAATGCGGCGGCGCGTCGCGATTTCTCTGGTCAGCTCGGCCGTGCGCTCCGCGACCAGCCTTTCGAGCTCCTGGCGCCTCGCCGCCTCCGTCTTGTTCAGCAGAGCGCTGGCGCGCTGCAGGCGATCCGCGACATAAGAGAGAAGCAGACTGTTGGCGACGAAAATGGCGACGCCGAGCGCCTCCACGGGCTCGGTGACGAAGGATCCGTAAGGCTCCAGGTGATAAAGAAAGACGAGCGCCGTCGCGACCCCCGCAGCCGCCGCCCCGGGCCAGAAACCGCCGTAGAGGGCCGCGAGCATCACCGCCGGGTAAAAGGTGATGAAAGCGAATTTGCCGCCGAGCCCGTGCAGGAAGACCACCCGCAGCACCGCGGCGATCAGCACGGCCGCAATGGCGACGCCGAGCGGATGGCGCCCCTTGCCCTCGGAGCGCTGCGCCTCGAAGGGCGCGTCGCCCTCCCGAAGCGCCTCGAGAGCCGCCATCAGCATATAGGCGCCGGCGACGAACTGGGCGCCGCGACTGACCCAGCCGAGCGCCCCGCCAAGCACGGGCTGGAGGATCAAGCCGAGATAGCCGACCGCGAGCAGCGACAGCGAGAGAATGAACCAGGGAATGAAGCGGGAGCGGCGCCGCTCCAGCTCCTCGCGCAAGAGCGCGATCGCCAGCGCGATCATGAAAATCGTCGAGACCAGCACGAATTGCCGCACCGGAGCGCCGCCGGAATGCTGCGCGAAGAACGGCGGCGTCCATTCGGTCATCGTCGCCGCAATCACGCCGGCGGCAAGGCCGAGAGCGGCGAGATAAAGGCCCGCCAGCCAGCGCGTCCTTGCGGCGAGCGGCGCGCGCAGCCGTTGCAGCAGAGCGGCGCCGGCGAAATAACAAAGCGAGGCGCACCAGACGCAGAGATTGTGAATAGTGACGAGTTTGTTCGTGTCCAGCAATGCGAGCCCGAGGCGGGCGCCAAACAGCGGCGCGAGGCCCGAACAGGCCCACATCAGCCCGCCGCAGCCGAACAACAGCGGCCCCGGGGCGCCGGTGACATAGAAATTCCCGCCAAAAAGCACGGCGATCGCCAAGGCCGGCAGAACGGCGAAGAGGAAATTCAGTGCGAGAAGGAGGAAGGGCGCTTCATAGAGCGTCTCGTCGCCCGCGACCCAGAGCGCGAGAACCGCGCTCAGAAAAAACGGAACGGCGAGCCACGCCGCCAAGGGCGGCCCCGGCCGCTCGGACGCGACCGGAAGGTTCAGGGCGCTTCTGAACATATGTCTTCGCAAGTCAATCATAAGCGCCCTGGCGCGTTGGAAATACAGGCTCGAAAAGTCGGCGGGGACTTTGGGGCGCATCAGGGGCCATTGCAAGCTTGGCCATAAGGCCGGCCTGCTTTTAAGACTGGACGAAAGACAAAAAACGGTCCGGCGGTACATCCGCGCTCGGACCGTTTCGTTGGTCTGCGGCTTATGCGCCGTCGACTTAATTACAAGCTAGGAACGATTTTGGTCGAAAACAAGGCGGCTGCACGATAGTTGCGAGCGTTTTCAGCCGAAGTGGGAACCGGGTCGGCGAAAGGCGGCGGCTCACCACCCGTACCAATAGGGCCCGCCCCAATCCGGCGATGGAAACCACCAGTATGAGGTCGCCCCGCCCCAGACCGGCCGCCCCCGGACGTAACAAGGATTGCAGCCGGTGCGCGGCAGCCAGGTCGGGATCGGCTGAGGCCGCCACCAGCAGCGGACGGGAAGGCAGACGAACCCGGCGGGCTCGGCGGCGGCGTCCGCCAAAGGCTTCGCCGGAATCGGCCCCGGCGCCGCCACGGCGGTGAGCGGCCCGTAATGGACCGGAACGGCGACCCAGGCCGCAAGGATCATGCGACGAACCAATCCCATCGGCGGCCTCCGCTTTGCCCAGCGCTTCAAGATCTAAAGCCTCCGCCCGGGCCCGGATAGTGGCCGGGCGAGGTAATCCTCGCCGAACAAACAATAGCATCAACACAAACAGCGCCAGCGTAACGTTGCGACAAAACGCCCCCCGGTCTGGATTTTTCTCGACCCCTTTTTGTTTCGCCAGCGCCCTCCCATATCGGACGGTGGGTCGCCGTCAGGGGCCCGAATTTGAAAGATCAGTCGGAAGGCGCGCCGCTCATGGGCCACCTTCCGGGCGAAGGGGATATCGAATGAATTTCGACAAATACACCGAACGGGCGCGCGGTTTCGTGCAATCGGCGCAGTCGCTCGCGACGCGCGAGGGCCACCAGCAATTCACGCCCGAGCATTTGCTCAAGGTTCTGCTGGAGGACGACCAGGGTCTTTCAGCCGGCTTGATCGATCGGGCCGGCGGGCGCTCGCGCGAGGCGCTGGCGAAGACCGAAGCCGCGCTCGCCAAGCTGCCGAAGGTCGAAGGCTCCGGCGCCGGGCAGCTCTATCTCGCTCCGGCGACCGCCCGCCTGTTCAGCAACGCCGAGCAGATCGCCCAGAAGGCCGGCGATTCCTACGTCACCGTCGAGCGGCTGCTGCTGGCGCTGGCGCTGGAAAAGGGTACGGAAGCCGCGCGCATCCTCGCCGAGGCCGGCGTGACGCCGCAATCGCTCAACGCCGCGATCGAAGATTTGCGCAAGGGCCGCAAAGCCGATAGCGCCTCGGCGGAAAACGCCTATGACGCGCTGAAAAAATACGCCCGCGACCTGACCGAAGCGGCGCGCGAGGGCAAGCTCGACCCCGTGATCGGCCGCGACGAGGAAATCCGCCGCACCGTCCAGGTTTTGTCGCGCCGCACGAAGAATAATCCGGTGCTGATCGGCGAACCGGGCGTCGGCAAGACGGCGATCGTCGAAGGGCTCGCCTTGCGCATCGTCAATGGCGACGTGCCGGAATCGCTCCAGGACAAGCGCCTGCTCGCGCTCGACATGGGCGCGCTGATCGCCGGCGCGAAATATCGCGGCGAATTCGAGGAGCGTCTTAAGGCGGTGCTGAACGAGATCATCGCCGCCGAGGGCAAGATCATCCTGTTCATCGACGAAATGCACACGCTCGTCGGCGCTGGCAAGGCGGACGGCGCGATGGACGCCTCGAACCTGCTCAAACCCGCGCTGGCGCGCGGCGAGCTGCATTGCGTCGGCGCGACCACGCTCGACGAATATCGCAAGCATGTCGAAAAGGACGCGGCGCTGGCGCGGCGCTTCCAGCCCGTCTTCGTCTCCGAGCCGACCGTCGAGGATACGATCTCGATCCTCCGCGGCCT
>JAWOLK010000061.1:0-5129 GCA_033853615.1 Beijerinckiaceae bacterium | reverse complement strand
GCGCTGATCGCCTTCCTGGCGCGCATGGCCTTCATGTGGTGGATGAACCGCAACGCCATGGCGGGCGCCGGGGCCGGGCTCAACCGCGGGCGCTCGGGTTTTCCCGGCGGCGGCTTCAATTTCATGGGCGGCGCCGGCGGGGCGGGCGCTGCGGCGGCGCCGCCGCGGCCCATGCCGATTCGGCTGGCGAATGAGGATTTCCCGGCCTTCGAGCGCCTGCTCGGCGAGAGCCAGGCCGCCTACAGCCGCGAGGACGTCGCCGGCCTGCGCCGCTTCGCGACGGCGGAGATGGTCTCCTATTTCGAGGAAGAGCTTGCGGCAAACCGCGCCAGGGGCGTCGTCAATCGCATCTCGGGCGTGAAGCTGCTGCAGGGCGATCTGTCGGAGGCCTGGCGCGAGGGCTCGGACGAATACGCCACTGTCGCCATGCGCTTCGCGCTGACCGATGTGATGGAGGAGCGCGCCTCGGGCCGTCCGCTGTCCACGGAGCATACCGAGTCGACGGAGCTCTGGACCTTCCGCCGCCCGACCGGCGCCGGCCCCGACGCCTGGAAGCTCTCGGCGATCCAGCATACCCGGTGATCGGGCTCGGTCCCTAGAACAGAGAACCTTGATCCGCGGGCTTACCCCCCGCGGATTTTTTTGCGTTTTTTGAGCGGGGTTTGGCGGGCTGTGGCGACGTCTCGCCGTCGAGGCGCTGCGCCGCGATCGTTCCGTCGTGAAACTGCACGTCGAGCCGCTGTCCCGGCGCGGTCTGCGCGGCGCGTTTCAGCACCGCCCCGGTCTCGTCGCGCACCAGCGCGAAGCCGCGCTCCAGAACATTCTGATAGCCATAGGCCGCGCGCATGCGGTCGAGCTGCGCGAGCCTGTTCTTGCGCGCGTCGAGAAAAGCGCTGAAGGCGCGGTCGAGCCTGTGGCCGGCATGGGCGAGCCGCTGCTTGGCCCCGGCGTTCTCCTGCCTGGCGAGCGCCGCCCGCGCGGAAAGGCCCTGCCGCAGGCGGGCCGAAAGCCCCTTCAGCCGCTCGGCGGCCCGCGCCAGCTCCGCCTGCGGCGAATGCCGCGCCAGCACCTGCGCCGCATGGGAAAGCCGCAACCGCCTTGCGTCGGCGCCGCGGCGCAGCCCGGCGCGCAGTCGCTCGCCGGCGCGGTCGAGCCGCTGGCGCGGATCGGCCAGCACCTGTTCAGGGCCGGGCAGCGCGCGCGCCAGACCCGAGAGGCGGGTTTTCTCATGGTCGAGCAGGCGCCGCTCGGCGCCAAACAACCGGCGCGCCAGCGTCGCCGTCTGTTCGACGAGTTCGGCCCGCACCGGCACGGCCTTCTCCGCAGCTCCGGTCGGCGTCGGGGCGCGCAGATCGGCGGCGTGGTCGATCAGCGTGACGTCGGTCTCATGACCGATGGCGGCGATCAGCGGAACGAGGCTCGCCGCCGCCGCCCGCACGACGATTTCCTCGTTGAAACCCCACAGATCCTCGAGCGAACCGCCGCCGCGCGCGACGATCAGCACATCGGGCCGCGGAAGCGGCCCATCCGGCGGCAAAGCGTTGAACCCCGCAATCGCCGCCGCAACCTCGGCCGCGCAGGTCTCGCCCTGCACCCGCACCGGCCAGACCAGCACGCGGCGCGGGAAACGGTCGCTGAGGCGGTGCAGAATGTCGCGGATGACTGCGCCCGTCGGCGAGGTGACGACGCCGATCGTCTGCGGCAAGAAGGGCAGGGGCCGCTTGCGCTCGGCGGCGAAGAGCCCCTCCGCCGCAAGGCGCTTGCGCCGCTCGTCGAGCAGCGCCATCAGCGCGCCGACGCCCGCCGGCTCCAGCGCCTCGATGACGATTTGATAGGAGGATTTGCCGGGAAAGGTCGTGATCTTGCCGGTGGCGACGACCTCCAGCCCCTCTTGCGGCTTGGCCTTGAGCCGCAGGAAGGTTCCCTTCCAGATGACGGCGTCGAGCCGGGCGTTCTGGTCCTTGAGGCAGAAATAGACATGGCCGGAGGCGTGCGGCCCCCGGTAATTGCTGATTTCGCCGCGCACGCGCACGAAGCCGAAGCGGTCTTCCACGGTCCGCTTGAGGGCGTTCGCCAGCTCGGAGACGCTCAGCTCCGGCGCGTTGGATTTCGCGGCCGTCTCGGCGACGGGCTCTGCGGATGTGTCGAGGGGCGCCATGGGCGCATTATCGCCGAAGGGCTGGGTAATTACGAGCCCGGAGCGCGAGCCTTCAGGCGCGCCAAAGGCCATGCGCCGGGCTCGGCGCGCCTGAAGGCGCGCGGTCCAGCGCATCCGGAGCGCGAGCCTTCAGGCTCGCCTGACGCGCCACGCCGCGGGCTCATCGACAAGGCCCGCTTTCACCGGCCGGAACAAGCGGCCGGCAATCCTGCCTCGGCGCGCCTGAAGGCGCGCGGTCCAACGCGGCCCGGAGCGCGAGCCTTCAGGCTCGCTGTCTCGCAGAAGACCAGGGCCATGCCGCGGGCTCGCCAACAAGGCCCGCTTTCACCGGATTTTGCTCCACATAGGCGATTGTGCGCATGAGGTCCGCTTCGCTGCGCATGTAGCGATCGAAATAATCTTTAGCCCAGAAAGGACCATTTCTCCCGCCCGCATGACTGATCTGCGCCGCACTGAAAGACTTCCAGCTTCTAACGATGGCTCCCAGCTGAAATGCAGCCAGAACCTCGAGCACCACATGCACATGGTTCGGCATGACGCACCATGCGTATAGGCGGTATTTAGCCGAGTCGAAGTGTAGCAAAGATTTAGCGACGATCTCGGCCGCTTGGCCGTCTTTCAGAGGAGTTGCGCCTTCGCAAAGATCCAACTGCGCGTCAATCAAGCGGCGGCGCAACGCAGCGTCTTCAGGCAATGCATCCATGAGGCCCGCAGGCAAGCTGCCGGCGGTTCTGAACACAACATGCCGAATAGTCTCGGGCGAGTCGAAATGAGGGAGGTAGCCGCGAGAATGCCACCCCTTCGGCGCGCTCATTGGTCCTCGCGTCGGCGCGCCTGAAGGCGCGCGGTCCAGTGCGGCCCGGAGCGCGAGCCTTCAGGCTCGCCTCCATCCAGCATGACTATGCCGCTTCCGCCGACGCCCGCAAAGAGTCGCACAGGTCGCTGACGACGCGCGAGATCAGCTCAGGGTCGTCGCCCTCCGCCATCACCCGGATGACGGGCTCGGTTCCGGACGGGCGAATGACGAGACGCCCCGAGTCGCCGAGCCGGCTTTGGGCCGAATCGATGGCCTGAACCACGATGTCGGTTTTCAGCCGGTCGCGCGGCGCCCGCACATTGCGCATGATCTGCGGCAGCGGCTCGAAACAATGGCAGACCTCGCTGACCCGTTGGCCGCGCTTCTTGACCACCGCCAGCACCTGCATGGCCGTCACCAGCCCGTCGCCGGTCGTCGAGTAGTCGGACAAAATGACATGGCCCGACTGTTCGCCGCCGACGTTGAATCCGCCCTGCCGCATGCGCTCCAGAACATAGCGGTCGCCCACGGCGGTGCGCTCCAGCGACAGGCCGAGCGATTCAAGATGCCGCTCCAGGCCGAGATTCGACATGACGGTCGCAACGATGCCCGGCCGCGACAACAGGCCCTGTTCGCGCCAGCTCTCCGCGACCACCGCCATCAGCTGGTCGCCGTCGATGATCTGGCCGCGCTCGTCGACCATAATCACCCGGTCGGCGTCGCCATCGAGCGCAATGCCGACATCGGCGCGGAATTCGCGCACCTTGTCGCGTAACGCCTGGGGCGCCGTGGAGCCGACGTCGCGGTTGATGTTGAATCCGTCCGGCTCGACGCCGATCGCGATGACTTCCGCCCCGAGCTCCCACAGCGCCTCGGGAGCGACCTTATAGGCCGCGCCATTGGCGCAATCGATGACGACGCGCAGCCCCTCGAAATTCATGTTGCGCGGCAGCGTGCGCTTGGCGAATTCGATATAGCGCGCACGCACGTCGTCGATGCGGCGGGCCCGCCCCAAGCCGTGCGGCGGGGCGAGGCGCGGCGAGAGATCGCTGTCGAGCAGCCGCTCGATCTCGGCCTCGATCTCGTCCGAGAGCTTGTGCCCGTCGGGACCGAACAACTTGATGCCATTGTCCTCATAGGCGTTGTGCGACGCCGAGATCATCACGCCGACATCGGCGCGCATCGAGCGGGTCAGCATGGCGACGGCCGGCGTCGGCATCGGGCCGAGGACCAGCGGATCCATGCCGACGGAGGCGAAGCCCGCGACCAGCGCATATTCGATCATATAGCCGGAGAGGCGCGTGTCCTTGCCGATGACGACCCGATGCCGTCCCTCGCCGCGGTGAAAAATCAGGCCCGCAGCCTGTCCGACCTTGAGGGCGAGCTCAGGGGTGATCTTATCATTCGCTTTTCCGCGTATGCCGTCGGTGCCAAAATAAGTCCGTGTCATATTCGCTCCCATGCCGCTAAAGCCGTCAGATGAACGCGGCGGAATGACGACGCAGAAGCTAACATGTTCGCAGGCAACATGTTCAGCCTTTGCCACGCAACCTTAACATGACCGGGAATCGGGCCCGAGGGAAGATCATGGGGAAACCACAATGGAAGTAGTCATTTATCACAATCCCGCTTGCGGCACGTCGCGTAACGTGCTCGCCGCGCTGCGAGACGCCGGCCTCGAGCCCAAGATCATCGAGTATCTGAAGCAGCCGCCGGACCGGGCAACCCTCAAGGCGTTGCTGCAAAAGATGGGCAAGCCGCTACGGGCGATTCTCCGCAAGCGCGGCACGCCCTATGAGGAACTCGGCCTCGACGATCCGGCGCTGACCGACGAGCAGATCTTCGACGCGATCGAGAAACATCCGATCCTGATCGAACGGCCGATCGTCGTTTATGGCGACAAGGCGGCTCTGTGCCGCCCGGCCGAGACGGTGAAGGAGCTGTTGGGGCAGGACTTGTGAACAACGCATCGTGAGGCGCCTTGATCGCGGAATCGCGTGCGAAGGACGCCTCTTGGCCCTTTCTCTCCAGCGTCACAATCGCCGAGCTGATGTTCGGCGTCGGCGCGCTGCCCAAGGGCAAGCGCAAGGGCAATCTGGCGGCGGCGCTCGAAGGCGTCCTTCGATACCGGGCGGCGCGGCGCTATGCCCAGCTCGCCGTCAGTGCGCGGGCGGC
>JAWOLK010000060.1:0-9369 GCA_033853615.1 Beijerinckiaceae bacterium | reverse complement strand
CGGCAGGCCATGCGGCTGATGGGCTCGCATTTCGTCTTCGGCCAGACGATACAGGAGGCGCTCGACCGCGCCGACAGGGGCGAGAGTCGGCGCTACCGCTATTCCTTCGACATGCTGGGCGAGGCGGCGCGCAGCGCGGCGGATGCGGCGCGATATTTCGACGCCTATCGGGACGCGATCGCCGCCATCGGCGCCGCGGCGGGCTCGGGCGCGGGGCCGCAACGGCCGGGAATTTCGGTCAAACTCTCTGCCCTGCATCCGCGCTATGAGGCGATTTCGCGCGCACGTGTGTTGGCGGAACTGACGCCGCGGCTTCTGGAGCTGGCCCGCGCCGCGAAAGAACGCGAACTTCTCTTCACCATAGACGCCGAGGAGGCCGACCGGCTCGAACTCTCGCTCGACGTGATCGACCGCGTCGCAGCCGATCCGTCGCTCGCCGGCTGGGATGGTTTCGGCCTTGCGGTGCAAGCCTATCAGAAGCGCGCCGCGGCGGTGATCGATCATGTGGCGACGCTCGCGGAAGCTTACGACCGGCGCTTCATGGTCCGGCTGGTCAAGGGCGCCTATTGGGACACGGAGATCAAGCGCGCGCAGGAGCGCGGGCTCGCCGACTATCCGGTCTTTACCCGCAAGCCGATGACCGACGCTAATTATCTCTTTTGCGCCGAGCGGCTTTTTGCGCAAGGCCGGCTCTATCCGCAATTCGCGACGCATAATGCGCAGACGGCGGCGGCGATTCTCGCGATGGCGCAAGGGATGAAGAAAGCGCGCGACTTCGAATTCCAGCGGCTGCACGGCATGGGCGAGGCGCTGCACGACATTCTGCTGACGCAGCACGGCGCCGCCTGTCGCATCTACGCGCCGGTTGGTCCGCATCGCGAGCTGCTCGCCTATCTGGTGCGGCGGCTCATCGAGAACGGCGCCAACTCCTCTTTCGTCGCCCGCGCCGCCGATCCGGCGACGCCGCTCGCGCAACTGGTCGCCGATCCCTTCGACGCGATCTCGCCGCAGGAGGCGCGCAACCGGCGCCTGCGGCTTCCGGCGGAAATTTACCTGCCGCTGCGGCGCAATTCGAAAGGCGTCGAATTCGGCGACCGCCGCGCGCTGCAAGGGCTGCTGGACGAGATCGCGCCGTTTCGCACAGAAATCGTCCCAGCGCGGTCCTCGGCGCCCTCCTCCGCTCCCTGGCGGGAGGCGCGTTCGCCGATCGACGGCGCGGGAATCGGCCGGGTGCGGGAAGCCGATGCGGCCGCGGCGGTTGCGGCGATGGATACGGCGGCGCGCGCCTTTCCCGATTGGGCGGCGACGCCGGTCGACGCCCGCGCCTGCGCGCTGGAGCGCGCCGCCGATCTCATCGAGGCGCGGCGCGGCGCGCTGATCGCGCTGTTGCAAAGCGAGGGCGGCAAGACGCTGGACGATTCGCTCGCCGAGGTCCGCGAAGCCGCGGATCTCTGTCGCTATTACGCCCATGAGGCGCGACGGCTCTGCGCGCCGCTGCCGCTCCCCGGCCCGACCGGCGAGGACAATCGCCTGTCGCGGGTCGGCCGCGGCGTGGCCGTCTGCATTTCGCCGTGGAATTTCCCGCTGGCGATTTTTATCGGCCAGATCGCCGCGGCGCTCGTTTGCGGCAATAGCGTCGCGGCGAAGCCCGCCGAACAGACGCCGCTCGTCGCAGCGCGGGCGGTGCGCTTGCTCTATGAGGCCGGCGTCCCGCAGGCGGCCTTGCAGCTCGTGCCGGGCGACGGCGCAATCGGCGCGGCGCTCGTCGCCCACCGAGCGACGGCCGGCGTCGTCTTCACCGGCTCCTTCGAGGTCGGCCGCGCGATCAACCGGGCGCTCGCCGAAAAGGACGGCCCGATCGTTCCGCTGATCGCCGAAACCGGCGGCGTCAATGCAATGATCGTCGATTCGACGGCGCTCGTCGAACAAGTGACCGACGACGTGCTGACCTCCGCCTTCCGCTCGGCCGGCCAGCGCTGCTCGGCGCTGCGTCTCCTCTGCCTCCAGGAGGACATTGCCGAGGCCGCAATTCAGACGATCATCGGCGCGACGCGGGAGTTGCGCCTCGGCGATCCGCGCGCAGTCGCGACCCATATCGGCCCGGTGATCGACGCCGAGGCGAAGGCGAAACTCGACGCCTATGTCGCGCGCCGCGCCGCGGAAGGCCGGCTGCTCTACCGCGGCGAGGCGCCGGACGGGGGCTTCTTCGTCGCCCCGGCGATCGTGCGGCTCGGCCATGCCGGCGATCTTCGCGAAGAAATCTTCGGCCCCGTGCTGCATGTGGCGACCTGGCGGGAGACTGAACTCCCCGCGCTCGTCGAGGAAATCCGCGCCACGGGCTTCGGCCTCACGCTCGGCCTGCATACGCGCATCGAGAGCCGCGCCGCGGCGCTCGCGGCGGATGCGCCGGCCGGCAACGTCTATGTCAACCGCAGCATGATCGGCGCGGTGGTCGGCAGCCAGCCCTTCGGCGGCTTCGGCCTCTCGGGCACCGGGCCGAAGGCCGGCGGCCCCGACTATCTGTTGCGCCTGATGCGCGAGACGACGATCACCGTCAACACCGCGGCCTCGGGCGGCGACGCCGGGCTGATGGCCATGGAGGCGTAACGGGGCGTGGCGGACACGCTTGATGGGGTGAGCGCCAAGCCTAGTTATGCTCGCCAGGGCTGGCAGCGATGGGAGAGGCTCATGTCCATGACGTTTCGCGGCGCCGCGGTCCGCGACACGACCGCCGCCTATGGCGGTCTTATCGACGCAGCAGGCGGCGTCGCCACCGTGGTCCTCGCCGTCTGCGGATTGGCCAATGTCAATCCGCCGATCCTGACCGCCATTGCGACGATCGTCTTCGGCGTCGCTCTGCTGATCCAGGGCGGGACGATGATGTCCGAATACGCCCAGGCGATGTCCCCGACGGGCGGCGTGACGACCACGACCTTCTCGGCCGAAGAGCTCGGCGGCAGCAGCCTTTCGGCGGTGTTTCTGGTGGGCGCGGCCGGAATCGTGCTCGGCATATTGGCGCTGCTCAACATTCATGGCGACGTGCTGTTGCCGTCGGCCGTGATCGCCTTCGGCGCGGCGCTGCTGCTGAGCAGCAATGCGGTCTGGCGGATCTATGTGCTGCGCAACGCGGCCCGCACGGAAACGACCGGGATGACCGAGCACCGCGGCCGCGAAATGGTCGCGAGCGAAATGGCCTCCGGCTCGTCCAGCATTCAGGCGCTCGCCGGATTGGCGGCGGTCGTGCTCGGCATATTGGCGCTCACCGGCGCCGGTAATGACGCGATCCTCAATCTCGTCGCTCTGCTCGCGCTCGGCGCGACGCTGGTGCTGACGGGAAGCGCGCTGAGCGCAACGGTCATGGGCTTCATGCGCCCGCTGACCCGCTAGAGGGAACCGCAAATCATACGAGCCGCGCCTTTTCGCGGCTCGGCGCTGTTGCTCAGGCGGGACGGCGGCGATGGCGAAACCGACAGAGGCCGATGCGGAAGCGGCGATCCGCGTGCTCATCGAATGGGCGGGCGACGATCCCGCCCGCGAAGGGCTGATCGAAACGCCGGCGCGGGTGGCGCGCGCCTACCGCGAACTCTTCGCCGGCTACGCCGCCGATCCACGTGACTATCTCGCCCGCACCTTTGAAGAGATCGGCGGCTATGACGAGCTGGTGGTGCTGAAAGACATCCGCCTCGTCAGCTTCTGCGAGCACCATATGCTGCCGGTGATCGGCCGGGCGCATATCGGCTATCTGCCGAACAACCGCGTGGTCGGCATCTCGAAACTGGCGCGCGTCGCCCATGGTTTCGCCCGCCGCTTGCAGATCCAGGAAAAGCTCACCGCCGAAATCGCCGATGCGATCGACGATATTCTCCAGCCGCAGGGCGTCGGCGTGGTGATCGAGGCCGAGCACAGCTGCATGACGCTGCGCGGCGTCAACACGCTCGGCTCGACGCTGACGACCAGCCGGCTGCTCGGCGTGATCCGCGACGACGCCCGCACCCGCGAGGAGTTCTTGAGCCTCGTGCGCGGGTGAGACGCGCCCTTGCGCAATCGGCTCAATTACCAAATGGCGTGACCGGCCGCTTGGTGGTAAATCGACGCAATCCGGCCGCTTTTTCGCCGCAAAGGCCGCGCCCCCACTGGAGTTTGAATGACCGCGCCCCCCTTCCCTGTCGTCGGCGTCGGCGCATCGGCGGGCGGCGTGCAGGCGCTCGAGAGCTTCCTTGACACGCTGCCGGGCGACCTGGGCATGGCCTTCGTCGTCGTCATGCATCTCGCGCCCGACAGAAAGAGCCTGCTGCGCGAGATTCTCGCGCGGCGCACGACCATGCCGGTCGAGGAGGCGCACGACGGGCAGAATATCGAGCCGGGCAAGGTCTATGTCGCCGCGCCGGGCGCCGTGCTGACGCTGGAAGAGGGAAGCCTTCGCGTCAAGCTGATCGACAAGGCGCATCACAGCCTCACGCCGATAGACATTTTTCTCACCTCGCTCGCCCGCGACCGCGGCGAATATGCGGTGGGCGTCATTCTCTCCGGCAGCGGCGCCGACGGCGCGCTCGGCGTGCGCGCGATCAAGGACGCGGGCGGCCTCACGCTCGCCCAGACGCCCGATTCCTCCGGCCCCGGCTTTTCCGGCATGCCGCAGAGCGCCATCGCCACCGGGCTCGTCGATTACGCCGTCCCGGTGGAGCAGATGGGGTCGAAGCTCGCCGAGCAGGCGCGCATGATGCAACAGCTCGAGGCGCAGCCGGAAGGCGGGGAGGAAGCCGCGACAAAGGCGGCGCGGGAGACGATCTACGCCATTTTGCGCAATCAGACCGGCCATGACTTCAGCGGCTACAAGACGCGCACCTTCATGCGTCGCCTGCATCGGCGGATGCAGATCCAGCAATGCGATTCGATTGCGGAATATGCCGAACGCCTGCGGCAGAAGCCCGGGGAGGTTTCCCTGCTGTTTCGCGATCTCTTGATCAATGTGACGAGCTTCTTTCGCGACCCGAGCGCCTTCGAAGCGCTGCGCTCACAAGTCATTCCCAGATTATTCGAGGGGAAAGGCGCTTCCCATTCGGTGCGCGTCTGGGCGCCGGGTTGTTCGACCGGCGAAGAGGTCTATTCGGTCGCCATGTTGTTGCGCGAACACATGGACGCGCTCTCGGCCCAGCCGAACGTCACGGTCTTCGCCACCGACATCGACGAACAGGCGCTGGCGACGGCTCGCGTGGGGCGATATCCGGCTGCGCTGATGGAGCATGTCTCGCCGGAGCGCCGGCAGAAGTTTTTCGCGGTCGATGAGTCGGGCAGCTATGTCGTCAAGAAATCGCTGCGCGACCTTTGCGTGTTCTCGCCCCATAATCTGCTGCGCGACCCGCCTTTCTCGCGCATGGATCTCATCACCTGCCGGAATGTTCTGATCTATTTCGGGGCCGAGGCGCAGCGGCACGTCCTGCCGCTCTTTCATTACGCGCTGCGGCCGGGCGGCTTCCTGTTCCTCGGCATGTCGGAGACGATAGGGCGATTCGCCGAGCTTTTCACGCCCGTCGACAAGCATCATTGCCTGTTTCAGGCGCGTGAGGCGCCGCGGCCGGCGCGCGTTTTGTTCTTCGCCAATGGATTGCACCCGGCGCCTTTCGCGACGCCCGCCGCGGCGGGAACCATCCGCAGCGACGCGCAATTGCGCCAGACGGCGGAGGCGCGCGTTTTGGAAAAATTCTCGCCCCCGCACGTCTTGGTGAATGAGGAGGGGGACATCGTCTATTCCTCGCAGAGGACCGGCAAATTCCTCGAATTGCCGCCCGGCGCGCCGTCGCGCCAGCTACTCGCCATGGCGCGCAAGGAGCTGCGCCTCGATCTGCGGGCCGCCTTGCGCGAGGCGATCGAGACGCGCCGCTCCGCGATGCGCGAAAACGTCAAGATGGAGACCGAGGACCATCGGCAGGAATATGTGGCGCTGACCATCGAGCCCGTTCTGGCGCAAGGCGGCGGCCGGCCGCTGTTTCTCGTCCTCTTCGAAGAGAAGGGACCGGCCCCTTCCGGGGAGGCGCGAGGCGGCGAAGAGGACCTCGGCGCCGCGCGGCTGGAGACCGAATTGCGCGACACGCGCGAGCGCCTGCAAACGACGATCGAGGAATATGAGACCGCGCTCGAGGAGCTGAAGTCGGCGAATGAGGAGCTCGTCTCGCTGAACGAGGAGACGCAGTCCGCCAATGAAGAACTCGAATCCTCGAAAGAGGAGCTGCAATCGCTGAACGAGGAGCTGCAGACCGTCAATCACGAGCTTTACCGAAAGCTCGAAGAACTGGACCGCGCCCACAGCGACTTGAACAATCTTTTCGCCAGCACGCAGATCGCGACGGTGTTTCTCGACCGCAATCTCGTCATCCGCAATTTCACCCCGGCGGCGGCCAAGCTCTTCAACATCATCCAGACCGACGCGGGCCGCCCGCTCACCGATCTCGCGGCGAAGCTGCATTACCCGGAGTTCCAGGCGGACATAAAACGGATTTTGGCAAAAGGCGAGCACATCGAGCGCCGGGTGAACGATGAGCACACGGGACAATTTCTCGCGCGGCTCACGCCCTATCGCGATTCCTCCGGGGCCATCGACGGCGTCGTCGCGACCTTCATCGACGTCTCGTCGCTGGCGGACTCGGAGAGGCGGCTCCAGCAGTTGCATGATTTCCGCCTGAACGCGATGAAGGGCATGGCGACGGGCCTCGCGCATGAGATCAACCAGCCGCTGGCGGCGACGGCCAATTATCTGCAAACGGCGCGGCGGCTCTTGCAGACGCCGCCGGAGCAACGGCGCGCCAATGTCGAGGAGATGTTGACGAGCGCCCATGAGCAAGTCATGCGCGCCGGCCGCATCATCATGCAGTTGCGGGAGATCGCCGCCCGCGGCGAGCCGGACAAGACGCTGCACAGCGTGCATGCGCTGATCCGCGAGGTTTACGAGGAGAAAAAAGCCGAGGCCGAACGGGCCAAGGTCGCCATGTCGCTGCATCTCGACGCGCGCGACGAGTCCACGCTGATGGACGAAGCGCAGATAAAGCTCGTGCTCGCCAATCTCGTGCGCAATGCGCTGGAGGCGATGAACGGCGCGCAAAAACGTGAGCTGACGATCTCGACCACGAATATCGACGGCGACGCCATCCGCGTCGACGTCGCCGACACCGGCTGCGGCCTGTCCGAGGAGATCAAGGCCAGCCTGTTCGAGCCCTTCCCCAGCGGCAAGCTGCATGGCATGGGGATCGGCCTCTCGATCTGCCAGCTGATCGTCGAAGGGCATGACGCGAAAATCTGGGCCGAATCGCGCCCCGGCGGCGGCGCGGTTTTCAGCTTCACGCTGCCGCTCGTGAAAACCAGGCCGGCTGAATGAGTCTTCCGCCTTCGGTTCGCCGCTAGAGCGTTTTCCGCCGAAGTGGGAACCGGTTCGGCGATAAGAAAACGCTCAAAAGCAAAGAGCTAGAGCCCCCGGGCCGATGCAATCGGACCGGAAAAGGCTCTAGGCCCAGCGAGCCGCGATCTCGTCCGCCTCTCGCACCGCCGCCTCGATCGTCGCCGCCTGCCGCTCGAACTCCTCCGCCTTGCGGGCCCAGCTCTCGGCGCTGAGATTGCGGCCGTGCTGCGCCGCCTGATGTTCGAGACGCCTGGCGAGCGCGATGCGCTCCTGAAGCGCCCGCAAGGCGCTCGCCAGCGCCTGCCGCAGCCGCTCATCATAGGCGACCGCCATCGCCTCGCACGCGTAGGCATGGCCTTCGTGGCAGCGGTACCGGCCCAGCGCGCCCTCGTCCAGCTCCCAGAGAACGCCGCCGCAGTCCGGGCAACTGAACAGCGAACGCCGTCCGACTCCATCCAGTTCATTCATGGTCGCGCGCCCGCTTCTCGCAATCTCCACTTCAAGCCGCAGCCTGTCCGGACAAGGCTGCGGCGGCCCCGCAGGCTGCCGCGCAAGTTTCTCGATGAGCGGCGGAATCTCCTTGAGAGGCGCGACATGCTGCGGCTGGGCGTGGCTGATCGCGGCGCGCGGCATCGCCGGGGAAGCGGCGTCCGCGGGGTCCTGCGCCACCGCTATCCCGCCACAGCCTCGCAGCGCCCACAATCCCGAGGCGCCGTCCTGCATGTCGCCGGTGAGCACGACGCCGATCGCCCGCGGACCGCAACAGATCGCCACCGAACGGAACATCGGATCGATCGCCGGCCGCGCGTGATTCTCGCGCGGGCCGACGCCGAGCGTCAGCCGGCGCCCAAAGAGCAGCAAATGCCGCTCCGGCGGGGCGAGGTAGATGCGCCCCGGCGCAATTTCTTCGCCATCGGCGGCAAAAGCCGCGCGCATCGGCCCGACGCGGGAGAGCAGTTTGTCGAGCTCGGACCGATGGCCTTCGGGAAGGTGAAGCGTGACGAGGATGGAAGCCGGAAAATCCTGCGGCAGAGAGCCGGCCAGGAAAAACAGCGCATCTATGCCGCCGGCCGAGGCGCCGATGGCGACAATGTCGTGATGGCTCATGGCGCGCTCCCCTGTGCTGACAACCGCTGGGGCCGAGGAGAGTTCCCGGCCCTTTCCTTCCGCGCGCCGCGCGGCACATGAGAAGGCGTAGTTTCAGGAGCGGCGCCCATGCATTTTCGCGACGCGCAATATTTTCCGCTCGCCCCGGAGCTGTTCGCGCTGCTCGCCGGCGTCCTCATCGTCCTGCTGATCCTCATTCAGGTGCGGGTGCTGCGCTACGCCTACATGCAGCTGGGCATGAGTTCGGGGGCTGCTTTCGTGCTGCTGCTCGCCTCGCTGGTCGGCGGATACATCAATATTCCGGTCGCGACGCTCGGCTCCGAGCCGGTCGTGACGGAGCATGTCGTCACCTATTACGGCATGCGTTACATCGTGCCGGAGCTGACCGAACGGCCGGAGGTGATCCTCGCGGTCAACGTCGGCGGCGCGATCATCCCGACGGCGCTATCGCTCTATCTCATTTTCAAACACGGCTTCTATCTGCGCGCCCTATTCGCGACCGCCTGCGTCGCGGCCATCGCCTATGCGCTGGCCGAGCCGGTGCGCGGCGTCGGCATTGCGCTGCCGATCTTCGTCGCGCCGATCGCGGCGACGGTGATCTCGGCGGTCGTGTCGTTGCGTCAGGCGGCGCCGCTCGCCTATGTGAGCGGCAGCCTCGGCGTGTTGATCGGCGCAGATCTTCTGAATTTGGGCCAGCTCGAGGGCATAGGCGCGCCGGTGCTGTCGATCGGCGGCGCCGGGACGTTCGACGGCATTTTCGTCACCGGCGTCATCGCCGTGCTGCTGGCGGGCCTCCTCGGCCACTGGAGCGCGCGCGAACAGGGCGCGCCCGGCTAGGGCGTTTTCCGCCGAAGTGGGGACCGGTTCGGCGA
>JAWOLK010000059.1:0-4303 GCA_033853615.1 Beijerinckiaceae bacterium | reverse complement strand
GCTGCCGCCAAGAACATCTGCTGCGTCGGCGACGACGACCAGTCGATCTACGGCTGGCGCGGCGCCGAGGTCGACAACATCCTGCGCTTCGAGCACGACTTCCCCGGCGCCACCGTGATCCGGCTCGAGCGCAATTACCGCTCCACCGGCCATATCCTCGCCGCCGCCTCACATCTCATCGCTCACAACGAGGGCCGGCTCGGCAAGACGCTGCGCACTGACGACGAACTCGGCGAAAAGGTCAGCGTCACCGGCGCCTGGGATTCGGAAGAAGAAGCGCGCGCCATCGGCGAGGAGATCGAGCAGCTGCAGCGCGCCGGCCATCCGCTCAACGAGATCGCCATCCTGGTGCGCGCCTCGTTCCAGATGCGCGAATTCGAGGACCGCTTCGTCACGCTCGGCCTGCCGTACCGGGTGATCGGCGGCCCGCGCTTCTACGAGCGCGCCGAGATCCGCGACGCGCTCGCCTATCTGCGCGTCGTCAATTCGCCGGCCGACGATCTCGCCTTCGAGCGCATCGTCAATGTGCCGAAGCGCGGATTAGGAGATGCGACCGTGCAGCTCCTGCACGACCACGCCCGCAAGCGCCGCGTGCCGCTCACTGAAGCGGCGCGCGCCGTGATCGAGACCGACGAGCTCAAGCCGAAGCCGCGCGGCGCGCTGCGGTCCTTGCTCGAATGTTTGGATCGCTGGCGCAAGCAGCGCGATGCGCTGCCGCACACCGAACTCGCCGAGATCATCTTGGACGAGTCCGGCTACACCGAGATGTGGCAGAGGGACCGCTCCGCCGACGCCGCTGGCCGGCTGGAGAACCTCAAGGAGCTTGTCCGCTCCATGGAGGAGTTCGAGAACCTGCAGGGCTTTCTCGAGCACATCTCGCTGGTGATGGACAACGAGAACGCCGCCGAGGCCGACGCGGTCTCGATCATGACCTTGCATTCGGCCAAGGGGCTCGAATTCGACACCGTGTTCCTGCCCGGCTGGGAGGAGGGCCTGTTCCCGCATCAGCGCACGCTCGACGACCAGGGCCGCGCCGGGCTCGAGGAGGAGCGTCGCCTCGCCCATGTCGGCCTGACCCGTGCGCGCCGGCGCGGCAAAGTCTATTTCGCCACCAACCGCCGCATGCACGGCCTGTGGCAGACCAACATCCCGTCGCGCTTCCTCGACGAATTGCCGGAGGCGCATGTCGAGGTCATCGAATCGCAGGGCGGCTTCGGCGGCTATGGCGGTTACGGCGCCTCGCGCTTCGACGCCGACACCTCGTTCGGGTCGAGCTACGCCACGCCGGGCTGGCAGCGCGCCCAGGCGAAAAAGCAAGGCGGGCGCGGCGGCTTCGATGAATTCGGCGAGCGCTATGACGCCGAGGATTCCTCTGGCGCTGACGAAGACCTCTCGCACCTCTCCCCGGCGGGGAGAGGTCGCGCAGGCGCGGGTGAGGGGGGTCGGCGCTCGCCGTATTCAGGCAGCGGCCCGCGCCGCGTGCCGCTCACCATCGAGGGCGAGCTCGTCGCCAAGTCGACCGGCACCGTCTCCCCCTTCAGCCTTGGCGACCGCGTCTTCCATCAGAAATTCGGCAACGGCAACGTCACCGCCATCGACGGCAACAAGCTGACCATCCAGTTCGACTGCGCCGGGGAGAAGCGCGTGGTGGATAGTTTCGTGGAGCGGGTGTGAGGGAGCGTTTCGGTTTCAATTTTCGTCGTCCGGGCTCACGGCCCGAGCGCGAGGGGCTCCTTCAAGGACATAACCGGCAATTCCACTGAAGATTGATGCTCTGATCTCCGGTTTTAGCAGGTTTGCCACGCACAGCTTAAAAGTCGAAAAGATAATCGCAAAGATAGCGGCGAGACGTACAATGCTACCCCGCTCGATTAGCATGGAAAAGGTTTTCGCCGCGCCGGTCTGTGTTCGCCAGAATGCAACGACTCCGATGATTGTGGTGGGAATTGAGAGGGCCACGCAAAGAATGACGAGCCACTTTATTATTTCCATTGCGAACAACTGATCGCCATTCATTGAAGCGTTCATAACCGGGCTCCTTAGCGTATCTTGCTGACGCCAATGATTTGCTACAACTTAAAAGAGTACCTATTTTAAGCAATCAAAATCCATCTGAAGCACCACGCATGGCTGGGGTATGCGGAGCCCACCTGACCCAACCCTCTTGGAGGAGGTTCCCAGAAAGAGTTTGTCGCTTACTGTCGGCACCTCGTCACATTATCGTTGACAGTTAGTCTCTATTTCAGTTACCCACTGACGAATCGCGTCCCCGCGAAGGACGTCGGCCGGGTGACGCCGGCTGACGGGGCGTGAACGGTTCCCGCGGGCGGGCTGTCACCCCGTTCCCGGGCGGCTCCGGGTCAACGCCCGGCCGGCACTACGACCGGCCTGCGGGGAGCCCGCTTCACTGGATGGCGGCCGGGAGCGGATAACGCCCGCTCCTAAGTAGTTCCGCCCCAGGACGTACTGGAGCTGAGCGGCGGCGTTCGTTCGCTGCCGCAAGTGCCGTGGTGGAACGCCGGCAGGCGAGCGCGCCCGTAGCGGTGAGGCGGCGCAAGCCGCCCTTTCCGTGGCGCGCCCCGCACCCGCTCGGTGCGGATCATGCAACACTGCGTCTGCTGGCGTTCCGCCTGCCTTCGCGTTTTCCCTTCCGTGGTTTTCTTGGCTTTCGTTCGTGTCCTTCTTGGCTTGCGTCATTGCGAAGGTCGCTTCGTTCGCAATGACGGTTTTTGACATCGCCGTTTGACATCGCCCGCGCGCCAATCGCGCCGCGGCAACGGGAAGGCTTGCTCAATCGCCACCTCTCCCCACTGGGGAGAGGTCGCGAGCCATAAGCACGTTCACGCGCATCTCCCCCTCACCCGCCTCGCGAACTGCGTTCGCCATAGCCGATGCTTTGCATCGGCGTTCTTCGAGGACGGCGTCCAAAGGACGCCTATGTCCCTCTCCCCACCGGGGAAAGGGAATTTTGTCGGGCGGAAGGAAAGGACGGCAGCGAGAGTTACGCCGATCGCGCGACCGAGCCGGTCTGACAGCCTTTGCGCTAGATCAATGCCGCCGCGGGGCCGCGGCGCTTTCCTGATCATGCCCTAACAGGAGAGCCGCGCGGAGGAGAGCAAAAAAATGGCCACCACTGCAATCGAACCCGCACATCGCCGCGCCAAGCCGGGCGCCAAAGGCGGCGGCCGTTTCTTTCATATCGAAGTGCGTCCGTCGAAGGAATTCGTCGCCTTCCGCGTCCAGGATGTCGGCGAGCCGGGCGGCGTCGAGCGCGTCGCCGGCCAGCGCGCCAGCGGTTCGTGGGACACCGCGAAATGGCTGATCGAGAAGACCCACGCCCATGTCGAGGACGGCCGGCTCGTGCCGGACAGCGCCGAGGCGCGCACCCTGTTCAGGAGCCTCGGCTCGGCGCCGGTCCATGTCGAGGGCGACCGCTTCAGAGCGAAGCCGCGACGCGACATTCCCGAGAGCGAGAAGCCGACGCCGGCGATGCGCCGCGCGCAGCTCGCCAACATCAAGAAGGCGCAAGCTGCGCAGCGAAAGAATCCCGCGCAGCGCAAACGCGGCACGGCACGCGCCGGAACCACGCGAGGCAGCAAGGCTTGAGGTCATAACGCGCAACCGATCGGAGCAGAGAGACCGTCATGATCCGCAAGCTCGCTTCCGGCAAATACCGGCTCTATTCGCGCAAGATCAATCCGAAGACCGGCAAGCGCCGCAATCTCGGCACCTTCGACAGCCGCGCCGCCGCCGAAAAGCACGAGCGCGCGGTGCAATACTTCAAGCGGCATTAAGGAGACGCAATGATGGCTTCGCTAATGCCGCCGCAATCCGTTCACCATTCCGCCCGATGGAGTGCCTAAGCTCTTGAATGAACCAATTCGGCGCAACAGACTTCTAACAGTCGGGCCACATAAGTCGGGGTCCCATCCGCACAGGTGTCCAGCCATGCGTCCCGTCATCATCCTGTCCGCTTCGCTGTTTGCCGCGGCCGCGGCGTTGCCGTTGGCCACGCCGGCGCTCGCCAACATCCAGATCGTGATCGACAAGAGCGCGCAGCGCATGGCGGTCGCGGTCGACGGCCAGCAGCGCTATGTCTGGCCGGTGTCGACCGGGCGGCCCGGCTACGACACGCCGAACGGCAGCTTCAAGCCGAACCGCATGGACGCCGACCACCTGTCCCAGGAATGGGACAATGCGCCGATGCCGAACACGATCTTCTTCGATCTGCACGGCCACGCCATTCACGGCTTCTTCGACGTCAAGCATCTCGGCCTGCCGGTGTCGCATGGCTGCGTGCGGC
>JAWOLK010000058.1:0-15121 GCA_033853615.1 Beijerinckiaceae bacterium | reverse complement strand
TTTCTTATTCCGGCGCGCAGACGACGCGGGTCTCGTGGCCGGTGACGCCATAGCCCTCGTCAACCGGCACCTCGATCTCCTTGCAGACGGCCTTCAGCGACGCCTGTCCCGCCGGCAGGGCGCGCTTGACCGGCTTTTGCTGCGGCTGCGGCTCCGAGACCGTTGAAAAGAAAGTCTCTATGCCGTTTCCATAAGCATTGCCGGCGATGAGCAAGGCCGCGCTCAGGAACAAAACCGCCTTTTTCATGTGGAGGATACTCGTTTGGCGTGGGGGAGGAGCGAATCGGACGTTCGCCGCAATGTCTACCAAGATACCGCGTGTCTTTTAACCAAGGCTTAGCCGGCTCGACAAGCCGAATTTGTCGGCGCGGGCCGGCGCTTTCGCGGCAAAACCGCCCAAGCGCTTGAAAGGGACGCCACGACGCTTGCGCCGGGCCGTCCGCTTTTGCGATAGGAGAGCCGCGCCCGCCGGCGCGTGCGAAATTCAAGGAGAACCGAGCCATGGCGCGAGGACGCGCAACGCCTCCATCCGCGGGCGACGCCACGCCGGTCGCGCCCGTCGATCTGCGCGAGGCGCTTGAGGAGCGTTATCTCACCTACGCCCTCTCGACCATCACCGGCCGCGCCCTGCCGGACGCCCGCGACGGGTTGAAGCCGGTGCACCGGCGCATTCTCTACGGCATGCATATTCTGCGCCTCTCGCCCGGCGCGCCATTCAAGAAATGCGCCAAGATCGTCGGCGATGTGATGGGCTCCTTCCATCCGCACGGCGACCAGGCGATCTATGATGCGCTGGTGCGTCTCGCGCAGGATTTTTCATCGCGCTATCCGCTGGTCGACGGCCAGGGCAATTTCGGCAATATCGACGGCGACGCGGCCGCCGCCTATCGCTACACCGAAGCGCGCATGACCGACGTCGCGCGTCTGCTGCTCGAGGGCATAGACGAGGACGCGATCGACTTTCGCCCCAATTATTCGGGCGAGGAGAAGGAGCCCCTGGTTCTCCCCTCCGCTCTGCCGAATTTGCTCGCCAATGGCTCGCAGGGCATCGCGGTCGGCATGGCGACGTCGATTCCGCCGCATAATCTCGCGGAACTCTGCGACGCGGCGCTCTATCTCATCGCCCATCGCGGCGCGACCGCCGAGCAATTGCTGACCTTTGTCCAGGGTCCGGATTTCCCCACCGGCGGCATCATCGTCGACAAGCGCGAGGAGATCATCGAAACCTACCGCACCGGGCGCGGCGGTTTTCGCGTGCGGGCGCGCTGGCATAAGGAAGACTTGCCGCGCGGCGGCTGGGTCGCCGTCGTCACCGAGATTCCTTACGGCGTGCAGAAGTCGCGGCTGATCGAGCGGCTCGCCGAACTGGTGGTTGAAAAGAAACTGCCGCTCGTCGCCGATGTGCGCGACGAATCCGCGGAAGATGTCCGCGTCGTGCTGGAGCCGCGGGCGCGCAACGTCGACCCCGCCTTGATGATGGAGACGCTGTTCAAGCTGTCCGAGCTTGAATCGCGCTTCTCGATGAATATGAACGTCCTCGTCGATGGCGTGACGCCGCGCGTCGTTTCGCTCGACGAGGCGCTAAGGCAGTGGCTCGACCATCGCCGCGAGGTGCTGCTGCGTCGCTCGCGTTACCGGCACGCCGCGATCCTGCGCCGGCTCGAAGCCTTGGAAGGCATGATCATCGTCTTCCTCAATCTCGACGAGGTGATCCGCATCATTCGCGAGGAGGACGACGCCAAGAGCGCGCTGCGATCCGCCTTTGATCTCAGCGAGGCGCAGGTCGAATATATTCTCGAAACCCGCCTGCGCGCGCTGCGCAAGCTCGAAGAGATGGAGCTGCGCAAGGAGCATGCGGAGCTTGGCGAAGAGCGCAAGGAGATCGAGTCGCTGCTCGCCGACGAGCAGAAACAATGGAAGGCGATCGCCGGACAGATTCGCGAATTGAAGAAGACCTTCGCCTCGCACACGCCGCTCGGCAAGCGCCGGACGACCTTCGAGGACGCGCCGCAGACAACCGGTTTCGATCTGACCGAGGCGATGATCGAGCGCGAGCCGATCACTGTCGTCGTCTCCAAGAAGGGTTGGATTCGCGCGCTGAAAGGCCATGTCAGCGATCTCTCGACATTGCAGTTCAAGGGCGACGACGCGCTGGAAACCTCTTTCTTCGCGCAAACCACATCGAAGATTCTGGCGCTCGCCTCGAACGGCAAGGCCTATACGCTCGACGCCGCCAAACTTCCCGGCGGGCGCGGGCACGGCGAACCGATCCGCCTGCTCGCCGATATCGACGAGGACGCGAGCGTCGTGCGCGTGCTGCCGCATGAGCCGCAGGCGTCGCTGGTGTTGATCGCTGACGACGGGCGTGGCTTCGTCGTCGCGCAAGACGAACTGCTCGCAACGACGCGCAAGGGTCGCGCGGCTTTGAATGTCGAGCCGCCGGCGCAATTGAAGATCGTGGCGCCCGCCGAGGGCGACCATGTCGCCATCATCGGCGAGAACCGCAAGCTGCTGGTGTTTCCGCTGAACGAGGCGCCGCGCATGGCGCGCGGCAAGGGCGTGCGGATGCAGCGCTACAAGGACGGCGGCGTCGCCGACGCGAAAGTCTTCGCGCTGCAGGACGGGCTGAGCTGGACCGATTCATCCGGCCGCGTGTTCAACTTATCGGCGGCGGAGCTGTCGGAATGGATCGGCCACCGCGCCGAAGCCGGCCGCCTGCCGCCGCGCGGTTTTCCGCGTAACAACAAATTCGGGTGAGAGCGCGCCTGAAGGCGCGCGCTCCACGCGCCGGACCGCGCGCCTTCAGGCGCGCAAATTAGCGCGGCGCATCACACCGCAACACCGGCTTTCTCGCCGCGAGCGTTTCATCGAGACGCCGCCGCGGCGTAAAGCGCGGGGCCGCATGGAAAGCGTCCGCCTCACCATGTAGCGCCCGGCGCGCGAGATCGCGCAGCGTTGCGATGAACAGATCGAGCGAAGCTTTCGACTCTGATTCCGTCGGCTCGATCAACATTGCGCCATGCGCGACGAGCGGGAAATAGATCGTCATCGGATGATAGCCCTCGTCGATCATCGCCTTGGCGAGGTCGAGCGTCGTGACGCCCGTCCCATGCAGCCAGGAATCGTCGAACAGAACCTCATGCATGCAGAGCCGGTCGCCGAAGGGCTGCGTCAGCACATCGCGCAACGAGGCGCGAATATAATTAGCGGAAAGAACCGCATCGCGCGAGGCTTCTGCAAGCCCGTCGCCGCCATGCGACAACATGTAGGCAAGCGCCCGCACGAACATGCCCATCTGCCCGTGAAAGGCGGTGAGCCGGCCAAAGCTTTCTCCCTCGGCCTGTTCAACGAGCCGCAAGCCCTTTTCGTCGCGCGCGAGAGACGGCGCCGGCGCGAAGGGCGCGAGCAATTTGGAAAACACCACGGGGCCGGCGCCCGGCCCGCCGCCGCCATGCGGCGTCGAAAAAGTCTTGTGCAGATTGATGTGCATCGCGTCTATGCCGAAATCTCCGGGCCGCGCGACGCCGGCGATGGCGTTGAAATTAGCTCCGTCGCAATAAAAATAAGCGCCCGCCTCATGCACGGCTTGCGCGATCTCAACGATATCGCGCTCGAACAGACCGCATGTGTTCGGGTTGGTGAGCATGATGCCCGCGACGTCCGAACCGAGCGCCGCCCGCACCGCATCGACATGCACGACGCCGTCGTCGCCCGTCGTAATCGTGCGCACGCTAAAGCCCAATAAAGCGGCGCTCGCCGGATTTGTGCCATGCGCGGAGCTTGGCACAAGCATGACTTTGCGCGTTTGCGCCTCGCCGCGCGAAGCAATTGCCGATTTGATCGCCATCAGCCCGCACAATTCGCCATGCGCGCCGGCCTTCGGCGAGAGCGCGACGGCCGCCATGCCG
This sequence comes from Beijerinckiaceae bacterium, assembly GCA_033853615.1. GTDB lineage: Bacteria > Pseudomonadota > Alphaproteobacteria > Rhizobiales > Beijerinckiaceae > Methylosinus. The sequence goes on along the minus strand of JAWOLK010000058.1, from coordinate 11,213 downwards.
GTGAGCGTCAGCAGCCAGTCGGCAAGCTCCTGCATGACTTGGAGCGCGCCCTGCGCCGTCGATTGCGGCTGCAAGGGATGCACATCGGCGAAGCCCTCGAGCCGCGCGACTTTCTCGTTCAGTCGCGGATTGTGCTTCATCGTGCAGGAGCCGAGCGGGTAGAGCCCCGCGTCGATCGAATAATTCTTGCGCGACAGGCGCACATAATGGCGCATCGCCTCGGGCTCCGAAAGGCCCGGCAGGCCGATCGGCTCCTTGCGTTCGAGGCCGCCGAGACGCGGCGTGAACGATTCCGGCGCATCGATATCGACGCCCGTCACATCGCGTCTGCCGATCTCGAACAGCAGCGGCTCTTCCTGATCGAGGCCGCGATTGCCGGTGAAGGTCGCCTCGCGCGTCTCTTTCCGGGGTTGGTCGAGCATTACAGCGCTCCTTCGAGTTCGGCGACGAATGTCGCGCGATCTTCGTCCGTGTTGATTTCCGTGTTGGCGACGAGCAACAGATCGTCGAGGCCCGCATGCGGCAAAAGCCGCGAGACGGGAACGCCGGCGAGGACGCCGTGCCCCGCCATGCGCTCGACGAGCGCCGCCGCGTCGCCTTTTACGCGTATCGTGAATTCGTTGAAAAAGGCGTCGTTCAGCACGTCGACGTTGCGAACACGCGCGAGCATATCCGCAAGCTTGACCGCATTGGCGTGGTTTACGCGCGCAAGTTTTGTGAGCCCCGCCTCGCCGAGCAGCGACAGATGGATGGTGAAGGCGAGCGCGCAGAGGCCCGAATTGGTGCAGATATTCGACGTCGCCTTGTCGCGGCGAATATGTTGTTCGCGCGTCGACAAAGTGAGCACGAAGCCGCGCCGCCCTTCCGCATCGACGGTCTCGCCGGCGAGCCGGCCCGGCATTTGCCGCAAATATTCATGACGCGTCGCAAAGAGCCCGACATAAGGCCCGCCGAAGGTCAGCGCATTGCCGATCGATTGCCCTTCGCCGACGACGATATCCGCCCCCATGCGCCCGGGCGATTCGAGAAGCCCGAGCGAAACCGCTTCGGTAAAGACGGCGACAAGCAGCGCGCCGCGACGATGGCACGCTTCGGCAAGCGCGGTGAGATCGCGCGGATTGCCGAAAAAATCTGGCGTTTGCACGATGACGCATGAAACCTCGTCATCGAGATGCGCGATCAGATCTTCGGACGCGCGCACGTCGGGCGCGAGCGCGTCGACCTCGTCGCCGGCAAGCTTTGCGACGGTGCGCGCCACGTCCGCATATTGCGGATGCAGCCCGCCGGACAGGACGGCCTTGCGCCGCTTGGTGATGCGATGCGCCATCAGCATCGCCTCGGCGCAGGCGGTGGAGCCGTCGTACATAGAGGCGTTGGCGATCTCCATGCCGGTGAGCAACGCGACCTGAGTTTGAAACTCGATCAGATATTGCAGCGTGCCTTGTGAGACCTCCGGCTGATAGGGCGTATAGCTCGTGAGAAACTCGGAACGCTGGATGAGATGATCGACGCTCGCCGGCACGTGATGCTTATAGGCGCCGGCGCCTACGAAGAAAGGCGCGCGCGAAGCTGTAAGATTCTTCGCCGCGAGCCGCGCCATGTGACGCTCCACCGCAAGCTCGGATTGTCCCTGCGGCAGAGGCAATCCGTCGCGCAATAGAAGCTCCTGCGGAACATCCGCGAATAAATCCTCGATGCGCGCGACGCCGATCTTGCTCAACATCTCGCGTCGGTCGGCTTCGGTCAACGGGTGGTAGCGCATCTTTATTTTCCTTCTCAGAGAGTTTTTATGAAACCCTCATAGGCGGAGGCGTCCATCAGGCTCGCAAGCTCGCTTTCGTCGGTGAGGCGAAGCTTGACGAACCAGCCTTTGCCCAGCGGATCTTCGTTGACGCTGGCCGGCGCATTTTCGAGATCGCTATTTACTTCCACGACCTCGCCCGACACCGGCGCATAGACCTCGTTGGCCGATTTCACGCTTTCGACGGTGGCGAGCTGTTCGCCCTTGTTTATCTTTGCGCCCACCGCCGGCAATTCGACATAGACGATGTCGCCGAGCTGCGACTGCGCGAAATCGGAAATGCCGACGACGCCGACCCCCTCCGACACGCGGACATATTCGTGATCTTTCGTAAAACGCGCATCGGTCATTTGACGTCCTTTCGTGCATATCGGTGTGGAACAAAGGGAAGCGGCGTAACGCGCATCTCGATCTCCTTGCCGCGCAATTGCGTGACGAGCCGCGCGCCGCCGTCGCAAAATTCATGCGCGACATAGCCCATCGCTATCGGAATCGACAGGCTCGGCGAAAAGCCGCCCGACGTCACGCGGCCCACGTCGCGCCCGTCCGGCGCAAAGAGCGGCGCGCCTTCGCGCACTGGCGCCTTGGTTTGCGGCAGCAGGCCGACGCGCCTGCGCGGCGGGCCATCAACGAGCGCCGCGCGAATGCGCGCAAAGCCCGGAAAACCGCCCTCCGCGCGACGTCGCTTGCCGATCGACCAGGCGAGACCGGCTTCGACCGGGTCCGTCGTTTCGTCGATGTCGTGCCCATAAAGGCAGAGACCGGCCTCAAGCCGCAGCGAATCGCGCGCGCCCAAACCCGCCGGCGCGACATCCGCCTGTTCCAGCAGGCGCAAGGCGAAGTCCTCCACGAGCGCGACGGGAACAGACACCTCGTAGCCATCCTCACCGGTGTAGCCCGAGCGCGAGACGAAGACGGTTTCATTCATATAATTAAACGCGCGCCAATCCATGAACTGCATGTCTTCGACGCCGGGGAGCAGCGCGCGGAGCGCTTGCGGCGCCTGCGGCCCTTGCAGCGCGAGCAGCGCGCGTTGATCCAGAATTTGCAGCCTCAGCTGCGGCAAGCGCGCAGTGAGCAACGCGAAATCTTTCGCCTTTGTCGCGGCGTTGACGATCAAGAGAAGACGCTCGTCATTTCCAGGAAGGCGCGTGACCATCAGATCGTCGAGAATGCCGCCCGGCTGGTTCAGGAATTGCGTATAGCGCGTGCGCCCTGGCGCGAGGCCGATGAGATCTCCCGGCGTCAGCGTTTCAAGCAAGCGCGCGGCGCCCTCCCCTGCGAGAATAGCCTGACCCATGTGCGATACGTCGAACAAAGACGCGGCGCTGCGCGTGTGCAGATGCTCGGCGACAATGCCTTTGTCGTATTGCAAGGGCATGTCATAGCCGGCGAAAGGCGCCATGCGCGCGCCGAGGCGACGATGCAGCGCATCGAGCGGAATTTTGGCGAGTTCTGCCGGCGCGTCGGAGGCGGCGTTGGACATGGGGCTTCTCATCGCGGACACGGGGTTGCCTGCGCAGCGCCAGCGCCACGCGCCCCCTCTGTCCGGTGACCTGAGAGATTCCCCGCGGGAGGAGTGCGGGTTACGCCCTTCGGTGGGCGCGGGGTGGCCGCGCCGCTTTCCAGAGTGTTCTTACCTCGCGGTCCTTTTGCCTGAGCGTTTCCGGGGCGGTTTCGCCTTCGGCTCCGGCGCGAAGCCGGTCTCTCCCGCGAGATATTTGCGAACACTGCAAAGATGTGCTCGATCGCCTTCGGCGTCAAGGGACGTCGGCCGGCTGGCGCGGGCCGCAGCGACAGACTAAGTTAATGCTGCGAGGTTCGATCATGACCGAGACCCTTTCCATCTTCCGCGAAGACGCCGTGGCGCGGCTCGTGCTCAACCGGCCCGAAAAGAAGAATGCGCTCGATCGGCGGCTGTATCAGGCGCTTATCGCGGCGCTTTCCACCTGCGAATCGGACCCCGACATCCGCGCCGTGGTGATCGCCGGCGCCGGCGGCGTCTTCACCGCCGGCAATGACCTTGCCGACTTCGTGGCGTCGATCGACGATCTTGCGGCCTTTCCCGCTCTGCGTTTCATTCGCGCGGTCGCCGCCTTCAAAAAGCCGCTGATCGCCGCGGTCGAAGGCGATGCGATCGGCATTGGCGCGACGATGCTGTTTCATTGCGATCTCGTCTACGCGGCGCCGAATGCGCGCTTTCGCATGCCTTTCGTCGATCTCGGCGTCGTGCCGGAGGGCGCCGCGAGCCTGCTCGTTCCGCGCCGTCTCGGTTTTGCGCGGGCGGCGCAATATCTGCTGCTCTGCGAGCCTTTCGACGCGGAAGACGCGTGGCGGATGGGCCTCGTCAACGCCATTGCGCCGCCTGATCTGCTGATCCATACGGCGATGGACGCCGCCCGGCGGCTCGCGCAAAAGCCGCGCGACGCGCTGGCGACGGCGCGGGCGATGATTCGCGGCGACGCTGCGGACGTTCTGCGCTGCATCGACGAAGAAGCGGAAGTTTTTCGGCAGTTTCTCGAAACGCCACAGGCCCGCGCGCGGATCGAGGGATTTCTCGCGCGCAAGGGTTAAACAGAGGGAAAGAACAGGACCGAGCCCATGTGCGGCCGCTACGCCATCACGTCGACGCCGCAGGCGCTGCGGGAGTTTTTGGGCTATATCGACGCGCCCAATTTTCCGCCGCGTTTCAACGTCGCGCCGACGCAGCCCATTCCGATCATATGCCTCGAGCGCGCGCCAGACGGCCCGCGGCGGCGCTTCATGCTGGCGCGCTGGGGCTTTCTGCCGGGCTTCGTCAAGGATGTGAAAAGCTTCCCGCTACTGATCAACGCCCGCGCGGAAGGCGTCGAAGACAAGCCCAGTTTCCGCGCGGCGATGCGGCGGCGCCGCTGCATCGTCCCGGCCGACGCCTATTACGAATGGCTGCGGCTAAAGGACGGGCCGAGCCGTCCCTTCCTCTTCCGCCGCAAGGACGGCAAGCCGATGGGGCTGGCCGGGCTCTTCGAGACCTGGTGCGGCGCCGACGGCTCCGAGCTGGACACTGCCTGCATTTTGACGACCGACGCCAGCGCCGCGACGGTCGCCATTCACGACCGGATGCCGGCGGTTCTGCGCGATCAGGATTTCGCCGCCTGGCTCGACTGCGACGAGGTGAGCGCCGCCGAGGCGGCGCGACTCATTCGCCCGGCGCCCCCGGATGCTCTGGAGTTTTTCGAGATCAGCCGCGCCGTCAATAAAGTGGCGAACGACGGCCCGGAGATTCAGCAGCCTGTGGCCAAGCTCACAGCAACTTGCCCGGATTCAGAACTCCCCTGGGATCAAGGCTCGCCTTGATCGCGCGCATGACTGAGAGCGCCGCAGGGTCTTTCACCTGCGCGAGAAGATCGCGCTTCAACTGCCCGATGCCGTGCTCGGCGGAAATCGAGCCGCCATATCTGGCGACGATGCCGTGCACGACGTCGTTCGCCTCATGCCAGCGCGCGAGAAACGCCGCTTTGTCGGCGCCGACCGGCTGAGACAAATTATAATGAATATTGCCGTCGCCCATGTGGCCGAAGGGCACGGGGCGCACGCCGGGGATGAGCTTCTCCACCGCCGCGCCGGCTTCGGCGATGAAGGCGGCGACATGCGGCAGCGGCACGGACACATCGTGCTTGATCGAGCCGCCCTCATGTTTCTGCGCCTCGGGCACAAGCTCGCGCAGGCGCCAGAGCGCGTTGCGCTGGGCGAGCGACGCAGCGACCGTCGCGTCGTCAATGAGACCCGCCGCGCTGGCGCGCTGCAATATATTGAGCACGACTTCCTCGCTCCCCTCCTCCCGCGCATAGGCGCATTCGACCAGGGCGTACCAGGGGTGCGGCGTTGCAAAAGGATCGCGCGCCGCGCAATGACGCGCCACGAAATCGAGCGCGATGCGCGGCAGCAGTTCGAAGGCCTGAACCGCCGAGCCCGCCTCGCCCTTCACGAAGGTCAAGAGTTCGAGCGCTGCGGCCGGATCGGCCAGCGCGACAAAGGCCGTCACGCGCCCGCGCAGGCGCGGGAAGAGCTTCAGCGTCGCGGCCGTGATGACCCCGAGCGTGCCCTCCGAGCCGATGAAAAGCCGAGAGAGATCATATCCGGTGTTGTCTTTGCGCAGCTTCGACAGGCCGGAAACAATGCGGCCATCGGCAAGCGCGACCTCGACGCCGAGGGCGAGATCGCGCGCCGAGCCGTAAGCGATCACATGAACGCCGCCGGCGTTTGTGGCGAGCACGCCGCCGATGGTGCAGGAACCTTCCGAAGCGAGCGAAAGAGGAAAATAGCGATCGACCGATTCGGCGATCTGTTGCGCGCGAAGCAAAGTGACGCCCGCTTCCAGCGTCATGGAATCGCAGGCGGGATCAACCTCGCGAATGCGATCCAGGCGTTGCAGCGACAAAATAATTTGCGCGCCGCTGTCGTCGGTGACTTGGCCGCCGACGAGGCCGGTGTTGCCGCCTTGGGGGACGACGCTGGTTCCGCTTTCATTACAGAAAGCCAGAACCCGCGCGACCTCCTCAGCACTCGATGGTTTTACGACACTCAGCGCGCGTCCGTGATAAAGGTCGCGCGGTTCCTTGTTATAAACGGCCATCGCGGCCGGTTCTGTCACAACATTTTTCTCACCGACAATTTCGATAAGTCGGTCGAGCGCGTTTTTTGAAACAGCGACCAGTTGAACAGCCTTCCTAGGCGCCGATCAGTGCGGCCGGCGCGTTCTCTTGCCGTCGCGGCGGGCGTAGACATAGGCCCGCGCGGCGGACGGCGCAGTCGCTGCGAGGATGACACTGCACAATGTTGCGGCGATCACGGCATACATCATGTCCATCTCTCCTTCCGGATCTCGGGAAGGTCGGGGGGCCTTCCCTATCCACGATGGGATATTTCGCAAATGCTATGCCGGTTTTTTTCGGCCGGCAAGACCGCTCTGCGACGCTCTTGCTGTAAGAGGTTTGAAATCTCTTTCCCGCCGCATTCGCATTGCTCCATCGCCTTATTTGAAATGGGGTGGAAAAGCCTCAGCGCAAGAGTGGCCGACGCTTCCTTTGCTGCGGCGCACGCGCGAAGACCGCGACGATTTCGACATGCGGCGAGAAGCGGAATTGATCAATCGGAACCAATGTTTGCGCCTCGAAACCGGCGGCCGTGAGGAGCTTTGCGTCGCGCGCGAAAGTGAGCGCATTGCATGAGACGGCAATGGCGAGTTTTGTACTGGATTTGGCGATCTCTTCGGCTTGCGCCTCGGCGCCCGCGCGCGGCGGATCGAAGACGACGGCGTCGAAGGCGGCGAGTTCCGCAGCCGAGAGCGGGCGCTTGAACAGGTCGCGCGCCTCTGCCCGCGCGAGGCGCAGACCAGCGCTCGCGCGGGCCGCCTCGTTCAGCGCGGCGATGGCCCCCGCATCGCTGTCATAGGCGGAAATCTGGGCGGTTGCGGCGAGACGCAGCGCAAAGGCGCCGAACCCGCAGAAGAGATCGGCGATGCGTTTCGCGCCTTGCGCCGCGGCGACCACATGCCGCGCAATCGCCTCCTCGCCCGCTTGCGTCGCCTGCAGAAAGGCGCCGGGCGGCGGCGCGACGCGCAATCCGCCGACCGCGACATGCGGCTTTTGCCGCAGCGCAACAAGGCGTCCGTGGTTGGAAAGACGTGCGACATCATGCCGCTCCGCAACATCGATCAGCGCCGCCTCCTCGGCGGCGGAAAGCGCTCCGGCGCCGCGCAAATCGATATCGAGCCCCTCGATCGCGCGGCTCACGACGATATCGAGCGGCTTGCCATGGGCGATCAACGCCGCGGCGATCGCCCGCGCGGCAGGCAAGGCGCCCGAAAGACCGGCCTCCAGCAGCGGGCAAGCGTCGATGTCGACGATCTCATGCGCGCGCGCCTGCATGAAACCGACGCGCGCCCGCCCGCGGTCGAATCGGGCGTGGAAGGTCACGCGGCGGCGTCCCGCGCCATGCGCGTCGACGAGATCGCCGACCCGCAGATCGAGCCCGGCGTTGCGCAGCGCCGTGACGACGAGACCGCGTTTCCATTCCGCATAGGCCGGCGGCGCCAGCGTCTGCACCGCGCAGCCGCCGCAGACGCCGTAATGCGGACAGATCGCCGCGATGCGTTGCGGCGACGGCTCCAGCACCTCGATGAGCCGCCCCTGCTCGCCCTGCACCTTTGCGCGCACCGTCTCGCCGGCGAGCGCGTAAGGCACGAAGACGAGCCGCCCCGCGTGACGCGCGACGCCCTCGCCGCGATGGCCGATGCGCTCGATGAAAAGGCGCGCCTCGCCCATGTCTCCGCCCGTGTCGGTATTCATGCGCGCCTCGCGTAAAGCAGAAATTCGCGGTTGCCGTCGCCGCCTTCGATCGGCGAGGGCGCGAGACCTTCGACCCGCCAGCCGAGTTTTTCGATCGCGCCGCTGATTTTTTGGCAGACCTCGGCGTGAATTTTCTCGTCCTTCACGACGCCCTTCTTCACCGCGGCGCGGCCCGCCTCGAATTGCGGCTTGACGAGCGTAACAAGCTCCGCCGCCGACGCCGCGAGCGCCAGCACATGCGGCAAAATGAGCGTCAGCGAAATAAAGCTCGCGTCGCAGACGACGAGGCTCGGCGCCTCGGCAAGATCCGCCGCGGTCAGCGCGCGGGCGTCGAGGCCCTCGCGCGATGTAACGCGCGCGTCTCGCGCGAGCTTCTCGTGCAATTGCCCGTGGCCGACATCGACCGCCACCACATGGCGCGCCCCGCGGGTCAGCAGCACATCGGTGAAGCCGCCGGTCGAGGCGCCGACGTCGAGACAAAATCGCCCGTTCGGATCGATGCGGAAGAGGTCGAGCGCATGGGCGAGCTTCACGCCGCCGCGCGACACCCAGGGGTAAGGCGCGGCGGCGGTGATCTCCGCGTCGGCGGCGATCGGCTCGGAGGGTTTTTTCACCAGGCGGCCATCGACCCGCACCAGGCCGGCTTCGATCGCCTCGCGCGCCTTGGCGCGGCTCTCGAACAGGCCGCGCGCGGCGAGCGCCGCATCGGCGCGCATCATCGTCATTCTCCCGTCTGCATCAGGCTGCCGGCGCGGCGCGCGCTCTTTAAGAAATACGCGAAGGCGAAAGCTGCGGCCGCCAACATCGCCGCGTCGATCGCAAGCCCCTGCGCCATCAGATCGAGGCGCAAGCGATGGTCGATCAAAATCGCGCGCAGCCCCTCGAAGACATAGGTCGGCGGCAACGCCCAACAAATCGGCTGCAGCCATGTCGGCAGCACCGCCACCGGATAATAGACGCAGCCGAGCGGCTGCACGACGAACATCAGCGACCAGACGAGATTTTCCGCGCCGAGGCCGTAGCGCATCAAAACGCCGGAGACGAGGAGGCCGACGCTCCAGGCGAAAAAAATAAGCACGGCGAAAAAGGCGCCGAAGGCGAAGCCCAGCGCCCATAAATTGAAGCCGAAGAAAATGAGCGCCATCATCGTCACCGGGATCATCGCCACGGTGAGACGGATGAGACTCATCAGCATCATCGAGGCGACGAATTCCGCCGGCCGCAACGGGCTCATGAAAATATTCGGCAGATTGCGCGACCACATTTCCTCGAGAAAAGAGAAGGAGAATCCCTGCTGGCCGCGCAGCAGAATGTCCCACAACAGAACCGCGCCGATCAGCGTGCCGGCCGCCATGGTCGTCGGGCTCGCGGAGACGCCGGCTTGCGCGAGATAGCTTTGCAGAAAGCCCCAGGTGAGCATCTGCACCATCGGCCAATAGGCCATTTCCAGCGAGCGCGGCCAGGAAGAGCGCAGCAGATAAGTATAACGCAGCACCATCGCGCCGACGCGCGAGAAGGAAAAGTCCATGCTCATGCCGCGCGCTCCACGCGGCCGCGCGCCACATCGAGAAAGACTTCCTCCAGCGTCGCGCGCCCGTAGCGGGCGAGAAGCTGCTCCGGCGAGGCGTCGTCGACGAGTTCGCCGCGCTTCAGCATCAGCACGCGGTCGCACAGCCGCTCGACCTCGTTCATATTGTGAGACGCGAGCAGAATGGCGCAATTATGGGTGCGGCGGTGATCCTCGAGGCGCGCCCGCACCCAGTCGGCCGTGTCGGGATCGAGCGAGGCGGTCGGCTCGTCGAGCAGCAGCAGCTCGGGATCGTTGATCAGCGCCTTGGCGAGCGCGACGCGGGTCTTTTGTCCGGCGGAGAGGCGCCCGCTCGCCCGGTCGAGAAATTCCGTGAGCGCGAAACTCTCGGCAAGCTCGTCGATTTTGCCCTCGACGTCCGGCACGCCGTAGAGCCTGCCGAACACCCGCAAATTCTGCCGCACCGTGAGACGGTGCGGCATATCGACATAGGGGCTCTCGAAATTCATCCGGCCGAGCACCTCGTAGCGCTCGCGCGCCATGTCGCGGCCGAAGACGCGGATCGCGCCGCCGGTCGGTTCGATGAGGCCCATGATCATGCCGATCGTCGTGGTCTTTCCGGCGCCGTTGCCGCCGAGGAGTCCGGTCACGGAGCCGGGCGCGAGCGCGAAGCTCAAGGGGCCGACGACGACGGCTTGATCGTAGCTTTTGGTGAGATCGACGACGGCGAGCGCCGCGGGGGAAGAAGACATGTGTCTATTTAGTCTCGCATAACCCGCCGCGGCAAGGCGCGGGGGAGCGGCCCCTACCTCTGGCACGCCCCGCAATAAAAGGTCGAGCGGCCGGACTGCGCGATCCGCGCGATCGTTCCGCGGCAGCCGGGCGTGACGCAGGCCGCGCCCTCGCGGTCGTAGACGCGGAAACTGTGCTGGAAATAGCCGAGCGAACCGTCGGCGCGGCGGTGGTCGCTGATCGAGGAGCCGCCGGCCGCAATCGCCTCGGCCAGCACCTCCTGCACTGCGGCGACGAGCCGCGCCAGTTCCTTGCGCGGCGCCCCGGCCTTCGTCACCAGGCTCCCTGCGGCGCGCAGCGGCGACAGGCGGGCGCGGTGCAGCGCCTCGCATACATAGATATTGCCGAGCCCGGCGACGTTCCGCTGATCGAGCAGCGCCGCCTTCAACGGCGCCTTGCGGCCGGCGAAGGCTTTGGCGAGACGGGCCGGCGTGAATTCCTCGCCGAGCGGCTCGACCCCAAGGCCGGCAAAGAGCTTATGCGCGGGGAGCGCGCTCGCCGGCTCCAGCAGCATGAAGCCGAAACGGCGCGGGTCGTTATAGGTGACCCGCGCGCCATTCTCGAAATGGAAGACGACGTGGTCGTGCGGCCCGGCGGCCCCGCGCGGATGGTGAAATTCCCCGAGCGCCGGCCCGGCGTCGATGCGGAACGAGCCGCTCATCCCGAGATGCATGACGAGCGCCGCGCCGTCGTCGAGCTGCGCGACCAGATATTTGGCCCGCCGGCCGAGCCGCAGCACGCGCCGCCCCGCGAGCCGCTCGGC
>JAWOLK010000057.1:0-22866 GCA_033853615.1 Beijerinckiaceae bacterium | reverse complement strand
CTTTGTGGCCAAGGGCGTGAACGCCGCCGATGTGCGCGCCTTCCTGCAAGCGGAGCTCGGATAAACGACCATGCATGGCGTAGACGCGGGCGGCCCGCAGGTCGATGTCTGGACGGCGGTCGCGATCGTCGTCGTCTGCGTGCTGCTGTCGGCCTTTTTCTCGGCCTCGGAGACGGCGCTGACGGCCGCCTCGCACGCGCATATGCATACGCTGGAGAAGGAGGGAGACAAGCGCGCGGGGATCGTCAACCGGCTGTTGCGCCAGCGCAACCGCATGATCGCGGCGCTGCTGCTCGGCAGCACGCGGGTGAATATCGGCGGCTCCGCCTTCACGACGAGCGTGCTCGTGGTGCTGGCCGGCGAAAACGGCGCGGTCTACGCCACGATCCTCATGACGGCGTTGCTTCTGGTCTTCGCCGAGGTTCTGCCGAAAACGCTCGCCATCAATCACCCCGACGCCATGTCGCTGCGCGTCGCGCGCTTCATCACGCCGTTTGTTTCGATCTTCGGGCCGGTGCTCGCGGCGGTGGAATGGGTCGTGCGGGGCGTGCTCGGTCTCGTCGGCGTCGAACTCGGCCATGGGCGCACCATGCTCTCGCCCTATGAGGAGCTGAAGGGCGCGGTCGATATTCTGCATGAGGAAGGAAACGTCGAACGCGCCGCGCGCGACATGTTCGGCGGCGTGCTCGATCTTCAGGTGCTGCATGTGGCGGATGTGATGATCCACCGCACCAAGATGCGCACCATCGACGCGGACCTGCCCCCGCAGCAGATTGTGCGCGAGGTTCTCGCCTCGCCCTTCACGCGAATGCCGCTATGGCGCGAAAGGCCCGACAATTTCGTCGGCGTGCTGCATTCCAAGGACATGCTGCGCGCGCTCGACGCCGCCGGCGGCGACGCGTCGAAAATCGTCATCGACGACGTCATGCTGCCGCCCTGGTTCGTGCCAGAGGCGACGACGCTGGAGGATCAGCTCGAAGCCTTTCTCAAGCGCAAGACGCATTTCGCGCTGGTCGTCGACGAATATGGCGAGGTCATGGGCCTCGTCACGCTGGAGGATATTCTCGAAGAGATCGTCGGCGACATTCGCGACGAGCACGATCTCGCGATGCAGGGCGTGCGCCAGCAGCCGGACGGCTCGGTGCTGGTCGACGGCGCGGTGCCGGTGCGCGACCTCAACCGCGTGATGGGCTGGGATTTGCCCGACGAAGAGGCGACCACGGTCGCCGGCCTCGTCATCCATGAGGCCGGCGCGATTCCGGAGGCCGGGCAGATGTTCTCCTTCCACCGCTTCCGCTTCGAGGTGCTGCGCAAGAGCCGCAACCGCGTCACCGCGCTGCGCGTGACGCCGCAGGAGACGCGGGGGGATTGACGTCCCTCTTGCGCCGGCGTCCCCCGCACGCCGAGCGTCACGCCTTTCTCGCGGCCCGCGCCAGCGCGACGAACCCCGCGACGTCGACCTCCTCGGCCCGCTTCGTCTCCTCGATTCCCGCCGCCGCGAGAAGGGCGCCCGCGTCGCCGAGGCTCTTGAGGCTCTGCCGCAACATCTTGCGGCGCTGGCCGAAGGCGGCTTGCGTGACCTGCGATAGCGTCCGCGCGTCGCAGGCGAGCGGCTCGGGGTTTGGAACCAGCTCGACCACCGAGGAAGTGACTTTCGGCGGCGGCGTGAAGGCGGCGGGCGGCACGTCGAACAGGATGCGCGCGCGGGTCCGCCAGCCGCAGAGCACGGCGAGGCGGCCGTAATCGGCGCGCTCGCGCGGCGTCGCGACGATGCGCAGCGCCACCTCCTTCTGAAACATCAGCACGTAGCGGTCGAAGACCGAAGGCCAGGGCTCCGCCTCGATCCAGCCGGCGAGAAGCTGCGTCGCAATATTGTAGGGCAGGTTCGCGCATATGCGCGCCGGCCCGCCGAGCCCATGCGCGCGCACCAGCGCCGCGGCATCGGTTTCCAGCGCGTCGCCCTCGATCACCGTGAGCCGGCCCGGATAATGGGCGGCGATCTCGGCCAGCGCCGGCAGGCAGCGCGCGTCGCGCTCGATCGCGATGACGCGGCCGGCCCCCTGCGCCAGCAGCGCGCGCGTCAGCCCGCCGGGGCCGGGGCCGATCTCGACGATGGTCGCGCCCTCCAGCGGCCCGGCGGCGCGGGCGATCTTCGCCGTGAGGTTGAGGTCGAACAGGAAATTTTGCCCCAGCGCCTTGCGGGCGTCCAGGCCATGACGCGCGACCACCTCGCGCAGCGGCGGCAGATCGTCGATCATGCGGGTGAAGTCATGCGCGCGGCGAGCAACAGCGCCTCGATCAGGCTGGATGGGTCGGCGACGCCTTTTCCGGCGATGTCGAAGGCCGTGCCATGGTCCGGCGAGGTGCGGACAAAGGGCAGGCCCAGCGTGACATTCACGCCGCGGTCGAAGGCCAGCGTCTTGATCGGGATCAGCGCCTGGTCGTGCGTCGGGCACAGCGCCACGTCATAGCGGGCGCGCGCCGCCGCGTGGAACATGGTGTCGGCCGGATGCGGGCCGCTCGCGTCGATCCCGCGCCGGCGCAGCTCTTCGACGGCGGGCGCTATGACGTCGATCTCCTCGCGCCCCATGGCGCCGTTTTCGCCGGCATGCGGGTTGAGCCCCGAAAAGGCGAGGCGCGGGGCGCTGACGCCGAAGCGCCGGCGCATATCCGCCGCGACGATCGTCCCGGTCTCCACGATCAGCTCCCGGGTCAAGAGGCGCGGAACCTCGGCGAGCGCCACGTGAATGGTGATCGGCACAACGGCAAGTTCGCGCGCCCACAGCATCATCACCGAGCGCGGCGCGCCGCCGTAATGGCGCTGCGCCAGCTCCGCCAAGAACTCCGTATGGCCGGGATGGCGAAAGCCCGCGTCATACAGAACCGCCTTGGCGATTGGGTTGGTGACGACCGCCCGCGCCGCGCCCGCCGCGACATAGGCGACCGCGCGCTCTATAGAGGCGATGGTGGACGCCGCGTCGGCCGGATCGGGCTTGCCGGGAAGCCCGGCAACCTGCTCGCTGAGCGGAACCACCGGCAGCGCGTGCGCAAAAATCGCGGCCGCCGTCTCCGGCGTCGCGGTTTCGATTGGGACGGCGAGGCCGAGCGCCGCCGCAACCCGCGCCAGATGCGCCGGATCGGCCAGCAGGAAGAAGGGCGCCAAGCCGCGCGCCTCTCGTTGCGCGAAGGCCTTCAAGGCGAGTTCCGGCCCGATGCCGGAGGGGTCGCCCTGGGTGAGCGCGAGCGGCGCGGTCATTGGTTTTCTCCCGGCGGTCGCCAGTTCAAAATATCGTCGGCTTTCAGCCAGCCGGGCGAGCCTTCCTTGAATTTCTCCTTGGCGCGGCTCGCCTGCGTGCGCCCTTCGACATATTTGCCGGCGGCCATCAGCCCTTCCGCTGCGGCGAGCTGGCCGTTCGCCTCCTCGCCCTTGCGGAAATAGGCCATGGACAGAAACTGATAGGCGTCCGAATTGCCGGTCTCGCGCTCGCGCTCGGCGGCGTTGTTCAAAATGCGGATGGCTTCGTCCAGATTTTTGGGATCGTCCGAGGCCACGAGCGCATGGCCGAGCAGCACGCGGATCGGCGCGGCGTCGCCTTTCGCTAGAGCCACCGCCTTGCGCAGCGGCGCGATCGCCGCGCCGGCCCGGCCCGACTCCAGCAGGAACTGGCCTTTCAGCTCATAAAAGTAAGGGTTTTTCGGCTCGGCGGCGATCAGCGCCTCCGCTTCGCTCAGGGCATCCTCCTCGCGGCCGAAACGATGCGCGGCGATGGCGCGGGCGTAACGGGCGGGCAAGGACGTGTCGGAAACCGGATAGCGCCGGGCCGCTTCGCCGGACTCGCCCATGAAGCCGACAAGCTTCGCCCGCATCATGTCATGGCGCTTTCGCAGCGCCGGCGGGTCGGCGGCGTCGAAAAAAGGCGACTCCTCGGCCGCCGCCTTCAGATTGGAGATGCGCTCATTCGGCAGCGGATGGGACAGGAGATAGGGATCCATCGTCTCCGATTTGAACAGCGCCTCATTGGCGAAACGCTCGAACACGGTCAGCATGCCCTTGGCCGACTGGCGCGTCGCGGTGAGAAATTTCACCGCCGCGCGGTCGGCGGCCTGTTCCTCGCCGCGCTGATAGGCGAGCAGCGAGCGCTTCACCGCCTCCTGCGGCCCCATCACGACGCCCGCCGCGCCGGCCGCGTCCATGCCGACATTGCCATAGGGTTTGTTGAAGGAACTGTGCGCCGCATACATGGCGCCGGCCGAGGCGAGCATTCCGGCGATGGAGAGTATCGTCGCCTTGGCCAGCTCCTGGCGTCCGCGCGCGAGATGGCCGCCGGCGATGTGCCCGGTCTCATGCGCCAATACGCCGATGATCTCGTTCGGCGTCTTCGCTTCGACCAGCGCGCCGGTGTTGACGAAGATCTTCTGCCCGTCGGCGACGAAGGCGTTGAAGGCGCGGTCATTGACCAGAATGATCCGCGCCGCGCGCGAATTGATCCCCGCCGCGGCGAAGACCGGCGCGGTGTAGTCGCGCAGCAATTGCTCGATCTCGGCGTCGCGGATGATCTGCACGCTCGGCCCGTCCTCCGCCTGCGCCAGCGCTTGCGGCGGCGCGCCGAGCAGCAGGCCCGCCGCGAGCAGCGCGCGCGCCCGACAGAGCGGCGATTGGAGCAGGAATCGAAGAAGGCGAGGCGTCATGGCCGCCACATTGCCTCGCAGGCGCGGTGAAATCAAACGGCCGGGCGGAAAGCGCCGACAGCCGGTAGGCCTGTCGGGCGGCCTCGGTTTTTACTTAGTTGGACAAGCGTCTATGTTAAGGTTATTTTTGAAAGACCAGCGTTAGGAAGCGTTTTTCTTGCCGGAATATTTGCAGGATTCGGATGAAAAATCAATCAAATGACCGGCTCGACATTGAAAACTACTTGGAAAGGCAGTCTCAGATCGAGCTTGCCGAGATCGCCCGCGTCGAGTCGGGCTTCGTCTGGCGCGCGACGTCGCTCATTTCCTTGCGCTTGCGAGAACTGGGCTGGACGACGCGCCGCATCCTGCGACACATCCTCAGCCTGTTCGGCGTAGCGCCGGCGCGGTCTGCGCCGATCCCTCGCCCGCTCTGGCCCGGCCCGGCGCCGGCGCTGCGCAGCGGCCCACGGGTGCTGATCGACGTGACGGATACGGCGCGGCGCAATTACCGCACCGGCATACAGCGCGTCGTCACCGAGATCGCGCAGGCCGCGCTCGCGCTCGGCGAGGGCTTGCCGGTCGTCATCGCAGACGGTGGGCTGCGCAGCTATTTCCGCCATCCGGCGCTGCCGGACGCGGTCGAACTCGCGCCGGGCGACGTGCTGCTGCTGCTCGACGCGAGCTGGAACGATCTCGACGCCGCGCTCGCGCTGATCGACGAGGCGTCCCGCAAGGGCGCGCTTGTCGTCGCTTGCGTTTATGACGTGATCCCGCTGCTCTATCCGGCCGCCTTCCATCCGGACACCGCGCAGGCGTTTCGAAGCTGGTTCGACAAAGCAGCGCGGCGCTGCGACGCGATCGTCGCCATTTCGCAGACCGTCGCCGAGGAGACGCAGGCGCTGCTCTCCACAGAGCCGGGCGCGCCGCCGGTCGGCTGGTTCCGACTCGGCGGCGATTTTCGTTCCCTTTCGGCCGGCCCCGCCTCACCGCGGGTCACGGCGCTCTCGGCCGAGCCTTTCTTCCTGTCGGTCGGCACGCTGGAGCCGCGCAAGTGCTACTCGATTGCGCTCGACGCTTTCGAGCAGCTCTGGGCGGCGGGCGTTGCGGCGCGTTATGTCATCGTCGGCCGAACGGGGTGGAAATCGCGGGCGCTGCGCCGGCGGATCGTCGGCCATCCCGAGTTCGGGCGGCGGCTCTTCTGGCTCGCCGACGCCGACGACGCCGAGTTGGAGGCGCTCTACCGCAAGGCGCGCGCGGTGGTCGCGGCGTCTTTTGCGGAAGGCTTCGGCCTGCCGCTGGTCGAGGCGTTCCAGCGCGGCGCGGCGGTGGTGGCGAGCGACATTCCGGTGTTTCGCGAAGTGGCGGGCGATGCGGCGATCTATTTCCGGCTGCTCGACGCCGCCGACCTCGCCCGGACGTTGCGCGGCGTGCTCGACGGCGCGGCTGCGCCCGGCGCGCCTCCGAATATGCTGAGCTGGCGCGCCTCCGCTCAGGGGTTGCTCACGCAGCTGCGCCGCAACGGCAATCAGGCGGCGCCGCGCGCTTTCGTCGCCTGAACCGGCGGGGCGCGGAAGGGCGGGTCAGCCCTTCTTCACGGTCCTTGCTTCTCAGTCCTTTTTGGGACGCAGGCGGATGATCACGTCGCAGCCGACGATCTCCATTCCCTCCGGCGGGGCGGGCAGGCGCGCAAATTCCACCGAGCCGTCGGCGACGTCGAACATGCGGCCGCTGGCTTCATCCATGAAATGGTGATGCGGCGAGGTGCGGGTGTGGAAATAGGTGCGCGGCCCTTGCACCGCAATTTCTCGCAGGAGACCCGCCTCGGCGAATTGGTTCAGCGTGTTGTAGACGGTGGACAGCGACATTTGCAGACCGGCCTCGCGCGCCTCGGCGTGCAGAGCCTCGGCGCTCACGTGGCGGTCGCCATTGCCGAACAGCAGACGGCTCAGCGAAATCCGCTGCACCGTGGGGCGCAGGCCCGCATCGCGGAGCCTGGTCTTCAGATCGGACTCCGACAGTTGCTTTTTCTCCGGTTCGCGGGACCGGAAGGAAATTTCCGAGCGGCCCGTCGACGGATATTGCGTCATAACGCTCGCGCGCGGTCTTTCCGCGCTCCCTTTTTCTCGATATACGCCTGAACTCAGTAGACGGTAGCGTCACGCGCCTGTCAAACGAAATGCCGGAAAATGAAATCTTTCCAAACAAGGCGCAGCCGAGGATGACCGCGCGCAACCCTGTCCGCGCGGTCGATCGCCGCCGGGTTCTGCGCGCTTGCGCGGCGTCGCTGGCCTTTTGCGCCTTCGGCGCCGAAGCTGCGGCGGAGAACCCTGATTTTGCGGCCTTTCTGGAAAGCATGTGGCCGGCCGCCGCCCAGGCCGGCGTCTCGCGCGAGACCTTCGACGCCGCGGTCAGCGGCCTGACGCCGGAGCCCGCGGTTCTCGCCAAGCCGAAGACGCAGGCGGAATTCACCATCTCCATTCCCGCCTATCTCGCCGCGACTGTGACGAATGGCCGCGTCGCCCGCGGCCGCGCCGTCGCCTCGGAAAGCGCCGCCCTGTTGCGCGATATATCGGCGAAGAGCGGCGTGCCGGCCGAGATGCTCGTCGCCATTCTCGGCGTCGAGAGCGCCTATGGCGGCGGCCAGGGCTCGGCCGACGTGCTGCGCGTGCTGGCGACGCTCGCCTGGAAGGGGCATCTCGCCGGCAGGCTCGCCGACGAATTCGTCGCGGCGCTCGTCATGCTGCAACAGGGCTATGCGACGCGGGCGCAATTGCGCGGCTCCTGGGCCGGGGCGATGGGCCAGCCGCAATTCATGCCCTCGGCCTATCTCAAATATGCGCAGCGCTATTCCGGCGCCGGCGCCCCCGACATTTGGGGCTCGCGCGCCGACGCGCTGCTGTCGATCGCCAATTTCATGGCGAAATCCGGTTGGACTGCGGCGCTGCCCTGGGGCGTGGAAGTCGTCCTGCCTCAGAATTTCGACTATGCGGCCTTCGATCTCGATCTCGCGCAATGGCGCGCGCTCGGCCTCGCGCGCGCCGACGGCGGCGATCTGCCGGAAAGCGGCGCGGCGAGCCTCTATCTGCCGACCGGCGCGCGCGGCCCGGCCTTTCTCATCACCGATAATTTCGAGGCGATCCGGCAATACAACACGTCGGACGCCTATGCGCTGTCGGTCGGCCTGCTGGCCGAGCGGATCGCCGGCCGCGAGGTTCCGCTGCGTTCCTGGCCGAAGGTCGCCGCGCTCTCCACCGCCGAGGTGAAGGAGATGCAGCAGCGCCTTACCGCGCAGGGCTTCTACCGGGGCAAGATCGACGGCAAGCTCGGCCGCAGCAACCGCAACGCGCTGCATGCGTTCCAGCGCGAGGCGGGCATTGCGCCGGCCGATGGTTTCGCGACGCGGGAGATGCTGGCGGCGCTGCGCGGGCGGTAAATCGTCGCAGCGCCGGCGCGGTTTCGGCGGCGCCGGTCTTTGAAGAAGCGGTCCCGCCGCAAGGAAAGACGCCGCGCGACTGCGGCCCCGTCCGCATAATCCCGTAGCGGAACTACGTACGGCGTGGTACGTTTACTAGGAGCTTAATTGGCCCGGAAGTCCCTATGTCTGTCGAGATTGAGCGAAAATTTCTTGTTCTCGATGAGAGTTGGCGCGCTTTCTGTCACAAGAGCCAGCATATCCGCGACGCGCTCGTCGCCGCCTCCGACGGGCGCAAGGCGCGGGTCCGCATCTGCGACGGCCAAGCGACGCTGGCGGTGAAAATCGGCAAAGGCAAATTCCGCTTCGAATTCGAATATCCGATCCCGCTCAAGGACGCCGAAGAGCTGATCTTCATCCATTGCGCCGGCAAATCCGTCGAAAAGACCCGGCACCACATCCGCCATGCGGGCCTCACCTGGCACGTCGACGTCTATCACGGCGTCATGGCCGGCGTGACGATCGCCGAGGTGGAGCTCGCCAGCGTCGATACGTTCGTGCCGCTGCCGCCCTGGATTGGCGCGGAAGTCACCGGCGATCCCGCCTATTCGAAGGGCGAGATGCTGAATGTGCGGCTGGCGCGGCTCGCAGCGCTGGAAAACGGGGTGAGTTTTCTCGGCTGAAAGCGCGCGCAAGAGAGCATTGCCGCCCGTCATCGCGAGCGAAGCGAAGCGATCCAGGGCCGTGGCCGCCTCGCAGACATGCCGCCGAAGCGCTGCGCGCTAGTTAATCAGCACGAAAGCAGGCCCGCGAGGACCGCCGAAGCAGGCGCGCCTCGGCGTGAGGAACGACGATGACCATCGGGACCGAACATGCGCAGCCGATCATATCCCTGATCGCCGGCATATTGATTTTCATTTTCCCGCGGCTGCTGAACTACATCGTGGCGATCTTTTTGATCATCTCGGGCATTCTCGGCCTCGGGATCATCAAGTAGCGCTCCGCCGCCGGCAGACGCGCCGCCGCCGTGTGGGGCGATCGGACGCCAGCCTAAGCCGCCGCCCCGCAGCATTTCTTGTATTTCTTGCCGCTGCCGCAGGGGCAGGGATCGTTGCGGCCGGGTTGCGCGCCTTTCACGATCGGCGCCGGCTTGCGGTTGGCTTCGTCGACGAAATACCAGCGCTGGTCGCCCTCGTCGAAACGGAACAGCGAGCGCTCGCGGTGGGAGCGGCTTTCGCCGTCGAGCGTGAAACGCGCGACGAATTCGACATAGCCGGTCGCATCGCCCGGCGCGCCGCCCTCGGTCGAGAGAATGTCGAGCCCTTGCCATTGCGATTGCGTCGACCAATGGGTGACGCCCTTGCGGTCGAAATCGTGCCGCGACTCCGGCGCGAGCGACTCGTAGAGATAGTCGATCTTGCCGAGCGCATAGGCGCTGTAGCGCGAGCGCATCAGCGCCTCGGGCGAGGGGGCGGGCTTGCCAGCCTCGATATAGGGCGCGCAGCAGGCGGAATAGGGGATAGGCTCCTGCGTCCCGAGGCGGCAGGGGCAGACGGCGTCGGTCATGGGATAATCCGGGCGAGAGAGACTCAGGCCGCCCTTTTAGCGAGCGCGAACCAAAAGCTCCAGCCGGCGCCTCCTTTCGGCCGATTGAGAAAAAACTCGGCCGGCGCTAGGCTCGGATCGTCTGGGCGCCGCTTCGGCTTTTTGGAGCAGGATATGAAGACGCTTTCTCTCGTGTTGCTCTCGCTGGCCCTCTCCACGCCGCTTGCGGCGCAGACGGCGGACCCGACGCTCGGTCATCGGCTCGCCAAGGAAGTGTGCGGCGATTGCCACGCCATCGACGCCGAGACGCCGGCGAAGAACAAGCACAGCGGGGCGCCGAGCTTCGCCGAGGTCGCCAAAATGCCCTCGACCAATGAGCGCTCGATCGGCGTCTTCCTGCGCACCTCGCATCAGCACATGCCGAACATCATCCTCTCTCCGGAGGAGATCGACTCCGTTACGGCTTACATCCTCAGCCTCAGGAAGTGACCGGCGCCGGCCGCGTTGCGGGCGCCTTCAGGCGCGCCTATCCCCGTTTCCGCAAGCGCGCTTGAAGGCGCGCGGTCCGGGTTGCGTCACCGCGCCGCCAGCTCGACGATTTCTTCGGTGATCTGCTCCTGACGGATGCGGCGGTAATCATTGGTGAGCGCGTCGAGCCTTTTGGCGACATTGTTCTTCGCGGCGATCATCGCCTGCATGCGCGCCTCGTTCTCGGCCGCAAAGGAGAGGATCGCCGCCTCGCACAATTCGGCAAAGACATATTCCTGAGCCAGCCCCGCCAGAAGTTTTTGCGGCGGCAGCGTCACCAGCGGCGGGACGAGCTGGCGCGGCGGCGGAAAGCGCGCGAAATCGAGCGGCAATAGCGGACGCTCGATCAGCCGCAGGCCGGCGCCCGGGTCCGGCGCGCTGTGGATCAAGGCGACATGCGTCGCGCAATCCTCGCCGAAACAGGCGTAGAGGGCGTCGGCGATTCTATCGGCGAGCCGCGGCGCGTCGTCGACATGCGAGACCATCGCCGCCGACCATTCGAGGTCCAAGCCCCATTCTTCGGCCAGCATCGCGCCGCGCGAGCCGACCAGAAAGAGCTTCCCGCCCTGGCGTTTCGCCGCCTCCAAAATCCGCTCGCTGAAGGCGCCGGCGAAGCCCTGCTCGGCGCAAAAGGCGAGCGTCAGTTTCTGGCTGCGCCGCGGCGGCGCGGCGGCCTCTTGCGCGCAGAGCGGCAGGGCCGCGGCGATGGCGTCGCCGAGAGCGCCCGCATAGGCGCGCACGCCGGCGAGCCGCCCCTGCGCCTCGCGCGTGCGCGCCGAGGCGACGCCGCGCATGGCGGTGATGACCGTCTCGAGCTGGCGCGTCGCCCCGAGCCGGGCGCGAATGTCGGCGAGCGGATCGCTCATGCGATCTCCTTGGCCAGCGCCGCGACGGCTGCGACGAGCCGTCCCCGCGTCAAGGCGTCGAGCGGCGCGCCGCCCTGGATCGCGGCGACGGCCGGCGCCGCCGCGGAATCGAGATAGGCGGGAAGGCGCGCGCGCAGCGGCGCGATGATTGCGGGCGGAAGCGTGTCCAAAACCCCGGCGTCGAGCGCCGCGAGCAGCGCCGTTTGATCGACGCGGCGCAACATGCAAAAGCGCGGCTGGATCAACAGCGCGCGAATGCGCTCGCCGCGCAGGATCTCGCTCTTCACCCGCGCGCCGGTCATGCCGCCGAAACGGGTGAACATCTCCAGTTCCAGAAATTGCGAATATTGCAGCCGCAGCCGCCCGGAAACCTGCCGCAGCGCTTCGGGCTGGGCCTTGCCGCCGACGCGGCTGACGCTCAAGCCGACATCCACAGCCGGGCGGCGATTGGCGGCGAAGAGGCGCGAGTCGAGCACGATCTGCCCGTCGGTGATGGAGATGAGATTGGTCGGGATATAGGCCGAGAGATTGCCGGCGTCGGTCTCGGCGATGGGCAGCGCCGTCACCGAGCCGCCGCCGAGTTTGGCCGAGAGTTTCGCGGCGCGCTCCAGGAGCCGGGCATGGACATAGAAAATATCGCCCGGATAGGCCTCGCGCCCCGGCGGCTCGCGGGTGAGCAGAGCGAGTTCCCGATGCGTCGCGGCGTG
Source organism: Beijerinckiaceae bacterium (assembly GCA_033853615.1). Lineage (GTDB taxonomy): Bacteria > Pseudomonadota > Alphaproteobacteria > Rhizobiales > Beijerinckiaceae > Methylosinus. The sequence continues at coordinate 11,137 of JAWOLK010000057.1, read as the reverse complement.
TTTCGTCAGATCGTCTATGACGACGAGCGCATGTTGGCCGCGGTCGCGAAAATATTCCGCCATGGTGAAGCCGGCGAAGGGCGCGATCCATTGCAAGCCTGGCGCCGAACCGGAGGCGGCGACGACGAAGATCGTGCGCTCCGGCGCGCCGCGCGCCCGCACCGCCTCGATGACGCGCTCCACCGCCGTCGCCCGCTGGCCGACCGCGACATAAACGCAGATCATGTCGCTCGCCTTCTGGTTCAGCATGGCGTCGAGGGCGATGGCCGTCTTGCCGGTGGCGCGGTCGCCGATGATCAGTTCGCGCTGGCCGCGCCCGAGCGCGAACAGCGCGTCGACGACGAGAAGGCCGGTGTCGACCGGCTCGCTGACGAGGTCGCGATCGGCGATCGCCGGGGCGGGCCGGTCGATCGGCAGATGGTCGGCGGCGGCGATCGCGCCTTTCTCGTCGAGCGGGCGGCCGAGCGGATCGACGACGCGGCCGAGCAGGCCCGGCCCGACCGGGGCGCGCGCCGTCTCGCCCGTGCCCTGCACGGCGGAGCCGGCGGAAATTTCTTCGAAGTCGTCGAGCAGCACGGCGGCGATGCGGTCGCGCTCCAGAGCCAGCGCAAAGCCGAGCCGGGAGCCCTCGAAACGCAGCAATTCGCTGAGCTTTGTTTGCGGCAGGCCGGAGACCAGCGCGACGCCGTCGGCGACGCTTTCGACGACGCCCCGCGTCTCGACGCGCGGCCCGAGCGCCGCGCCGGCGACCGCCGCGCGTCCGCGGTCGAGCCAATCATTGCGCATCTTCATCCCCCAAAGCGAGCCGCTGCGCGATCTCGGCGAGGTCGGCCGCAAAACTGTTGCGCAGCGCGGCGTGCGGGGTTTCAAGCTCGAGCCCGGCGATCAGCGCGGGGTCGATCTCGAGCCGGAAGGCCGGGGCGCGGCCGAGCGCCCGGCCGAGCGCGCCGCGCAGCAGCTCGTCTTCGGCCGGGGTCAGCGCGCGGGGCGCCCGCAGCGCCGCATTTTCTGCGAAATCGGCGCGGGCCGCAGCCGGCAAGGCCATGAGCGCCTGCGCCAGCCCCTCGATGAAGCCGGCGACGCGCGCGTCCTGCGGCAGGCGCTCGAACAGGCGCCGCGCAATCTCCAGAGCGAGGCGGCGGGCGTCCTCGGCCTCGGCCCGGCGGGCGGCTTTGCGGGCGCGGGCGATCTCGGCGTCCGCGGCGGCGCGCATCTTGTCGATCTCGACGCGGGCGGCGGCGAGCAGCGCGGCTTTCTCCTTGTCCGCCTCTTTGGCGACGGCGCGCAGCGCCGCCTCGCGCCCGGCGGCGATTTCGGCGAGGCGGCGCTCGGCCTCGGCCCCGCTCTGTTCGGCGGCGGACTTGGCCGCCTCGGCTTCGTCCAGCAGACGCGCGGCCAGCGCCTTGCGCTCGGCGATGATGGCGGCGACCGGCTTGAACAGGAAGCGGGCGAGCAGCCAGATCAGCACCAGCGCATTGATCGTCTGAAGCGCGAGCGTCTGCCAGTCGAGCCGCATTACTTCACGAAGGGGTTGGCGAAGAGCAACAGCAGCGCGATGACGAGGCAATAGATCGCCATGGTTTCGATCATGGCGAGGCCGACGAACAGCGTGCGGGAGAGAACCCCGGCCGCCTCCGGCTGGCGGGCGATGGCGTCCATCGCCGCCGCGACGGCCTTTCCCTCGGCCAGCGCCGGGCCGATGGCGCCGAAGGACACGGCCGCCGCCGCAGCGATGATGCTGATATATTCGATATCGTCCATTTTACCTGTCCTTTGCGCGCTTCGTCACTGCGCGCGAAGCGATTGAAAATCGGCGCGGCCGCTGGATTGCTTCGCTGCGCGCGCAATGACGGACGGGCGGCCGTCATTGCAAGGAGCGAAGCGACGAAGCAATCCAGGGCAAACGCGCACCCTCGGTCGCCCTCCCGGCTATGGCGACCGTCACCCATGGACCGCGCGCCTCCAGGCGCGCACTCCAATGAACCGCGAGAGGCGCGCCTGAAGGCGCGCGGTCCGCTTGGCGCGCCTGAAGGCGCGCGGTCCAGAAACTCACCCATGCCCGCCCACCGCGGCGCCAATAAAAACCATCGCGAGCACGGCGAAGATATAGGCCTGCACCGCGCCCGTCAGCAGATCGAGCGCCATCAGCGGAATCGGCACGAGCAGCCCAGCGAGCGACAAAAGAATCGCGATGACGAAGACGCCGCTCATCACATTGCCGAAGAGGCGCACGATCAGCGAGAAGGTGCGCGCCACCTGCTCGACGAGATTGAGCGGGATCATGACAAAGCTCGGTTCGGCGAAGGTTTTCAGATAACCGAGCAGGCCCCGCGTGCGCAGGCCGTGGAAAATAGTCGCGCAAAAGACGATCAAGGCGAGCGCCGCGTCGGTCTCGATCCGCGCCGTCGGCGGATCGACGGCGGGAATGAGCGACGACCAGTTGGCGGTGAGCACGAAAAGAAAAATCGCGCCGATCAGCGCGCGATAGGGCGCAGGGTCGGTCTGCATCGTGTCGCGGATTTGCGCATCCAGCGTCTCGACGAACAGCTCCAGCGCGCTCTGGCCGCCGCCGGGCCGCAGCGCGAGGCGCCGCGTCGCCAGCGCGCAGACGAGGGCGAGACCGCCCATCAGCGCCCAGGTGACGACCACCGGGCGCGACACCGCGAGCGGGCCGAGCGAAAAGGCGGGCTCGAGTTCAAGCGGCGAGGCGATCATTCGAGCCGTCCGAAGCGGCGGATGACGAGACGCCGCGCCAGCAGCAAAGCCGCAGCGCCGGACAGCAGCGCCAGCGCGCCGAGTTTCGCGAGGGCGATCAAGACCAGCGCGAGAAGCGCAAAGCGCAGCAGCAGCAAAGCGAGCGCGCGCGGCGTCGCGCCATGTTCGAAGAGCGAGACGTTCCACCACAGCGCGGTGAAATAGAGGGCCCCGGCGAGCCCCCCGGCCAGAGCGCCGGCGCCGATCTGCAAGGCCGCGGCGGGAAGCGAAAATTCGGTCATTGTCGCGACATCCATCTCCAGGCGAGCCACAGGCCGACGCCCGCGCCGATCATCACCAGGGGCGCCGAGAAAAACACGCCGCTGGTATATTTGTGATCCAGCCAGCGGCCGAGGAACAGCCCGGCGAGCGCGGGGAGCACGATGGTCCAGCCGAGCGCGCCGATCTGCCCGAGCCGCGCGCCGAGCGAGGGCTCCGGGTTGCGGCGGCCCGCTTCGGCGCGCTCCGCCGCCTTGCGCGCGGCTTCGGCGAGCTTGTCCTTGTCCTCCTGCGTCATTGCCCCTCCCCGTCGGGATCGAACAGCGCCGCCTCGGAGAGGCCCGCGGGGCGTAGATAGCGGACCAGCCGTCTCACCGCACTGGCGTGCAGCCGCGTCTGCTCGACGCGGGCGCGGGCGGCGGCGTCGGCCTGTTCGGCCCGCGCCTTGCGCACCTCCGCCTCCAGAAGCTGCAAATCGCCGCCGAGCACGCCGTGGCGGCAGGCGATGGCGACCCGCTCGCCGCCCGTCGCGGTGAAGAGCCCGCCGCGCAGCGCGCAATAACGCTCGGGTCCATCCGCGCGCCGCCAGCGCACCACGCAGGCCGGCAGCACCGTCAGGAGATCGGCGTGGCCCGGCCACAGGCCGAAACCGCCGCTCTCGTCCTCGGCGCGAATGGAGCGCACGTCGCTCTCATCGACCAGCAGCTCCGAGGGCGTCGCAATGGTGAGGCGGAAGCTCTTCCTCATGCGGCGGGCTCGCGCGCCGCCCGCTCCTTGGCGCGGGCTTCCTCGAGATCGCCGACCATGTAGAAGGAGCTTTCGCGCCAGTCGTCGCATTCCCCGGAGAGGATCGCCTTGCAGCCGGCGATGGTGTCGGCGACCGGCACGGAGCGACCCGGCGTTCCGGTGAAAGCCTCCGTCACCGCGAAGGGTTGCGTCAAAAAGCGTTGCAGCCGGCGGGCCCGCCCCACCAGCCGGCGGTCCTCGGCGCCCAGCTCCTCGACGCCGAGCAGCGCGATGACGTCCTGCAATTCACGAAAATGTTCGATCACCCGCCGCACTTCGGTGGCGATCCGGGCGTGCTCCTCGCCGACCACCAGCGGATCGAGCAGAACCGAGGAGGAGGCGATCGGATCGATCGCCGGATACATGCCTTCCGCCGCCATCTGCCGCGAGAGCACCACGAGACTGTCGACATGGGCGGCGATGGTCGTCACCGCCGGGTCGGTGAAATCATCGGCCGGCACATAGACCGCCTCGATCGCCGTGACGGCGGCGCCGCCGACCGATGCGATGCGCTCCTGAAGCGCCGCCACCTCGCTCGCCAGCGTCGGCTGATAGCCGACGCGCGAGGGCAGGCGGCCGAGCAGGCCCGAGACTTCCGCGCCCGCCTGCACGAAGCGGAAGACATTATCCATCAACAGCAGCACGTTCTGATGGCGCTCGTCGCGGAAAAATTCGGCGATGGCGAGGGCGGTCAGCGGCGCACGCCAGCGCGCGCCGGGCGGCTCGTTCATCTGGCCATAGACCAGCACGGTGCGCTCCAGCACGCCGGAGCGGGCCATGTCGAGCAGCATCTCATGCCCCTCGCGCGAGCGCTCGCCGACGCCGGCGAAGACCGAAACGCCGTGGTAGCCGGCCGCCATGGCGTGGATCAGCTCCATCACCAGCACCGTCTTGCCGACGCCGGCGCCGCCGAACATCGCCGCCTTGCCGCCATGGGCGAGCGGGGTCAAAAGGTCGATGATCTTCACGCCGGTCTCAAAGATCTGCGAGGCGCCGCTCTGCGCCGCGAGCGGCGGCGGGGCGCGGTGGATCGGCCGGCGGGGAGCATCCTCGGGGAGCGGCGGGCCATTGTCGGCGGCGCGGCCGGTGACGTCGATCAACCGGCCGAGCACCGCCTCGCCGACGGGCGTGGTCAGCGGCGCGCCGGTCGCCCGCACGGCCTGGCCGCGGCGCAGACCGGCCGTCGCCTGCAAGGCGATGGCGCGCACATGGGCGCCGTCGAGATGCGCCTGCGTCTCGGCGAGAACCGGCGGGCCATCGTCCTGGGCGATCACGAGCGCCTCTTCGAGCGCCGGCAGGCCGTTCTCGAACGCCACGTCGATCACCGCGCCGCGCAGCGCGACGATTGCGCCGATGAGCATTATCGTCCGTCTCCATTTTGCGCCAAAGTATGCGGGCGCCACGACGCTGCGGCAAGACGGCGCGCTGCCCTTAAGGGGCAGATGCGCGCCTCATGAAGCGTGCTAGGCTCGATCCGTCATCGATAGAAATCCCGCATGGACCCGCTCGACCTCTGGACATTGCCCTGGACCGCGACGCTGGAGCTTTGGCGTCGCGCTCTCGCGCCCGAGGAGACGCCGCCGCCCGACCCCGAATGGATCACGCCGCACCGCGTCGCGCTGCGCTTCGGCGCGCTGCGGCTCGTCGATTTTTCCGGGCCGGGCGCGGCCGGCGTCGCGGCGGTGGTGGTCGCGCCGCATGCGCTGCATGATTCCGCGCTCGTCGATCTCGCGCCCGGCCACAGTCTCGTCGCGGCGCTGCGCATGGGGGGCGCAGCGCGGCTGTTTCTCGTCGATTGGGCCTCGGCGACGCCGGCGACGCGGCTCGACACGATCGACACGCAGCTCGCCGCGCTCAATGTCGCGCTGGACGACATCGGCGCGCCGGTCGATCTCATCGGCCTCTGCCAGGGCGGCTGGCTGTCGCTCGCTTTTGCGGCGCGTTTTCCGCACAAAGTGCGGCGGCTCGCGTTGATCGGCGCGCCGGTCGATCTCGACGCCGCGCCGTCGAAACTCTCGGCCGCGGCCCGCAATGTTTCCGCCGCGGCGGTCGAGGAGCTGATCCGCGCCGGCGGCGGCCGCGTGCGCGGGGCCCAGATCGCTGCGCTATGGCCGCGCGAATTCGACGAGGCGCGCGACATCTGCGCCGTGTTGCAGATCGAAGACCCGCCGCAGACGCAGGAAGAGCGCCGCGCCGTCGAGACCTTTGCGAAGTGGGACCGGCGCCGGCTCGATTTGCCGGGGCCCTATTACGCTCAGGTTTTCGCCTGGCTTTATCACGAAAACCGCCTCGCCCGCGGCGCCTTTGCGGCGCTCGGGCGTAAGCTCGATCTCACGCGCCTGCGCGCGCCGCTGTATCTTCTGGCGGGCGCAGCCGACCAGATCGCGCCGCCGGGGCAGGTTTTCGCGGCGGAAAAGCTCACCGGCGCGCGCGACGTCGTCAAGGCGCTCGCGCCCTGCGGTCATCTGTCGCTGTTCCTCGGCCGCCGCGCGCTGGCGCAAGAATGGCCGAAGATCGCCGCCTGGCTGCGGAGGTGAGCCGCCCGCGGCGCGGCTTTTGCGGGCGTTTTCCGGAACAGGACGCAGGCGCTTGGTTGAGAAACTCAAAAGGCGCATGCTTGGTGTAATTGCGTAGCTTAGTAGAAACACGTAACGCCGGCTTCGCGCCCTTGCCGGCGCCCGTTTTTTTACATGTGAGGCCCGGCGCAAGCAGCCTCTCGAACGGCGCGCTGTGTTGACGCGCGCGTTGTTTTGCCGTTATTCAATCATATTCGCGCAACCGCCTGATGGAGCGCATGTGGCGCTGCAAAAATTTACACAAAAAGCTCCGCGTCGAGACCATCTGTGAATGGGCGCTCGCCGCCCCATAAACATAAGGCTTCTCCGGTGATCGTTTGGTTGGCATCTTATCCGCGCTCTGGAAACACGCTCTTGCGCATCATGCTGCGGGAGTCTTTTGGGCTGGAGACGCATTCTCTCTACGACGATCTCCCGGACATCGGCGGCAGGAGCGCGTTGACCGAATTGGTCGGCCATAGAAAACACGGGCTCGACTCCGAAGAGTTTGCAAAAAAGGCGGCGGAATCCTCAGAGATTTATTTCGTAAAGACGCACCACCCGCCGCAGGACGACGCCAAAGCGATCTATGTCCTGCGTGACGGGCGTTCGGCGATCGTTTCCTATTACCATTATTTGAAGGATTTTGCCGAGCAAGAAACATCCCTGGACGACGTCACGCTTGGCGATTGCATGTTCGGCTCCTGGAGCGATCATCTTGCCGCCTGGTCGCCGAAGAGCCGGCCGAACACGCTTTTTTTCCACTACGACGAACTGGTGCGCGAACCGGAGCGCGCAATCGAACGGCTAGCCGAATTCATCGGGCGCGAGCCGCTCAAATCTGCAGCCGTGTCATTCGCCGGTCTGCAAGCGGTCGACTCGAAGTTTTTCCGCTCGGGCAGCGACGCCAAGAACATAGCCGAATTGACAGGCGCGTCTCTTGATCTGTTCTGGGCGGCGCATGGCGAACTCATGGTCGAATATGGTTATGTAGACAGCGTGCCTTCGATCGATCCGCGCGGTATCGGGCGATTATTTCTGGCCAAGCAACGCGAATTCAAGGCGCGCGTTTCCGTCATCGATGCGGATCGCGCCGCGCGGCTCGATCTTATCCGCAAGTTGGATGCGCAACTCGCCGCGTTGGAGGAGGATCGCGCGGCGCGGATTGCTGTACTGGAAACTGCGCTCGCCGCCTCGGAGGCGGATCGGGCGGCGCAGCGCGCGCTGGCGCACGGGCTCGAAGACCAGCTCGCCGCGTCCCTGGCGGATGGCGAGGCGCGGCTCAAATTCATCCGGCATCTCGAGACGGAGCTGGCGAACTCCCAGGCGGACCGCGAGGCCCGGCTTGCAGTCATCCACAATCTCGAAGCGCAGATTGCCTGTCTTCAGGCGAAGCTCAGGCCGTTGGCTCAGGTTGGCCCTTACGCCGTGCTGCGGCTAGCGTGACGTCGGGTTATTGACTGAATGAGTCGCCGCGGGCTGTTACACCGCCTGCGGCAATCGCAAACGCGAACAGGAAAAGCGGTCAGCCGAACCGGCGCGCGACATAATCAGCTTTTGCGCCGCCGCGCCTCACCCGAAAGAATAGCCAAATTTCTCAAGCTCATAGGCGAAGGCTTCCTCGACAACCGCTCTCCCCTCAGCGTCATAATATTCACGGAAATTCTCCGGCCGTGTTCTCATTCCGATCTTGTACTGGCCGAGATCCGAAGGGGTAAAATCGATTTTGAGACGCTCACAAACCCTCCGCATGTCATCCAGGAGGTTTTCGTAGCGAATATAAAAGTCCGGAACAAAGGCGCCATCGATGACATACACGTGCCGGTCGACCGGCAGGCCGTCTCTTTTCAGCACGAAGGCGTTGAACTTATCTTTGACCGAAGCAAACTCGGCTGTCGTCAGGCGCTCGCGCTCCTCATGAGGCAGCTGGAACCAAAACATCGACACAACTTTGTCGAACGGGTTACGCACGACGCAAAACTTGAAATAAGAATCGAAAATCTCGCTCCCCAATTTTTCCCGGACCTCGCGGGCCGGCATATGGTTGTAAAAAGTCACGCCTGATGGATCAGCTCCGCGGTAGCCGATAATTCCCGCATCCCCGATATACTCGTTGCGATTATGCCGCTCTTGATATCCTTCGCTGTGGCAGCAAAATCTCTCGAAAAAAATTTCAACCGAGGTTCCCGCGGTTTTGATCGTTTTGAGATAGACGAATTTCTTCCCATGGCTGCACAGCATTTTTCGCGAAGCATCCCCGAATCGAAGGCTTGTAACGGGATCCTGCAAGCCCAAGGTCAATCCCGTTTTTGCAGGCCGTGGCAATGTGGTTGGCGGGCGCCCTAAGCTGGGTCGACGGCCTGCGAAACATTGGCTCAGGGAGCCGCCGTTTCCAGCTCTCTTTCCAAAGCGACGCTGGCTTTGTGCTTGAGAAACCAGCGATAGGCGTCGGCGATGCCTTCCTCGAGGCTAATTTGTGGCCGCCATCCCATTGCAAAGATGCGGCTCGAATCCATAAGTTTGCGCGGCGTGCCGTCAGGCTTTGTGAGATCGAATGTCAGTCGCCCTTCGAAGCCGACGATACGCTTGACCGTTTTGGCGAGATCGCCGATGGAGATTTCCGAGCCGGCGCCGCAATTGATGTGCTCATATTCGTCGTAGCCGTCGAGACAAAACACCACGCCGCGCGCCAGATCGTCGACATGCAGAAATTCACGCAACGGAGATCCCGTACCCCAGACAACGACCTCGTCACGCCCTTCGATTTTCGCCTCATGAAACTTGCGGATCAGGGCCGGTAGAACATGACTGGTCGTCAAGTCGAAATTATCGTTCGGGCCATAAAGATTGCAGGGCATAACCGAGATGTAACGGCGCCCGTATTGCTTGCGATACGCCTGGCACAGTTTTATGCCGGCGATCTTGGCGACCGCATACCATTCATTGGTTGGCTCCAATGGCCCGGTCAGAAGCGCATCTTCGGTGATCGGCTGCTGCGCGTATTTCGGATATATGCAGGAAGAGCCGAGAAACACGAGACGGTCGACGCCCGCCATATGCGCCGAGTGAATGATATTCGTCTCGATCGCGAGGTTGTCGTAAATGAAATCTGCGGGAAAAGTATCGTTCGCGTAAATGCCGCCGACTTTGGCGGCCGCGAAGACGATTGCATCAGGGCGGTTCTGTTTTAGCCAAAGCTCCACGGCGATCTGATTCCGCAGATCGACCACGGAGCGATCCACTCTAAGGACCTCGTCGCCGCGCGCCTCGAGTCGCTCGGCGACAGCAGATCCGACCATGCCCTTATGGCCGGCGACCCAAATCCGTTTCCGACTCATGCAGGGAAACCTCCGGTAGTATGCTCGCGAGAATGTTCTTTTGCGCAGCGTCTGGTTTTCAAACGCGCCTTCGACAGGCGCGCCGTAACCGTTGCAAATTACCTTGCCTAGTTAAAAGCGGCATCAGTGAAAGTACGGATATGGGTTGCGCAGTTTTTCACGAGCGCGGGGAAAAACGCGCGTCCAATTGTCGCTGCGTAAAACTACTTAATCCTTTTGCCGCCGTAGCCGGTCATTCACCAAACTTGTAATCGAAATATTCAATGTCGACAGCGAACCGTTCCGCGACGAGATCCCTGGTTTTCTTGTTGTAATATCTGGTGTAATCGCGCATCCGCTCGGAATTGACGTTTTCTCGTCCGAGCCCTGCTTCAATCCCGAGTTTCTCCGCGATTTTTGCCCATTCTTGCTCCAGGTCCTCAAACCTGCCAATATGGTCGACCATTATGTCTCCGCTGGGCCCGACAAACCAATCTAGCTGATATCTGTGCGGAACGGGGTGGATGCAGGTGCTGCTCGCATATTTCATCCACTCGATAAATTCTTCGAAACTCAGCTTCGTCCTAAGTTGCAAGCCTTCTTTGCGCTCATATAGAGAGACCGCTCGATCCCAGGGGTTCCTCACGAAACCAAATTTGAAATAAGCGTTGAATTTATGAGGGTCCAGCTGCTGCGCGATTTGGCATATGTTCAAATGGGGCTTCGGCGGGGTTCCGAGGATCGCCCTAATGCTGGTGGAACCGGTTTTGGGCACTTCGACGAAGATGCACTTGTACTCGTCCGAGACCATCGGTTTGCGGTTTCCTGGTTTTTGGCTCTCAGAAAACTTGGCGACCTGGCCGAGCCTGATTGAGCCTTTGAATTTCAAGCGTATGTCTGTTGCGCCCGAATTGCCTGCGTCTGAAGTTAGCATTTGGCGCGGGGCGGGGACAAGGCGCGCGGGGCTGGAGCGTGGAAACAGTTGTGACTGTGTGACAGCCGATGGCGGCGCCTATGGAGATATTATTGAAGCGAAAGCGCCGGGAGGGAAATTGCGGCAGTTACGTAAGCCATTATTGTAACGCCTTCGTCGCGCGTCCGCTTTTGACGGCGCCGTTCAAAGCTGTCATAAACGGCGCGTTGATCGAAAAAAGAGGCCTCACGACGGCCGCGATTTTCAGCACGAGAGAAAGAGCGGATCGTCTAGGGTTTTTTCGCGACAAAGGGCGTCTTGCGACATGACAAAAGGCTCCGAACTCGAGTCGAAAAAACACGACCTGCTGCAAGAAACCTGTCGTGGGCCCGGAGAGCCAATCAAGCAAAACTGGGGCGCGTGCGCCGCCTTTGTGGCGCCAGTCCCTCAGGTTACAGGGACAATCGCGCCCGCTCGTTTCCTCCAGCAAAGATGTCGCGAGCTTTATTGGACGCTGACGCGTCTTGTCGGCTTGAGCCATTGGCATGATGGCTCCGAGCAGCCTGGCAAGGAGGATATTCAAGCCTATGCGC
>JAWOLK010000056.1:0-12475 GCA_033853615.1 Beijerinckiaceae bacterium | reverse complement strand
TCGCGATTCACCGGGAAACCCAAGGCTACCCCTATTTCATACAGGAATGGGGCAAGCACAGTTGGAATGTCGCGGACGCCTCGCCCATCGAAGAAGACGATGCGCGGCGGGCGACAGTCATTGCGCTCGCCGAGCTGGACGCGAGTTTTTTTCATGTGCGCTTCGATCGGCTGACGCCCGCCGAGAAGCGCTATATGCGCGCCATGGCGGAGCTGGGGCCGGGACCGCACAGATCCGGCGACATTGCAGAAAAGCTCGGCAAAAAAGTATCGACCGTTGCGCCGATGCGCAACACGCTCATCGCCAAAGGCATGATCTACAGCCCCTCCCATGGCGACACGGCTTTCACTGTTCCATTTTTCGACGGGTTCATGCGCCGCAAAATGCCTTGGACGGAAAGCGACGAGCGATAACGCAGTTTCTTTGATTTCCGCCGCGAGGCGGATTATACCGCAGCGCGGGCGCTTGTTGCGCAATTTCATCAAAAACGAGAGACGGCAGGGCGAGGTCCATGGCTGGGCATAGTCAGTTCAAGAACATCATGCACAAGAAGGGCAAGCAGGACGCGATCCGCTCCAAGCTCTTCTCCAAGCTCGCCCGCGAAATCACCGTCGCCGCCAAAATGGGCCTGCCTGACCCCAATATGAATGCGCGGCTGCGCGCCGCCGTTCTCGCCGCCAGGGCCGAGAACATGCCGAAGGATAATATCGAGCGCGCGATCAAGAAGGCGTCGGGCGCCGATTCCGAGACCTATGACGAGGTGCGCTACGAAGGCTATGCGCCGGGCGGCGTCGCCGTCATCATCGAGGCGCTGACCGACAATCGCAACCGCACGGCCGGCGAGGTCCGCTCCTATTTCACCAAGGCCGGCGGCTCGCTCGCCGAAACCGGCGCGGTGTCCTTCATGTTCGACCGGGTCGGGCTCGTCGAATTCGACCGCAAGGTCGCCTCCGAAGACGCTATGATGGAGGCCGCGATCGAGGCCGGCGCCGAGGATGTCTCGACGACCGACGAGACGCATGAAGTCATCACCTCGGTCGAGAGCCTGCGCGAGGTCGCGAAGGCGCTCGAGGAAAAATTCGGCGAGCCGAAAAAGGCGGCGCTGGTGTGGCGGCCGCAAAACACGGTGAAGGTCGACGACGAAGCCGGCGAGAAGATCCTCAAGCTGATCGGCACGCTCGAGGACAATGACGACGTGCAGAACGTCTACGCCAATTTCGAGGTGTCCGACGCGCTGGTCGCCAAGCTCTCCGGCTGACGCATTCTGCGGCCGCCATGGCCCGCCGAGCTACCAGGCGCCGATCACGACGGCGCCTGTCAGCAGGCAGGCGGCAAGAACGGCGAAGAGATCGATAAACTCTGTCTTGGCCATCGGGCGTCCTCTCCTTTTAGCGGGCCTTTGTCGATGGCCGGCTTTCCAGTGAGTTGAAGCAAGTTTGACGCCATTCGGCGTCTGGACCAGATGATAGACGGGGCGGCTTTCACCAAGGCGGGGAGAACATTCTCCCCGCCTTATATTTTTTAAAGGCGCAAAGACGGCGAGACTGTGGCGTCGCCGTGCGGATCTCGCGCGCTGTTGAATGACGCGCTGCGGCGCCTTGCGCTGGCTCTCGCACTCCCCACATCTACCGCGCCGCAGCGCCGCCGGCGCGCCGCAAGTTTCGGAGCCGACCATGAGTCAAGACCGCCAAACCCACGCCTTCTCGCCGCATTGTTCGGCGGGAAATTGGAAATTGTCCGAGCTCGTCGCGATGCTCGTCGGCTTCGTTTTCTTCTGGCCGATCGGCCTCGCCGTCGTGCTTTGGAAGATGTGGCAGAAGAAGCAGGGCTACGGGGGCGACATCTTCGCCTTTCTGCGCGAGCAGACGGAAGCCGTTCGACGCGGCTGGAATTTCGAGGACAGGGCGCCGCGTTATTACAGCTCCGGCACGAGCGGCAATGTCGCCTTCGACGAATGGCGCGAGGCGGAACTCGCGCGTCTCGAGGAAGAGCGCCGCAAGCTGGCCGAGGCCGAGCGCGATTTCGCGCGGCACATAGAGGAGCTGCGTCGCGCCCGCGACCGCGAGGAGTTCGAGTCCTTCATGCGCAACCGGCGCGGCGGCGCGTAAGCTCGCGCCGGCGAACGAAAAACAAGTGAGACTTGCCCGCGGCGTCGCGAGATCGGCGCCGCGGCTTGCTTTGTGGGATAAGTGACGGGCCGCGCAGAAGAACAAAGCGCGGCCGAACTTTTTTTGTAAGTGGAAATTTTGTTTGCTGGCTAACTAATTAGTTGTCATTTGCGCTGCAATGTCAACGACATCGGCATATAATTAGGGTTTGCTCGGCCGGAGATTTAGTATAAGTGTGATTATGTCGAAACGGGATGAAAGCCCCATGCCGCTTACGAAAAGACAGATAAGCCAGCTTCAAAAGATAATTGAAACCGCGCAAACGATCCTCGCCGAAGTGGAGGACGCCAAGGCCGATGGCCGCAAATCTGCTTCGAGTGAAGCGGGATCGGAGCGCGAGCCGCGCATCCGCCGTTCCGGCAAGGAGTTGGCGGCCTTCCGCAAAATGCTCAAGGCTGAGCGCAAAAAGGGCGTGCCTGTCGCCGAGATCGCGCAGAAGCACAATGTCAGCAAGGCCTATGTCTATCAGCTTTAGGCGGCGCGGCTGAAGGCGCGCGGTCCGGTTTGCGCGAGCCGCCGGGAGCGCGAGCCTTAAGGCTCGCTGAAAATTCTCAGCTCCGCGGCGCGACCCATCGCTTGGTGAAGCCGCCTTGCGTTGGGTCGTAGAACGCATGGCCTGACGGCTTCGGCTTATATTTACTGTAACCCTGGTAGAAAACCGGCTGCTCTTCGCCCTTCGTCGCAGGCGGGGCCGGTTGCTCCTGTGGCGCGATCGGCGTCGCGGGCGGAGTTGTAATCGTGGGCTTGGAGGACATCAGGATGATTCCGGCAAATGCGGGACTTGGTTGAAAGGCGAAGGGCGGCGGCTGATCCCGCCGCCGGCTAAAACATCATGGCGCCTGGCGAATGTGGTTTAAATTGGATTAAAGGCGTATCTCCAGCTGAGCGACCAGCCACCCCGGCGCTTCGGTTATGATTCTAAGGCGGTAGCCTCAGCGCTCAAGAGCCGCTCGACTTTGCGCCCCGCCCGAGATTGACAGGCTTCTTGCAGATTTCTAGAGCTTGGCGAGTATGCGCGGGAGAATCGCGGTGGCGCAAGCACAGCTCAGAACCGTCCTCGTCACCGGCGCAACCTCGGGCATCGGCCGCGCCTGCGCCGAATATCTCGCGGCGCAAGGCTGGCGGGCCTTCGGCGCCGGGCGCCGCGCGCGGGCGGGCGCAATTGAACATGGCGTCGAAATGCTGCCGCTCGACGTCGATGACGCCGCCTCGGTTCAAGCCTGTGTCGATGCGGTTCTCGCCAGAGCCGGCCGGCTCGACGCGGTCATCAACAACGCCGGCTTTTCCATGCGCGGCGCGCTCGAAGACGCGACCATCGACGACGCAAAGGCGATTTTCGAGACGAATTTCTTCGGCGCGCTGCGGGTCTGCCGCGCCGCTTTGCCGGCGCTGCGCGCCGGCGGCGGCGGCTATATCGTGAATATCAGCTCGCTCGCCGGCGTCGTCGGCGTTCCCTTCACCGGCCTCTACAGCGCCAGCAAATTCGCGCTCGAAGGCGCAAGCGAAAGCCTGCGGCTCGAAACGCGGCCCTTCGGCGTCAAAGTCGTGCTGGTCGAGCCGGGCGATTTTCGCAGCGAGATCGAGGAAAAACGCCGCATCGTCGCCCCGCCGGACAGCGTCCATCGCGCCTCCTTCGAAAAGCTGATGCGGCGGCGCGGCGCGCAAGGGAAAAGCGCGCCGACGCCGGAGCCGGTCGCCCGCCTCGTCGCCCGCATCCTCGACGATCCGCGCCCGAAGACGCGCTACGCCGTCGGCATGTGGAGCCAGCTGCTGTTGGTCCCGGCCAAGCGCCTCCTGCCGCAGCGCCTGTTCGAATGGGGCTTCGCCCGCATCATGGGGCTATAGGCTTCTTCGCGGAAAATGCGCGCCCCCTTGATCGCGCAGCCGCCGACGGCATCTTCCGCGAACGGAGAGACGCCCATGGAAGACTTGCAGCAGAAAGTGGTCGAGGCGACCGGCCTCGATCCGGCGACCGCCAAGGCCGCGATCGGCCATGTGTTGTTGTTCTTGCGCGACGAGACGCCGGACGGCCATGTCGCGGAGGTCATCGACAAGGATCGGCTGGCGCGCGAGGCCGCGCGCGGGGCCGCGGCGAGCGGCGACGCCGGCCTCACCGCCGCGATCGAAGGCGTGACCAGCCTGATGGGCCACGGCCGCTGGGACGTGAACACGCTGGCGGCGAGGCTCGTCAATCTCGGCCTCCGCGAGAGTCAGATCATCGCGCTCGTCAGCGAGATCGAGACCAAGGCGGAGACGCTGATCGGCGCGGATGGCGCCGCGAAGCTGCGCGAGGCGCTGCCGGCCCTGGCGCAGCGGCTTTCCGGCGACGAGGCGTTGCGCCGCGACTGAGCCCGCGCGCGGGATAAAGGCCGCGTTAACGCTGTTTCTCGACGCTCCCTTAACCACCATGCGGGCAAATTCGCCGCATGGCTCGTCGCTCCTTCCCGCTGGTCCTGGCGCTCGCCGGTGTTGCGCTCTCGGGTTGCGGCTATCTTGGCAAGCCGCAGCGCCCGGCCTGGCGCACACAGGCGGAAAACGCCTGCGTCGCGGAAAAGCGGGTGCAGCCCTCGGCCTATGTGCAAATGTCGCGGGAGCTCGACGGCCCCGGCATCTGCGGCCTGACGAAGCCCTTCAAGGTGACGGCCTTGCAGGGGGGCGCGGTGACTTTCAACGCCACCGCGACGCTCGGCTGTCCGATGGTCGCCGAGCTCGAGCAATGGCTCGCGGAGATCGTGCAGCCGGCGGCGCAGGCGCGTTTCGGCCAACCGGTGGCGCAGATCAATTCCATGGGCTCTTACGCCTGTCGCGGCATGAACAATCATTGGGGCGCGCAGCTCTCGGAACATTCCTTCGGCAATGCGCTCGACATCGGCGGCTTCGTGCTGGCGGACGGCCGCCCGATCAGCATCGTCAAGGATTGGACCCGCGGCGACGAACAGACCCGCGCCTTTCTGATGGATGTGCACGGCGGTTCCTGCCAGCGCTTTTCGACCGTGCTGGCGCCGGGGTCCAATCCGTTCCACTACAATCATATTCATGTCGATCTGGCGATGCACGGGCGCAATGGCCGCCACATCTGCAAGCCGACGCCGCAGGAGACCCCGCCGCCGCCGGACGCGCGGCAATGGCAGCTGGCGAAACGGGCGCCGCCGCTCGCCCCAGCGGGCGCTCCGGGCGCGGAGGAGGAGGACACCGACACTGGCGAGGGGCCGCCGCGCGCCGCCTTCGAGGGGCCGGGCGTGGGGGCGAGAGAATCGGCGCTCGGGCCGCTGACGACCGCGCCGCCGCCGCCCCGCCGCGACGCGCTGGATCGGCAAGATCCCGGCGGCCTGCCGCCGGACGCGGACGAGGCCACGTCTTCGATCCGCCGAAGATAAGACCGCGCGCGACGATAGGCGCGCGGCGCAGACGGGCGCGGATGGCGCCCGCCGCTGACCGGGCCGTCGCTACTTGGCCATTTCGAGATGTTTCAGCGCCTCTTCCGCATGAGTCGTCGCGCCGCTGGCGTCGTCCTTCTTGCCGGTGGAGATCGCCGCCTTGAGATGGGTGATCGCTTCCGCGACATGCTTGTTGGATTTCGCCTTTTCGGCGGCCTCGGCGTGGGTCAGGGCCTGTTCGGCATGGGTGACGAGCACATTGGCGTGGCCCATCTTGCCGTGTTCAATAGCCTGTTTGGTGTGGGTGATCGCTTCCGCGACATGATCCTCGGCGGCGAAACCCGCCTGCGGCGCCAGAAAAAACGCCAGAGCGAAACCGAGAAAAGCGACGATGAAGCCATTGCGCATCTGAACCTCCATACAGTGAGACGAGCGTTCAACGCGCAAACTGGCTTGAAGGTTGCTTGGCGCCGCGGCGAGCAGGCGGCGGAGCCCGCCCCCTTGCGTCGCGGCCCCCTGAGCCGTCGCCAGATCAGCGGCTCTCGCGTTCCCCGAAATATGGGGCTTGCGGGGTGCAATCGGCCGTGGAGCAGCGCGGCGCATACGCATAGGGAATCATCGCGGCGACAAACAGCGCGACCCCGACAAGGATGATAGCAAGTCGGTAACTCATGACATGTCCTTTTCACTTGATGTCCTGAAGCTAAGGCTCCGTTTTAATTACAGCGAAACGAGCCCGGCGTTCTGTGACTTTGTCTCTGGCTTCTGGGCGGGTCCGCGCGGAAACTCCCGCCATGACCGACAAAACCAAAAGCTATGCTTTTCTCGCGGCAGGGTTCGCGATGATGATGTTCGCCAATCTCTACATTGGCGAAACGCCGCTCGGCTGGGCCGTGGCCTTGGCGGGGATCGGCGTCTATTACTATGGATGGCGCGGCGTTTGCCCGGCCTGCCAGGCGGGGCGCTGCAAGGTGGAGCCGCCGAAGGAGGCCGCGGGACCGAAAGGGTGAGCTTTCTTCCCGCTCCTCGACCTCGGCGGAGCAGGCTCTACCGCTTGCCGCCGACGTTCATCAGCCGCAGCACGAACCAGATCGGCACGACGATCACCGCGCCGGCGATCACATATTCGGCCACCAGCCGCACTGCGCCGAACCCTAAGTCGTAGATGCGGTCGATGAAGTGTTGGACGCCGCGCAGAATGTCCATCGGCCGGATTTCCAGCCACATCAGCAGCGCGCCGACGATCAGCGAGATAAACAGCAGCTTGACGAAGACGTTGATCGGCGCGCCGCCGAGGAAATCTTCGAGAGCGTTCTTGGAGGCCATGTCCCTGGTCTTTCTGCGGAGCCTTGCGCTGGGGGCGGCCGCTAGGACTTCTCGCCCGGCGCCTCTTCCTTGAAGACGCGCATCATGCGCCGGATGAATCGCTCCGTAAAGGACAGCGCCCGCTCGAATTCTTCCTCGCTCGGCGCCGCGCGCGGCGGCGGGGCGACGGCGAGACGACTCTTCAATTCGGCGTTCTCGCGGCGCAGGCGCGCCGCCTCGTTCTCCAAAGCCTCGCGCTCCTCAGCGCTAACGCGGCAAGCGGAGACGCCGTCCTTCACCGTGCAATAGGAAACGGCGCCGGTCTCCCGGTCGAGCCGCAAAAACCCGCCCTCGATCGGCGTCGTCGAAAAGCGCTGACAATCGGAAGGCGGCGCGTTCGCGGCCGGCGGCGGCGGCGTTTCCGCGCGGGCCGGCAGAGCGATGAAGGCGACGCAAAGAAGAGCAAGCCGCGCCATTGCTTATCCTTTCCCGAGGCAAGCGCGTTTACACTGGCCGCCCGCAGCAGCGGCGTCAATCCTCGAGCTTTGGCTCCTTGATCGTGACCGGGTGGTCATACATATCTTAGGCCTTGAATCTGCCGCCGCGCCTTTGCGACGCCTTCCGGGTCGCGGGGCCGGCAAGCGCCAGACGGGCTTGAAATGACACGGCTTACGTTGAACTCTCCGTTTCTCCTCGGCTTCGACGAGATCGAGCGCGCGCTCGACCGCGTCTCCCGCTCCGCCTCGGACGGCTATCCGCCTTATAATATCGAACGGCTGCCGAAAACAGCCAATGAGCCCGAGCGGTTGCGCATTACGCTGGCCGTCGCCGGCTTCACCCGCGATCAGCTCGAAGTGTCGCTGGAAGAGAATCAGCTCGTCATCCGCGGGCGGCAGACCGACGAGCGCGAGCGGCATTTCCTGCACCGCGGCATCGCGGCGCGCCAGTTTCAGCGGGCCTTCCTGCTCGCGGAGGGGATGCGCGTCTGCGGCGCCGAGCTGGTGAACGGCCTGCTGTCGGTCGACCTGGTGCGGCCCGAGCCGGAGCGGGTCATCCAGAAGATCGACATTGCGGTGCATGATTGACAGACGCCGGAGCGGCAAGCGCTCCGGCGAGCAATCACTCCGCCGGATGAACCGCGGCCGGCGGCCGCGGCGCCGGGGTCGGGGCGGCGAGACGCCCGGCGACGACGATCGTGACCAGCGTCGCCGCATAGGCGATCATCTGCATCGCCGTCGGCTGGTCGGTGTAGCCGATCAGCGTATGCAGCACGCGGCCCAGAAGGCTCTTGTCCGAGAGAACGCCGGACGTGTCCCAGAGCGGCTCCGAGAGCGCTGTGATCACCCACGCCTGTTGCAGGAAGCCGACGCATTGCGCCGCAAGCCCCGCGGCAAGCAGCGTGATCAGCGCCGAAGTGGTCGCAAACAGATAGCGCGGCGGGATTTTGACGAGGCCGTAGAAGGTCGCCACACTCACCAGGCCGCCGAGAGCCAGCCCGCCGAGGCCGCCGACCAGCAGGCTCCAGCCGGTCTCGCCGGAAACCAGAATGCCGTAGAGGAACAGCACGACCTCGGAGCCTTCGCGCAGCACCGCGAGCGCGACCACCACGGCGAGCGCCATAAAGGATTGTTCGCCGGCGACGACCGACTTGCCGACGTCGGAGAGATGGCGGGCGAGCTCCCGCCCGTGGCGGGCCATCCAGATATTGTGCCAGGCGAGCATCACCACGGCGACCGCCAGCACGCCGGCGCTGAACAATTCCTGGCCGCGCCCTTCGAGCGCCCCGGACAGCCGGTCGGCGAAGGCGGCAAGCAGCCCCGCGCCGGCAAGACCGGCCGCCACGCCGCCAGCGATATGGGCGCGCGCGCCCGCTACGCCGCGGGTGACCGCCAGCACGATTCCGATGATGAGGCCAGCCTCGATGACCTCGCGAAAAACGATGATGAGCGCGCCGAGCATGGGTGATCCTATTCGACGACGATGACGCCCTTGGCGGAGTCTTCGTGATATTCCCCGACGAAGGCGTAGCGGCCGGGGCTCAAGGGGCGCAGGCGAATGGTCGCAGAGGCGCCGCCGCCGATCACTTTCTCGATCTTGAGCTGCTTGCTCTCGAATTCTTCGGGCGTGCCGTCTTCGTTCTGCACGGTGAGGACGATCGGCGTATTGGCCGGCGCCTTGATCTCGGCGGGGGTGAATTTATGGTCCTTGATGGAGACGGAGAGCGCGGCTTCCGCGGCAACGGCCGGAACCGCGAGGAGGGCGAGCGCCCCCGCGAGCAAGATTTTTGTCGATGTCATAACTTTGCGCCTTCCTTCCTTCGGCGACGCAGAGATGTTGTCGCGAAGGCTCCGATGCAAGCCGGCGCGACGCTACGCCGCCGCGCCCTGTTTGTTGGGCGCAGCGTAAAGGACAGAATCTTGCGGTCAATCGCGCTAGTCTGGAGATGTTCCAAGGCGGGAGGGCGAGCGGGCCGCGCGCCTCCTGGCGCGTATGGAGCGCGCGCCTCCAGGCGCGCATGCTGGAACTCTGCGGGCCTGAAGGCCCGCGGTCCGTTTTGGCCTGGATCGCCCGCAGGCCGGAGCGCGCGCCTCCAGGCGCGCAACCCCGTATGCGGCGGTGAGCCGGCCTGAAGGCCCGCGGTCCGGTTCAGCCCGGTTCGACTCAGCCCGGATAGCCGTGGCGCGATTTGCTGGCGCGGATCAGCGAGACGGCGCGGGCGTCCTGGCCGGCGGCGCAGGCGGAAGAGGCCTCGCCGATCTCGCCCTGGATCTGGCCATAGACGCTCTTGTTGACATGGCCCATGTTCAAATCGTTCTCGATCACCGCTTTGTATCGGCCGATCGCCGCGGCGCAGCCCGAGCCTTCCGGCAGCTTCGCCTCGGGCGCGGCGGGGGGCGGCGCGGCGGTCGCCACTTGCGGCGTGCGCGGGCTGTTGCAGCCCGCTGTTGAAAAGGCGAGCAAAGCCGCGGCGAGAAGAAAGCTGCGCGTCATGAAGACTCCTTTTGCCAAAGCGTCTCGAAGGCGCCCGCAAACTCGCCGAGGGGCGGGCGGAGGTCAAGACGGCGAGGATCAAGGCGGCGGCGCGCGCGCCGATGCGCTATAAGGCGGCAAGCAGGAGTCGCTCGAGATGACCGATTACGTCTTTCCCCCATTGCCGCGTCCCGCCCTCGCCATTTCCGGCTCGCCCTATCTCTTTCCCGTGCGGCGGATTTTTTGCATTGCGCTAAATTATGCCGACCACGCCCGCGAGATGGGCAAGGAGCCCTCGCGCGAATCGCCGTTCTTTTTCGCGAAACCCGCCGACGCCATCGTCGCAAACGGCGTGACCATTCCCTATCCCACGATGACCGCCAATCTGCATCACGAGGTCGAGCTGGTCGCGGCCTTGGGCAGCGGCGGCGCCGATATTCCGGTCGCCCATGCGCTGGAGCATGTCTTCGGCTATGCGGCGGGAATCGACCTTACCCGCCGCGACCTGCAGACCGAGGCGCGCAATCTCGGCCGGCCCTGGGATCTCTCCAAAGGGTTCGACAATTCCGCGCCGATCGGCCTTCTCGCCCGCGCCTCCGACATCGGCCACCCGAGCCGCGGCCGCATCTCGCTCGCCGTCAACGGCCTCGTGCGCCAGAAGGGCGACCTCTCCGACATGATTTTCGGCACGGCGGAGATCATCGCGCATCTCTCCCGCTATGTGACGCTCGCCGGCGGCGATCTGATTTTTACCGGCACGCCGGCGGGCGTCGGGCCGCTGGTCTCCGGCGACTGGACCGTCGCCGAGATTCAGGGGGTCGGGTCGGTGGCGGTGACGATCGGGTGACAGGAAAGACGTTGACTTTTCGACCTCTCTCAATAAGCTAGCTGTCAGTCTAGTTTGTCTCGGCGGATAGAATGCGGGAGATCGGGGCCTTCGAGGCCAAAAACAAATTCGGCCAGTTGCTCGATTGGGTGGAAGCCGGCGAGGAGGTCGTCATCACCCGCCGCGGCAAGGTTGTCGCCCGTCTCGTAGCGCCCGTAGGTTCTGTTGACCGCGATGCGGCCGCCAATGCCGCGGCGCGCATCCGCGCGCGCCGGCGCGGCGTCACGCTGGGCGGCCTGAGCATCAAGGAGCTGATTGCGGAAGGCCGCCGGTGAGTATCGTTATCGACGCCTCGGTGACGCTGAGCTGGTATTTCGAGGACGAAGCGACCGCGGCCGCAGATGAGGTGCTGGATCGCGTCGTCCGCGCCGGGGCCATCGTCCCGCCGCTGTGGCGGCTGGAGGTCGCGAACGCCTTCCAGACGGGAATCCGCAGAAAACGTGTCGACCCGAAGTTTCGTGACCAGTCCCTGGCCGATCTCGCGCAAATGCCGATCGCGCTCGATGGCGATACGGATGCTTATGTCTGGACCGCGACGCTTGGGCTGTCCGACCGCCATGGCCTCACGCTCTACGAGGCTTGCTACCTGGAGCTTGCGCAACGGTTGAACCTGCCGTTGGCGACGCGCGACGAGCAATTGCGCACGGCGGGGCGCGCCCTCGGTTTGACGCTTCTCGGCGCGTGAGAGGTTGCATCGCAGCGCCAAAGGCGCTTATTGCAGAGTGCTCGACCGGCCCGGAGACGCGCGGAATTGAACAGAAAAACCGCCCTTGCGCATCGCGCCCGCCTCTTTCGCAGGCGCGCATGAAGCCTGTCGATCTCGACCCCGAGGATTGGGACGATTTCCGCGCCAAAGCGCATGACGCGCTCGACGCGATGATCGACCATATCCGCACGCTGCGCGAACGCCCCGTCTGGCGCGAGGCGCCGCCGGACGTAAAGGCGCGCTTTGAGCGCGACCTGCCGCGCGAGGGCCGCCCCTTCGCCGAGACGCTCGCAGATTTCGACCGCTACATAAAGCCTTACGCCACCGGCAACACGCATCCGCTGTTCATGGGCTGGGTGCAGGGGGCGGGCACGCCGGTCGGCATGGTCGCCGACATGCTCGCGGCCGGGCTCAATCCGAATTGCGGCGGGCGCAACCACATCGCCCTCGACGTCGAGCGGCAGATCGCCCGCTGGATGGCGCAGGCTTTCGGCTTTCCCGAGGACGCCTCGGGAATTTTCGTCACCGGCGCCTCCATGGCCAATTTCCTGTCGCTGCTCGTCGCCCGCGACCATGCCGCGGGGTCGCGCAATGTGCGGCTCAATGGCCTCGGCGCGCTCGACGCGACGCTCACCGCCTACGCTTCGCGCGAGACGCATAATTGCGTGCGGCAGGCGATGGAGCTCGCCGGGCTCGGCGCCCGTCATTTACGGCTGATTTCCTCGGACCAGCGGCGGCGGATGAATGTCACCGAGCTGCGCCACGCCATCGCAGCCGACCGCGCGGCGGGCTTCACGCCCTTTCTGATCGTCGGCACGGCCGGAACGGTGGACGCCGGCGCCATCGACCGGCTGGATCGGCTCGCCGATATCGCCCATTCGGAAGACATGTGGTTCCATATCGACGGGGCCTTTGGCGCGCTCGCCGCGCTGTCGCCGACGCTCAGGCCCCGGCTCAAAGGCTTGGAGCGCGCCGACAGCGTCGCATTCGACTTCCACAAATGGCTGCATGTTCCCTATGACGCCGGCTTCGTGCTGGTGCGCGATCCCAAGGCGCATCTTTC
>JAWOLK010000055.1:0-6043 GCA_033853615.1 Beijerinckiaceae bacterium | reverse complement strand
CGGTCCGGGAAATAGACCGAATTGCCGCGCTCCAGCGCCTCCTTATCGAGCGCCGAACGCGGCCGCACATAATAGGCGACGTCGGCGATGGCGACCGTGACGATGAAACCGCCGTCATTGTCCGGCGCGGGGTCGGGCTCGGCGTGGACGGCGTCGTCATGGTCCTTGGCGTCCGGCGGGTCGATGGTGATCAGCGGCAGATGGCGCCAGTCCTCGCGGTGCGGCTCGAGCGCGACGGGCTTCGCCTGCTCGGCCTCCGCAAGCGCCTCGTGACGGAAGACGTCGGGAATGTCATGGGCGCGCAGAGCGATCATGCTGACCGCCTTTTCGCCCGTCATCGAGCCCAGCGTCTCGCGGACGCGGGCGCGCGGCGCGCCGAAGCGCGTCTTGCCCATCACGTCGACGGAGACGAGATCGCCGTCCTTCGCCTCGCCGAAGTCGCCTGGGGCGACCGCCAGTTCGCGGCCGAGCTGCTTTTTGTCGATGGGCTCGATCCGCGCCATGCCATTGGCCTCGACGCGCAATAGCCCGAGCACGCGGTGGCGCGCGCGCGAGAGAAGCTTTATGACCCGGCCGACGTAAGGGGGATCCTCCGGCCCCGCGTCGCGGTCGGGCTCGGCGCGCACCAAAGCGCGATCGCCCACCGCCGGCAGCGGCGCGCCCGGCTTGGCGCGGCGCGGGGCGTGTATCGAGATGCGCGGCGCCGGGCCGAGTTCGTCCTCGTCCCATTCGACCGGCGTTGCGATCAGCTCGCCGTCGCGGTCGCGGCCCGTGATGTCGGCCAGCGTCACCGCCGGCAAGACGCCCTTCTTCACCAGCCGTTTGCCGCGCTTTTCGAGCGCCCCTTCGGCCGCAAGCTCGGCGAGGATGCGCTTCAACAGGATGCGGTCGGATCCCTTGATCCCGAAGGCGCGGGCGATTTCGCGCTTGCCGATCTTGGCGGCGGCGCCGGAGGCGCCCAAGGCTTCGCGCTCCCTTGCGAGGAAGGCGAGAATATCTTCGCGCGAGGGAAAATAATTCGGCGATGCGTCGGACTGCGGCTTTTGCTTCAATGCGCTGTTTCTCTTTGGGGCGCCCGGACTTCGGACTTGGGCGCCGTTTCCGTGAATATAATACCGATTGTATTTTCTGGCAGCGGCGTTGCGGCAGTTTTGCAAAAAACCGGGGGCGCGGGCGGCAAAATATGGCAATAAGCCTGGGCGCGTTCTTACGAGGAAGGCTCGATGCACGACACGATCGCCATTTGCGCCGATGACTACGGCCTCTCTCATGGCGTGAGCGCAGGCATATTGGAGGCGCTGGCGGCCGGCCGGCTCTCGGCCGTCTCGGCGATGACCAATATGCCGCGCTGGCCGGCGATGGGCCGCGAATTGGCGCGGCGCGGCGTCGACGCCGATCTCGGCCTGCATCTCAATCTCACGCTCGGCCGCCCGCTGACGCCGATGCCGAATTTCGCGCCGAGCGGCGAATTCCCGCGCATCGGCGCGATTCTGCGTCCAGCCCTGTCCGGCAAGCTGCCGCTCGGGGAAATCCGCGCCGAGATCGACCGACAGCTCGACCGTTTCGAGGCGGTCATGGAGCGCGCGCCGGACTTTGTCGACGGGCACCAGCATGTGCATGTGCTGCCGGGGATTCGCACGGCGCTGCTGGAGGCGCTGGAGGCGCGGGGCCTCGTCGAGCGCGTCTGGCTGCGCGACTGCGGCGACGCCGCGCATCGCATTCTGCTGCGCGGCGGCGAGGTCAAAAAGGCGCTGACGGTGCGCGGTCTCGCCTCCGGCTTTGGCCGCGCCGCGCGAATCCGAGGCTTTCGCCTCAACGAGGGTTTCGCGGGCTTTTCGGATTTCAACCCGGGCCGCGACTACGCCGCGCAATTCGCCCGCTTTTTGCGGGCGAGGGGGAGGGACCATCTGATCATGTGCCATCCCGGTCATGTCGACGAGGAGCTGCGCGCGCTCGATCCCGTGACGACGACGCGGGCGCAGGAGCTGGCGTTTCTGATGTCGCCCCGATTCAGCGACATGCTCGCGGAGCGGGGCGTGCGCGTCGCGCGGGTGGGCGAGCGGCCCGAGACCTGACCGCTCAGCCGATCTCTATATCGAGACCCAGATCGAGCGTTTTCGCCGAATGGGTCAGCGCGCCGACCGAAATCAGATCGACGCCGGTTTCCGCGATCTCCTTCACCGTCTCCAGCGTCACGCCGCCCGAGGCCTCGCAGATCATGCGGCCGGCGATGAGCGCGACAGCTTCGCGTAAATCTTCAAGCGGCATATTATCGAGCAGCACGACGTCGGCGCCCTCAGCGACGACCTCTTGCAGCTGCGCAAGCGTATCGACCTCGATCTCGATTTTGACGAGATGGCCGGCGAACGCCTTCGCGGCTTGCAGCGCCTGGCGGACGCCGCCGGCGACGGCGATGTGATTGTCCTTGATCAGCACCGCGTCGTCGAGGCCGAAGCGGTGATTGGCGCCGCCGCCGCAGCGCACCGCATGTTTCTCGAAAGCGCGCATCAGCGGCGTGGTCTTGCGCGTGTCGCAGACCTTGGCCTTGGTGTGGGCGATGCGCGCGGCGTAGCGGGAGGTGAGCGTCGCGACGCCGCTCAAGCGCCCGAGATAATTCAGCGCCACGCGCTCGGCGGAAAGAATGCTGCGCGCCGAGCCGGCGACCCGCGCGATAATGTCGCCCGGCGCGACGCGGCCGCCGTCTTCGACCAGCGCGTCGAAAGCGATCGACGGGTCCACTTCGTGGAAGGCTTCGCGCGCCAGAGCGAGACCGGCGATGACGCCCTCTTCGCGCGCCGCAATAACCGCGCGCGCCGCCGCGGCGGCGGGAATCGTCGCGCGCGTGGTTATGTCGCCGGCGCGGCCGAGATCCTCGGCGAGCGCTGCGCGCACCGCGTCCTGAACCAGAAAGAACGGAAGGTCGGAGAATCTCATGCGGACGCCTCCTGTGCGATTCTCTCCGCCTCTTCGAGCGTCATGCGCGAGTGTCGCGCCAGCGCCTCGACCGGCTGCGGATAATCCGAACGATAATGCGCGCCGCGGCTTTCCCGGCGCGCGAAAGCTGCGCTCGCGATCATGAGCGCCGTCGTGAAGGCGTTGCGGCTGTTGCGGTTCGTCGCTTGCGCGGCGAGGCGGCGAATATCGGTCAGAGCGCGCGCGAGCCCGGCGCCGTCGCGCACGACGCCGACGCAGGCGCTCATCAGATCGCGCAGCTCCTCGATGATCGGCTCGTCCTGCGCCGTCTCCGGCGCGTCGATGTCCGGGCCGCGCGGGGGAGGCTCCGGCAGGGGCGCTGCGAGAATATCTGCGGCGATGCGGGCGCCGAAGACGATCGCCTCCAACAGCGAATTTGACGCGAGGCGATTGGCGCCATGCACGCCGGTGCAGGCGACTTCGCCCGCCGCCCAGAGGCCCGGCAGCGTCGTGCGGCCGCGGGCGTCGGTCATAAGCCCGCCCATGTGATAATGCGCCGCCGGCGCCACCGGAATCGGCGTCGTGACCGGATCGAGCCCGGCCGCCGCGCAGCTCGCGTAAACGGTCGGAAAGCGCGCGGGGAAGGCGGCGCCGACCGCGGCGCGGGCGTCGAGAAAGGCGCCGCGCCCCGCCTGAATGCTGGAGAAAACGCCGCGCGCCACGACATCACGCGGCGCGAGTTCGGCGGCGGGGTTGAGCTCCGCCATGAAGCGGCGGCCGTCGCGGTCGATCAGCGTCGCGCCTTCGCCGCGCAGCGATTCGGTTGCGAGCGGCGCGGGATCGACGCCGATGTCGATTGCAGTCGGGTGGAACTGCACGAATTCCGCATCCGCCACCAGCGCCCCGGCGCGGGCCGCCATGGCGAGGCCGACGCCGCGCGCGCCGAAAGGATTGGTCGTCACGCGGTAGAGATGGCCGACGCCGCCGGTCGCGAGCACCAGCGCGGCGCAGGGAAATTCGCGCAACCGCCCGTCTTGGCCGAGCGCCCGCACGCCGGCGACGCGGCCTTCGCGCATGACGAGCTCTCGCGCAGCAAATCCCTCGATCACCTCGATCGACGGGGTTTTCTGCACCTGCGCGGCCAGCGTCTCCATGATCGCGCGGCCCGCCGTGTCGCCGCGCACCCGCACGATGCGGCGATGCGCATGGGCCGCCTCGCGCGAGGGCTCGAAGCCGCCGGCGGCGTTGCGGTCGAAGGGCGCGCCAAAGGCCGCGAGATCCTCGATTCGCGCCCGCGCCTCGCGCGCCATGCCGAGCGCGATCTCGGGGTCGGACAATCCGGCGCCGGCCTTGACTGTGTCGGCGGCGTGCAGCTGCGGCGAATCCTCGGCGAGCACGGCGGCGGCGATGCCGCCCTGCGCCCAGAAGGAGGAGGCGTTGTGGCCTATGCCGGAGGGCGCGAGAATCGTCACCGGCGTCGGCGCGAGTTTGAGCGCGCAGAAGACTCCGGCGAGACCGCCGCCGACGACGAGAATGCGCGGCTCAGACATTTCTCAATCCACCGCGACGGAGGCGAGCCGTTCGAGCGCCTGCGCCTCGCGCGCAATCGCTTTCTCGACCAGCGCGCGCGTGCGCTCCGGTAGGGGCAGGGCGAGCGCGGCGGCGTGACCGCGGGGCGACATTTTGCATAAGGTCTTGCCGAGAATGTCGACGATCTTCCCTTCGTCGTAGCCGGCATATTTCGCGAGAAACTCGTCGAAATAATGCTCGAGAAACACGATCGCGGCGACGTTCTCCAGAGCCTGGGATTCGGGGTCTTTCTTCAACTGCTCCTTGCGGATCAGCGCGCCGACGCGGGCTGCATCCGCCTGCGAATAGCCGTGCTCCCGCAAGATCCCGGCGGCGCATTCCGCGTGATGCGCGCGGCATCGACGCCGCCAGGCGTTGTAGCCGTCGCGGCCCTGCGGGAAAGACTCGCGGGAGATCTCCCAACGGCGCAGATGCTGCGCCCGCGCCGCGATTCGCAGAAGCTCGGAGGCTTCCGGATAGACGGCGGCGAGCCGCGCGCTCATGCGTTCCGCATAAACCGCCTCGAAGGAGCGCTCCACGCCATCCACCGTCACCCGGCGCGGATCATCGGCGTTGGCGGCGTCGATGGCGGCGAGAACGGCTGCAAGCGTCGTCGTCATTCAACCGTCCCCTAAAAGCCGCGCCGGCCTGCGCCCGTTCCGCGATCAGCCGACGTCGATCATACGCTGGACGCTCGCCCGCGCCCGCGCCGCCAGCGCCGGATCGACGATCACCTCGTCCCTCATGTAGAGGAGGCTGTCGAGGATCTTCGGCAGCGTGATCCGCTTCATATGCGGACAGAAATTGCAGGGGCGCACGAATTCCGTTCCGACCGTCTCGGCGGCGACATTGTCGGCCATCGAACATTCGGTGACGAGCAAGACCCGGGCCGGCTTCTTGTTGCGGACATAATCGATCATCGCGGCGGTCGAGCCCGAGAAATCGGAAATCTCCACGACCTCGCGCGGGCACTCCGGATGGGCGATGATCGTCACGCCCGGATTGTCCTCGCGATAGCTCTGGATCTCCT
The DNA here is from genome assembly GCA_033853615.1 of Beijerinckiaceae bacterium. Lineage (GTDB taxonomy): Bacteria > Pseudomonadota > Alphaproteobacteria > Rhizobiales > Beijerinckiaceae > Methylosinus. Next base: position 531 of record JAWOLK010000055.1, on the reverse strand, counting down.
CGGCCGTGAAGCGCTCGTGCACCTCGCAGGCGCCATGCCAGGAGATGATCTTCACCTTGGTGTGCGCGGCCACGTAGTTCGCGAGGTAGCGGTCGGGCAGGAAGATGACCGTGTCGGAGCCGAGGCTCTCCACCACCTCGATCGCATTCGAGGACGTGCAGCAGATGTCGACCTCCGCCTTCACCTCGGCCGAGGTATTGACGTAGGCCACGATCGGAACGCCCGGGAACTTGGCGCGCAGCAGCCGAATGTCCTCGCCGCTGATCGAGGCGGCGAGCGAGCAGCCGGCCTTGAGGTCCGGAATCAGCACGGTCTTGTCGGGATTGAGCAGCTTCGACGTCTCGGCCATGAAGTGCACGCCGCATTGGACGATGATGCCGGCATCGACCTTGGTCGCCTCGCGCGCGAGCTGGAGCGAATCGCCGACGAAATCGGCGACGCAGTTGTAGATTTCCGGGGTCTGATAGTTGTGCGCCAGGATGACCGCGTTGCGCTCGGCTTTGAGCGCGTTGATCGCCTTGAGGTAGGGCG
>JAWOLK010000054.1:0-5116 GCA_033853615.1 Beijerinckiaceae bacterium | reverse complement strand
GTGCGGTCGAGAGGACTCGAACCTCCACTGGTTGCCCAACTAGCACCTCAAGCTAGCGCGTCTACCAATTCCGCCACGACCGCAAGGGGCGTTTCGCACGAGCGAACCGCCGGCGGGCCAGCGTGTAACAAATCGGCTGGAGAAAGACAAGCGCCATTGCGCAGAACGCGCCGCGATCGCACATTTGATTTTGCGACGCGCCGCGCGGCAGGAGCGCTGCGAGCCGCTAAAGCCCTGAAACCACTTGAGGATTCAATGACCGACGCTCCGCTCTGCGCCCCCGCCCGCGGCGCCCTCGCCGGGTTGATGCGCCCGGCCGCCGGCGCGCCGCCCGTCCTGTGGCGCGTTCTGCCGGGGCTCGCCGATTACGCGGCGACGGTCGCCGAGATGGAGACGACCGCCGAGCGAATCGCCGCAGGCGCGGCGCCCGAGCAGGTCTGGCTGCTGGAGCACCCGGCGATCTACACCGCCGGCTCCTCCGCCAAGGAGGCGGATTTGCTCGACCCGCGCTTTCCGGTGCACCGCACGGGGCGGGGCGGGCAGTTCACCTATCACGGCCCCGGCCAGCGGGTGGCTTATGTGCTGCTCGATCTCTCGCGCCGGCGCCGCGACGTGCGCGCCTTCGTCTGCGCGCTGGAGGGATGGCTGATCGCGACGCTGGCCGATTTCGGCGTTTTGGGCGAGCGACGGGCGGAGCGCGTCGGCGTCTGGGTGGCGCGACCGGACAAGCCCGACGGCCCGCTCGGCGCCCCGGCCGAGGACAAGATCGCCGCGATCGGCGTGCGGCTGCGCCATTGGGTGTCGTTCCACGGCGTGGCGCTGAATGTCGCGCCGGATCTGTCGCATTTCTCCGGCATCGCGCCCTGCGGCGTGCGCGTCGCCCATCTCGGCGTCACGAGCCTCGCCGACCTCGGCCGCGAGACCGGCATGGCGGCGGTGGACGCCGCGCTGCGGCTGCGGTTTGAGGAGGAGTTTGGGCCGACGATTATCTAGTCGGCGCCACGACAAACCCATCCGCGCCGGGATCGTCGGCGGCGGCCTCTTCCACCAACAGCTCGTCCACCCGTCCCGCCCGCGGGCCACGCCGCAGCGCCGCGAGAAAATCCTCGATCTCCGCCACAGGCCCCGCCGCCAGCGCCTCGACGCGGCCGTCGGCGCGGTTGCGCACATAGCCATCGAGCCCGCGCCTCTCAGCCTCCCGCGCGGCGAAGGCGCGGAAGCCGACGCCCTGCACAAGGCCGCGGACGAAGACCCGCACGACGCGCCGCGTCACGTCAGACCGCCAGATTGTCGATGAGCCGCGTCGCGCCGACCTTGGCGGCCGCCAGCAGTCGCAGCGGCCCGTCGCGGCGGCTCGTGACGCGCGCGAGCGTTTCGGCGTGGCGGGCCTCGAGATAATCGACGACGAAACCGGCCGCCGTCACTTGCGACCGCGCCGCCTCGGTCGCCACAGCCGGCGCCTCTCCGGCGGCGATTTTCTCCGCCGCGCCGCAGAGCGCGCGATACAAGGCCGGCGCGGCGCGGCGCTCCTCGGCCGAAAGATAGACGTTGCGCGAAGACATGGCGAGGCCGTCCGCCTCCCGCAGCGTCGGGCTGCCGAGGATCTGCGTCTCTATGTCGAGATCGCGGGCGAGGCGGCGGATCACCATGAGCTGCTGATAATCCTTCTCGCCGAAGACGGCGACGTCGGCCCGCGCCTGGTTGAGCAGTTTCGTCACCACTGTCGCGACGCCGGAAAAATGCGTCGGCCGGAAACGGTCTTCGAGGTCGGCCTTGGCGGGCCCGTCCATCTCGACGCGAGTGGCGAAGCCTTGCGGATAAATCTCCTCGATCGCCGGGGCGAAGCAGAGATCGGCGGCGACGGTCGCAAGTTTTTCGAGATCCTGCGGCAGCGTGCGCGGATATTTGGCGAAATCCTCGCAGGGGCCGAACTGCGCCGGATTGACGAAGACCGTCACGACGACCCGCGCGGCGTGGCGGCGCGCGGCCTCGACGAGCGACACATGCCCGGCGTGCAACGCGCCCATCGTCGGCACGAGCGCGACCTTCTCGCCCGCCGCCCGCCAGGCCGCGATGCGCGCGCGCATCTCCCCGATCTTATGGACGAGGGACGGAGAAGCTGCGGCGGTCATCGGCTTTCCTGCGGTCGGGCGACAGATTTTCGAGGAAGTTAAGATAAGCCGGCGGCAAACGCCAGTCGCGCGCCGCGGCGATCACGCCGTCCAGATAGCCGGGCGCGGGCGCCCCCTCCTCCCGCGTGCGGGCGATATAAACCAGCGCCCGCACGGAGCCCAAGGGCTCGCGCAGCACGAGCTGGCTCGTCTTGGCGTAGAGGCCGCGCCCGACCTCTTCGTATCGGTCGAGCGCCGCGACGTCGGCCAGCGCGAGATCGAACAGAACGCCATGCACGAAGGAGCGCTTGTCCGGCGCGACGCTCGCGAAACCGTCTGCGGTGATGACGAGCCGATGCCGGGCGAGCCGCGCCCGGCCGAGCGGCCGCGTCTGCGGGCAGCGCGCGGCCATGGCTTTCACATCCATATTGGCGGCGTAAGCGAAATAGAGCATGCGCCGCTTTTACGCCAAAGCGCGCGCGCCGGCGAGCCCGGAGCAGGGAGCCGCAGAGGCGGCGCCGTTCTTTACGGAGTGGATTCCAAAGACGCGCGCGACAAATTCTTCTCTATCCAGCGTTTCAGAGATGGAACGCCGGGGCGACCGACCCAGACGTGAGGCTGAAAGGCCCCCGCCGTCTGGGCCGAGTTGTGTACGGCCCCCGTCGGCGCGGCAGCCGCTCACGAGCCGATCTGCGGCAGCAGCCAATAAGGCCCCTGTTTCACCTTCGGCGGCCGCATCACCACCACCGAACATTGCGCGTGGCGCACGATTTTCTCGGCGTTGGAGCCGAGCAGATAGCGTCGCAACGACGGGCTGTGCGAGCCGACGACGATGAGATCGGCGAGCCAGAACTCCGCTTCCGCCAGCACTTCGTCCGCCACGGCGCCGGTGCGCAATGTGTGGGAAAAGAGATCGGTCGGAACATTGGCCTTTTTCGCCATGTCGAGAAGCGTCGCGCGCGCGGCGTTTTCGCGGTCCTCGCGCGCATGCGGCGGCAGCAATTTGTCCAGGTTGAACGGGATCGGGGCGATGACGTGCAACATCCGCACGGCGGCATGAGTGAGCGCCGCGAGCTGCGCTGCGAAATAGAGGCCGGGTTCGGCGACGGCGGGCTCCGCCACATCGACAGGGACGAGAATTTTCTTGAACATCCGCGCCTTCCTTTCGTCGCCGCCAGGGCGAAAGCCCTGTCCCGGATCGCCGTCCAGTAAAGCAGCGCGCGCCCTTAACTAGTCCACGTCAACTTATATTTATTTTCCGATTTGTTCCTGCAAAGTATGCGGCGGCCGCGCTCTCCCCGCATATTTGACGCCGGGAGACACCGGGCGGCCGTTCACCGATTTTTAACGGCGAAATGATCGGAGAAGCACAAAGCCGCTCGAAGCCGAGGAAAGCCAATGCCGCCGAGCAAAGGACCGCGCCGCAAGAAACCTCGCGCGCGACCTGTCGCAAAGCCTGACGCCAGCGCCGATAAAAAACAACGTGTAAAAAACGCGCTGGCGAATTGGGGCGCGGCGGCGCCGAAGCTTGCGCCCTGGATCAAGGCCTTCGGCGCGGCGGCGCTCGTCTGCGTCGGCGCGGCGGCTTGGTTTTCCACCAGCGCATCGGGCGACGCCAGAACGCGCGGCCTCATTCGCGGGCATCGAGTCGCGGTTCACACGGCGCCGCGCCTGACCTCGAGAGTGATTTTTCGCGCCGACTGGGCGACCCCGATCGAATTCGCCGCCGCCGACGGCGCATGGGTGCGCGTCGTCAGCAGCGCGCCGGCCTTCGAGGGTTGGGTCGAGAAGAAATATGTCGGGCCTTGAGGTCTGCGCCCGCCGGATCAACGGAGGGCGCAGGGCGTTTTCTTGAAAAAAAACGCCCCGCACGCTCAATATGTTGCGGTGACGGGCGCAGCCGCCGCCCAATTCAGGTGATAATTCACCCCCGCCCGGGCGACATGGCCATTGAAGGGCGCCGAAGCGCCGACGCTCGAGAGCCCCGTCGCATTCGCATAAAACAATGCGCCGACGCTCGCCGTGCTTGGCCTGCCGAGATCGTAATGGAGATATTCGGCCTTGACGCTCCATTTCGGGTCGACCATCCACTCGACGCCGCCGCCCGCCGCCCATCCGAGCCGCATATCGACATAGCCGAGCCAGCTTCCGCCCAGGTTCAGTATCGGCTTCAAAGAGGGGTTGAAGTATGTCGCGCTGAGATCGGTCTCGCCGAAAGCAAGACCGCCCGTTCCATAGAGCAGAACGGACGGCGTCGCGAGGTAGCCGACGCGGCCGCGCACCGTTCCCAGACTGTGCTGGTTGCGCCCCGCCTGAACAAAGGTGGAGCCCCGCCAGGAACTCAGGTTGCTGTCGCCGACGGCGAGGCCTTGGATGTCGGCCTCCAGCCCGGCGACCGCCCTGTCGTAGATTTGGCGATTGTAACCGACCTGAACGCCGCCGAGGAAACCGCGGCTGCCGAGGTTGATTTGAGACGGCAGCGCTCCCGCGCGCCACAGCGAAACCAGCCCGCCGGCGCCCGCGTAAGTGAAGGTCGTATTGGCGGAGCCGGCAGAAGTATAGCCGGCGTTCACGCCCATGTAGACGCCGCCCCAGGGTGCGGCTGGCGAAGCGGCGGCGGCGAGCTGCGGACCCTTGAACAAAGGCGCGCCGGGAGCAGCCAAGCCTGTCTCCGGTTCGCCGACCCTCCAACGCAGCGCCATGCCCGCCTGCCAATTCTTGGAGAGTTGCGGGCCGTTGAGGTTTTGGTAAAGCGGGACGCCCGCCTCGACGCCGATCGAAAAGCCCGGCGCGCCGAACAGTTTTCCGTCGATGTCGGCGCCGGCGAATATTTCGATCCTCTTGTCGCCGTAAAAGTTGGGATTGGCGCTCTGGAGCTTGCCGAGCATCATGTGATCGGCCCCGACGATCGGACTTTGAATGTTGAAGCTGCCGCGAACCGACGTGGTGAACCCCGGAAACCAAGTATAACCGCCCCAGGCGTTCACCTCCTGATAATTGCCCCA
>JAWOLK010000053.1:0-3910 GCA_033853615.1 Beijerinckiaceae bacterium | reverse complement strand
CGCAACTGCCGCTCGGGTTTTAGCGTTTTTCGCCGAAGTGGGAGCCGGTTCGGCGAGAAGAAAGCGCTCAAAAGAAAAGAAACCCCGGTCCGATGCAATCGGACCGGAAGAGGCTCTGGAGCCTATTGCTGCTTCGCCGCTTTGCCTTCCGGCTTGGCCTCGGCCTTGCCATCCGACTTCGCTTCGCTCGGCGTCAGCACGCTGTGGACGCGGCCGCCCTTGGCCTGCTCGCCGCCGCCGACGACCGCCTGGCCGGTCGTCGTGTCATAGTCGAGCCAATCGCCCTTCGTCACCGTGTCGCCCTGCGTCCACACGACATTGCCGAGCAGACGCACCTTGTTTTGCGCGCGGTCATAGGTGGCCTTGTCGCCGGTGCCGACCTGATCCTTGGTGACGAGCGTCACCGGCCCGGCCACGTCGATATGGCGGACGCGGTCCTTGCTGCCGCCGCCGGCGGCGGCGTTCTGCGGCGGCGCGGCGTTCTGCGGATCGAGGTAGATCGTCATCTGCGACGCCTTCAGCGTCGAGGGTCCGTTCACGACGATGACGCTGCCGGAATAGATGAGCTTTTGCTCCTTCTCGAAAAAATCGAGCTTGCCGGCGTCGATGTTGAGCGGGTCCTTGGCGGTCGCGCCCGGCAGAATGCCGCCCTTGCCCTTGGCGAGCGCCGGAGCCGCAAGCGCCGACGCCGCAAGGACGACCGGCAGAAGGTGACGCAGGAGCACCATCACTTCGCCTCTTCCGCCTCGCCGGGATCATTGGGGTCCCCGTACAGTATCGAGTGGACCTTGCCGATGAAGGTCGCGCGGCGCTCGTTCTGCGAAAATTCCACGCGCTTCGACGTGACTTCGCCGTCCGGCAGCAAGAGCTTCGCCGGCTTGTCCGAGGTCATCACATTCTCCTTGAAGTCCATCACGGCGGAGTCGAGCGACAGATCGTAGTTGTTCTTCTTCACGATCCGCACGCCGGCGGAAAGGTCGGCGCGGTCGGCCTTGGCGTTGTAGAGGCTCTTCTGCGCCGAAAGCACGGTCGCATTCTCGCCGCTGTCGCCGAAGCTCACCTGCATCTCCTCGAGTTCGAAGATATCGGGCTTGGTGATGTCCTGGCGGCCGAGCTTCGCGCGAAGCTCATAGGGGCGGCCCTCCTTATTGTAGCCGACGAGCTTGGGCTGCTCGATCGTGACGATCGCGCCCTTCATGCCGATATGGGCGAATCTGAGATCCAGCGGGATGTTGCGCAGCGCCTCCACGGCGAGGGCGAGCAGCACGAGGCTGACGATGCCGCCCGAGGCCCAGACCATGACCTTGCGCAGCTTCGCGACCCGCGCCGTATGGCGGCGCGCCTCGGGAATGGCGCTCGGGCGCGGCGCGGCGATGGCGCCGAGACGGTCGCGGGCGGCGGGGCTGGGGGCGGCTTTGCTCATTTGGCCGGGATTTTCAACGGGCTTCCCGGGACTCTCTAGCCGCTGCTGATGGCGAATTCGGGGCGCGTCACTCATGCGCGAAAATGTCTGACTCCGGCCAGCCGGAAAGGTCCAGCTTCGCCCGCATCGGCAGGAAGGCGAAACAGGCCTCGGCGATGTCGACGCGCTCCTCCCGGGCGAGCATGGCGTCGAGCTTCGCCTTCAGCGCGTGGAGATAGAGCACGTCGGAGGCGGCATAGGCCATTTGCGCGTCGGTGAGCGTTTCGGCCGCCCAGTCCGAAGACTGTTGCTGCTTGGACAGCTCAACGCCGATCAATTCGCGCGCGAGATCCTTCAGCCCGTGGCGGTCGGTGTAGGTGCGGGTGAGTTTCGACGCGATCTTGGTGCAATAGACCGGCGCGGCGAAGACGCCGAAAGTCTTGGCCATCACAGCGATGTCGAAGCGACCGAAGTGAAAGAGCTTCAGCACGTTCGGATCGAAAAGCAGCTTTTCGAGATTGGGCGCGCGCGTCTGGCCGCGCCCGATCTGCACCAGCTCGGCGTCGCCATTGCCCGACGAGAGCTGCACGAGGCAGAGCCGGTCGCGATGCGGATTGAGGCCGAGCGTCTCCGTGTCGATGGCGACGACCGGCCCGAGATCGAGCCCGTCCGGCAGATCGCCCTTGTGCAAGCGGATGGTCATGCGCGATTCGCTTCCCTTTTTTGGCCTTATAGCCGAAGCGAACCCGCAATGCGAAGCGCGGCGGCGCGCTTAAGCGCCCTCCTCCGCCAGCGCGCGCTGCACCATGGCGTCGGCGGCCGTGCGGTCGTGATGCGCCTTCACGTCGGGCCAGGGTGAGAGCCCCTCCGGCAGCATGGACCCGGCCCAGCGTTGCATCGGGAACACGTAAGCGTCGAGGATCGAGCGCTTGTCGCCGAGGAAGAACGAGCGCCCCTTCAAATGATCTTGCAGCAGAGCGAAGCGCTTGCGCACGAGCTCCTGCGCCGCGGACTTTACCGCCGCAAGCGCTGCGTCGTCACGGGCGGTGGTGTAGCGCTTGGGCGAGAACAGCGGGAAGAAGGCTGGATGCAGATCGCCGGTGATGAAGCAGGACCAGCGGTCGATCTCCGCCTCGGCGCGCAGCGACCCATCGCCGCCGAGCCCCGCCTGCGGGAAGCGGCGGGCGAGATAGCGCAGAATGGCGGCGTCCTGCGTGAGAATCCAGCCCTCGCCCGTATCGAGCGCCGGCACTGCGCCGGCCGGATTGATCTTCAGATAGGCGGGATCGCCGAAGGTCACTTCGGAAAGCTCATAGGGCGCGCCGATCCAGGCGAGCACGATATGCGCCGCCAGCGAGCAGGCGCCCTTATGGTAATAAAGCTTCATCATCACGCCCTCTCAAAAAAGCCGGCGTCACGAAGATATCGCGTCGCGGGCCGCCGTCGAGCGCAGGCCTTCACCCTCGCCGAGCAGGCGGCGCAGGGCGAGCTTGAGCCGCTCGCACAGCGGCGTCAGCAATGCGACGAGTCCGAAGCTCATCAGGGCGAGAAAGCCGGCGTTGGCGAAGGAATCCGCCGGCCAGGGGCTGAGCGCCCGAAAAAACGCCAGCGCCGGAAAATGCATGGCGTAGAGCGGGAAGGTCAGCGTCGCGAGGCGGCGGACGATTGAAGCCGGCGCGTCCGGCAGGCGCGGCGCCCTTTCGGCGAGCGCCGCCGCTGCGGCAAGATGCGCGCAAAAGCACAGCGCCACGAGATAATCATAGGCGAGGAGGCGGTTGAACTGGCCGCGCGCCCAGGGAAAAGCCAGCGTCTGATCCGGCAGATAGGGGACCACGCTCGGCAGGGCGAGCAGCGCCGCGGCGCTGGCGAGAGCGAGCGGCAGGGCGACACGACGGGGCGGCGCAAGCCGCGCGCGGAACCGATACAAGGCGACGCCCATCAGCCAGAGCGGGAACATCGCCGCAATCGTGCGCCCGGCGGCGCAGAGCAGCAGCAGCGCCAGCGGCAGGCCGAACCGGCGCGGCGCATAGAGCAAAAGCCCGGCGATGGCGTAATAGGCCGCCTCGAAGCTCAAGGACCAGAAGGGCGCATTGCTGCCGGGCGCGAGGCCGCCGAAGGCGAAAATCTGGAACTCGTTGACCAGGAAGAAGGAGGCGACATAATCGACGAGCGCCGGCGGGGCCGGGAGAAGCTGCGCATAAAGCGAAGGATCGCGCGCCGCCCCGGCCGCATCGAGCAGGAACGTCAGCACAAGCGCGACCGCCGTCACCGAATAGAGCCGCGACAGCCGCGCCGCCACATAGGCGCGGCCGGAGGTCTCGCGCTTTTCGGTCACGAAGGCGATGACATAGCCCGACAGCACGAAGAAGATCGTGACCGAGAGGTCGCCGTAATGGCCGATGCGCGGCCAGATCGCGCCGCCGGTGAAAATCTCCATCGCCCAATGGTCGCAGAAGACCGCGACGGCGGCGAGAAAGCGGACGAGATCGAGATAGAGGGACGCCATAG
>JAWOLK010000052.1:0-3370 GCA_033853615.1 Beijerinckiaceae bacterium | reverse complement strand
CCGGCGAGAATGGCGGTCGCCTCGTCGAAGGCCTTGTGCGTCGTGGGACGGCCGCGGCGCAGATCGTCGTCGTCCATGGCCGGCAGGTCGTCGTGGACCAGCGAATAGCAGTGGATCATCTCCAGCGCGCAGGCCGTGCGCAGCGCGCTCGCGCCGGCGACGCCGAAGAGGCGCGCCGACTCGATAACCAGAAACGGCCGCAGCCGCTTGCCGCCGCCGAGCGAGGAATAGCGCATCGCCTCGAGCAGCCGCGCCGGCCGGGCGGTTTCGCCGGGAAGCGGCGTCGGGGCGAGCAGCGCGTCGAGCTGCCGTTCGGTCGCCTCGGCTGCGGCGTCGAGACGGGCGCGGAACTCTTTTTCGGTGTCGGACATCGAATGATCCAGTTTCTGGAAAGGGCCGTCACGCTGCTAAGCAGACATTCGGCGTCATGCCAACGAATGTCTGCTTGGCGCCTCTAGCTTTTGCAGGATTTTTTGCGGAAAACCGGATCCCACTTTTCCGCAATTCTGCTTAGCAAATCCCGGCGCGATTCCCAAGCGCGCGGCGAGGGCTTAAGAAGGGCGGCCGACATTCGAGACGAAAGCGACGCGATGACCGACGCCTCTCCCCTGCTGCAGCCGCTGCGCCTCGGCGCGGTCGATTTGCCGAACCGCGTCGTCATGGCGCCGTTGACGCGCTCGCGCGCCCATCACGCGACGCTCGCCGTCACCGACATGACGGCCGAATATTACCGGCAACGGGCCAGCGCCGGCCTCATCATCAGCGAAGCCTCGCAGATTTCGCAGCAGGGGCAGGGCTATGTCTGGACGCCCGGCGTCTACACGCCGCAGCAGGTCGCCGGTTGGCGCAAGGTCGTCGAGGCGGTCCATGCGGCGGGCGGGCGCATCGCGATCCAGCTCTGGCATGTCGGGCGCATCTCCCATGTCGATTTGCAGCCCGGCGGCGCGGCCCCGGTCGCGCCTTCGGCCATTCGCGCCAAGTCGCAGGTGATGCTGGAGACGGGCTTCGTCGAGGTCTCGGCGCCGCGGGCGCTGGAGACGGACGAGATCGCCGGCGTGGTCGCGGATTACCGCCATGCGGCGCGCAACGCGCGCGAGGCGGGCTTCGATGCGATCGAGATTCACGGCGCCAACGGCTATCTGATCGACCAATTCATGCGCGACGGGACCAACAAGCGCAGCGACGCCTATGGCGGCAGTCTCGACAATCGCCTGCGCTTCGCGCTGGAAGTCGTCGAGGCGGTGGCGCGGGAATGGAGCCCGGATCGTTTGGGCTTTCGCATCGCGCCGGTGAGCCCGGCCAATGATTGCCAGGACAGCGACCCGCAAACGACGTTCGGCCGCTTGGCGGAAAAGCTCTCCGAGCGAAAGCTCGCCTTTCTGCATGTCGTCGAGGGCGCGACCGGCGGCCCGCGCGACATCGCGCCTTTCGACTATCTGGCGCTGCGCCGGGCCTTCGCCGGCGCCTATGTGGCGAACAACGGCTATACGCAGGCTCTCGCCGAGGAGGCGATCGCCACGGGCCGGGCCGACGCCGTCGCCTTCGGCCGGCCTTTCATCTCCAACCCCGACCTCGTCGAACGCTTCGCCCGGGATGCGCCGCTCGCCGAAGCGGACCGCGCCACTTTTTACGGCGGCGGGGCGAAGGGCTATATCGATTATCCGACGCTCGCGGGGTGATCCGCTGATTATTCGCAGGCGAGCTTGCGGCCCTTCAAGGCGCAGCGGGCGATCCGCTGGCCCTCCTTGTTGAACCCGTCCAGCGTCCAGCCGTCGGCGCCGCGGTCGAGCAGCACATAGCCGAAGGTCGAGGGGGCGCTGCGGCCCTGTTCGACCTTCATGCCGTTGATCGTCTCGCCATCGAAGGTCTGCGGCGTGAAGCCGTCGAGATAATCGCCGCCATGCCCGGCGACGATCTGGGCCGGGAAATCGTCGGCGTAGCTCACCGTCTGGAATGTGTGCAGATGGCCGGAGAGCAGCGCCTGCGCCTGCGCCGGCATGGCGCGCGCGGCCGCCGCAAGGGTCTTGTTGTCGCCCCCGCCGCCGAAGGGGTGCTTCGCCGCCGTGAAGATCGGCTTGTGCATCGCGATCCACAACGGCCCCTCGGCCGCGGCGAGCGTTTTCAGCTCGGCTGCATAGGCTTCGGCGCCGTCCGGATCGAGCGCGTCGTCGCGCGCGTAGATCGTATCGAGAACCGCAAGCGTCAGCTCGCCGAGCGCGACCGACCAGGGGGCCTCATATTTGCGGCAGGCGTCGGCGGGATAGGCTGAAAGCAAGCGCACCCACCCTTTGCCGCCCCGCTCGCAATTCTCGTGATTGCCACGGACGAAGACAAAGGGCGCCGCGCGCATGAGCGGCTCGGCCGGCGCGAAGAAATCGGCGTTCCAGCTCTCCCAGACGTCGCCATGCGGCGAGCCGGCGCAGCCGGGGCGGATGAACGGGCAAGCGGTCTCGCGGTAGTAATAATCGCCGACATGCAGCACGAGATCCGGCGCGCTCTGCGCCGCAAGGGCGGCGAGGCGGGGGAAGGGCCAGCCGTCGGGGTCGTTGCAGTCCTGCGCGAGCAGGGTCTTCAGCCGGCAGCCGGTGTCGCCGATCAGCAGAATGCGATTTACACGCAGGGGGGGCGCGGGCAGGCTGCGCTCCCCGACGCCGATCTCTTTCGTCCCCGGCGGGAGGCGCAGGGCGCAGACGCGATTGCCGAAATCCGGCTGCGGCGCGGCCCGGCTCTGCATCGGGACCATGCGGCCGTCGACGCGCGCTGCGGGGCAGGCGTCGTCGACGATTGCGCGCGCCTCGAATCCTTCCGGCGTCGACTGGGTCCAGGCGGAGAGAACGCCGGCGCCGGCCGGCGCGACGCCCCACAAAAGCAGCGCGCAGAGGCCCGCGCCGAACGGCGCGAAGCTTCGGGGTTTCTTGCGGAGTGATTCGGTTTGCTTCATCGCCTCGAGGTCCGTTTCAGCATTGGGCGCGCAGAGAACTAAGCCGCAGCAGCGGGTCATTTCAACGCCCCACGCGCCTTCGGGGGGCAAGATTTGCCGCCTGCGGCGATTCGGGCCAAGCTGCGCGCCGCGCAAGCGTAAGCTGGTGATTCGCTCTTTTCGACGCAAAAAGGGCGCCCCCGCGGCCTACTCCCTTATCCGCGGGCGGCGACGCGCGCGCGACAATGGCAAGGAGAAATCTGGAAATGAAGAAGGCATTGATCCTGGCGACGGCTCTTGCGGCCGTGCTGCCGCTCGGCGCCTGCAATTCGCCGGGCGAGCGGGCCGCGGGCGGCGCTGTGGTCGGCGGTCTGGGCGGCGCCGGCATTGGCGCCCTGGCCTCGGGCGGGCGCGCGGGCGGCACGCTGGCCGGCGCGGCGCTCGGCGCCG
>JAWOLK010000051.1:0-4593 GCA_033853615.1 Beijerinckiaceae bacterium | reverse complement strand
TGCGCCGCGCGCGGGACGCGCGACTTTTGTGCTGAAAAAGCTCAGAGCGCTGCGAGTTTAAACGACGTCTGCGCGACACCAAGGCAAAATCGCGCAAAAGCGACGGCGCTGTCGCACAGTAGTTAACAAAAAAACCAGGCGGCGCGGCCGCCCTCGCGCCAGGGATTGGCGATGGATCAGTTTCGGCCGAATTCTCATCCGCCCGCCACAGGCGACATGGCCGCCGCTGCGGGGCGGCGTCGGCGGCCATGACGCCCCGCCGGCACGCATCGAGCGACGCGCGCGCGGAAGACGGCGCCTACTGGTCGCAAAAAGTCACGCGCGAGAGCAATGCGCTCGATCTCGAAGAGGGGGTCTTCACGCTCGACGATCCGCGCGAGATCGCGCTCTCGCTGAAGCGTTCGGCCGAGGCCAGCGACCGTCGCAAGAGCTCGCCGTTCCGCTCGGCGATGTCGATGCTGACTTTCTTCATCAACCGCGCCGGCTCCGGCCTGGGCGACGAGCGTCGCCGCGTGCTGGAACAGGCCAAGGACGAGCTGCGCAAGCTTTTCGGCCGGCCGGCGCGGCGGTAGGTCCCGCGCCGGCGCTGTTACACAGACCCGCGCGAGATCAGCGGGCGAACTTCTTGTATTTCAGCCGGTGCGGAATGACCGAATCGACGCCGAGGCGGCGCTTCTTGTCCTCCTCATAGTCGGCGAAATTGCCCTCGAACCATTCGACATGCGAATCGCCTTCATAGGCGAGGATATGCGTCGCGATGCGGTCGAGGAAGAAGCGGTCGTGCGAGATGATGACGGCGCAGCCGGCGAAATCCGTCAGCGCCTCCTCGAGCGCGCGCAGCGTCTCGACGTCGAGATCGTTGGTCGGCTCGTCGAGCAGCAGCACATTGGCCCCGCTCTTCAGCATTTTCGCAAGATGCACGCGGTTGCGCTCGCCGCCCGAGAGCTGGCCGACTTTCTTCTGCTGATCCGAGCCCTTGAAATTAAAGGCCGAGCAATAGGCGCGCGCGTTGATCTCCCGCTTGCCGAGATAGATCACCTCATTGCCTTCGGAAATTTCCTCATACACGGTCTTATTGGCGTGCAGCGCATCGCGCGATTGGTCGACATAGCCGAGCTGCACGCTCTCGCCGATGGTGATCTCGCCATTGTCCGGCGTCTCCTGGCCGGTGATCATGCGGAACAGCGTGGTCTTGCCGGCGCCGTTCGGGCCGATCACGCCGACGATGCCGCCGGGCGGCAGTTTGAAGGAGAGATCGTCGATCAGCAGCCGGTCGCCATAGCCTTTCGAAATATTCTCGAAGTCGATGACGTTCTGGCCGAGCCGCTCCGCGACCGGAATGATGATCTGAGCGGTGGTCGGCGCCTTTTCGTTCTGTTTCGCCAGCAGTTCGTCATAGCGCTGAATGCGCGCCTTCGACTTGGCCTGACGCGCCTTGGGCGAAGAGGCGATCCACTCGCTTTCGGCTTCGAGCGCGCGCTGGCGCGCCTTCTCCTCGCTGCTCTCCTGCGAGAGGCGCTTCTGCTTCTGCTTCAGCCAGCTCGAATAATTGCCTTCGTAGGGGATGCCGCGGCCTCGGTCGAGCTCGAGAATCCACCCCGTCACATTGTCGAGGAAGTAGCGATCGTGGGTGACGATCAGGATCGCCCCCGGATAGTTGCGCAAATGACCTTCGAGCCAGTTCACCGTCTCGGCGTCGAGATGGTTGGTCGGCTCGTCGAGCAGCAGCATCTCCGGCTGCTCCAGCAGCAGGCGGCACAGCGCGACGCGGCGGCGCTCGCCGCCCGAAAGTTTCGTCACGTCGGCGTCGTCCGGCGGACAGCCGAGCGCGTCCATCGCCTGATCGACCTGGCTGTCGAGATCCCACAGGCTTTTCGCCTCGATCTCGTCCTGGAGCTTGGTCATCTCGTCCGCCGTCTCGTCCGAATAATTCATCGCGAGATCATTGTAGCGGTCGAGGATCTCTTTCTTCTCCTTCACGCCGAGCATGACATTGCCGCGCACGTCGAGCGCGGGGTCGAGATGCGGCTCCTGCGGCAGATAGCCGACGCGCGCGCCCTCGGCGATGAAGCCGTCGCCGGTGAAATCCTTGTCGACGCCGGCCATGATCCGCAGCAGCGTCGATTTACCGGCGCCGTTGACGCCGAGCACGCCGATCTTGGCGTCCGGGTAGAAGGACAGGTGGATATTGTCCAGAACCTTCTTACCGCCCGGATAGGTCTTGGTGAGACCCTGCATGTGGTAGATGAATTGGCGCGCCATAGGGTGCATCGTCCCGCGTTTCGATAAATCTGGCCCCGTGTTTAGAGCATTTTGCGCGAGGGTGGGAAGCGGTTTCGTCAGGGGCGCAGCGCCCCGACCTGCAGCGTCCGCTCGACCAGCGGCGCGATTCTGTCGACGATGATGCGCACCCCTGCGGCGTTGGGGTGCGGCCCGCCCCACAACAGCAAGTCCGCGTGGCCGAAGACGCCCTCCAGGAAGAACGGATAGAAGGGCAGCCGATGTTTGGCGGCGAGCGCCGGAAAGATCGCGTCGAACTTCGCCTTGCGCGCCGCCGGCCAATCATTGAAGGCGCGCATGCCGGCGAGCAGAACGCGGGCCCCCTGCCCCTGGCACAGGCTTATCATCCGTTCGAGATTGGCGCGCGTGACCCGCGGCCCGATATCATTCAGCATGTCATTGGCGCCGAGCTCGAGAATCACCAGATCGGGCCGCGCGGCCAGCGCCTGCGGCAGGCGTTTCAGCCCCATCGCCGTTGTGTCGCCCGGCACGCCGGCGTTGGCGATGGTCACGTCATAGCCATCCGCTCGCAGCCTCTCCGCCAGCACGGACGGAAAAGCTTCCCTGGGGCTGAGCCCGTAACCGGCGGTGAGACTGTCGCCGAAGGCGAGGATGCGCAAAGGTTCGGCGGCGCCGGCCGGGCCGCTCTGCCCCAGAAGGCCGACCAGCAAAGGCGCGGCGAGACCGGCAAGGCGTCGCAAGAGTCTCATATGTCTCTCCCAAACGATTCCGGCGCAGGACGGCCGCCGCGCCGCTTTGTGCTTTCGCCACGCTCGTCTATTGACAGGACGCCCGGGGCGATGACCCTAATTGCGAGAGAAAAGGCGGTCATGAACATTCTGCTGATCGGTTCCGGCGGTCGCGAGCACGCCATCGCCAATGCGCTGGCCAAGAGCCCGAAGCTGGGGCGTCTCTATATCGCGCCGGGCAATCCCGGCACGGCGCAGGCAGGCGAAAACGTCGATCTCGACGCTTCGGATCAAGGCGCCGTCGCCGCATTTTGCAAGGCGCGGGACATCGGCCTCGTCGTCATCGGGCCCGAACAGCCGCTGATCGGCGGCCTCGTGGATTATCTTGCGGCGCGCGGGATCGCCGCCTTCGGGCCGACCCGGGCGGCGGCGCAGCTCGAGGGCTCCAAGGGTTTCACCAAGGACGTCTGCCGCGCCCAAAATATCCCCACCGCGGCCTATGAGCGCTTTTCCGACGCGGCGGCGGCGCTCGCCTATGTGCGCTCAAAAGGCGCGCCGATCGTCGTGAAGGCTGACGGGCTCGCGAGCGGCAAGGGCGTGGTCGTCGCCATGACGCTGGAGGAGGCCGAGCGCGCCGTTGCGGCCATGTTCGGCGGCGCTTTCGGCATGTCGGGCGCCGAGGTGGTGATCGAGGAATTTCTCGAGGGCGAGGAAGCCTCCTTCTTCGCGCTCTGCGACGGAACGCGGGCGCTCGCCTTCGCCACGGCGCAGGATCATAAGCGCGTCGGCGACGGCGACACGGGGCCGAACACCGGCGGCATGGGCGCCTATTCGCCGGCCTCGGTGGTGACGCCGCAGATCGAGGCGCGAATCATGGCCGAGATCATCGAACCGACGCTGAAGGCCATGGCGGAGATGGGCGCGCCCTATAAAGGCGTGCTCTACGCCGGGCTGATGCTCACCAAAGAGGGGCCAAAGCTCATCGAATACAACAACCGATTCGGCGATCCCGAGGCGCAGGCGATTCTGCCACGGCTCAAAGACGATCTCCTGGAGCTGATGCTCGCGGCGACGCGCGGCGCCCTGCCTCCGGGCCCGGTGCGTCTGTCGCCAAAGGCCGCGCTGACCGTGGTGCTCGCCGCGAAGAACTATCCGGCGACGCCGATCATCGGCACGGAAATCAAGGGCCTCGCCGAGGCGGAGGCCATGCCCGGCGTGATTATCACCCATGCGGGGACGCGGCGCGACGGCGACCGGCTGCTTGCGGCTGGCGGGCGTGTGCTGAACGTCACGGCCGTGGCCGATACGGTGACGCAGGCGCAGGCGCGCGCCTATACGGCGGTGGACGCCATCGACTGGCCCGGCGGTTTTTGCCGCCGCGACGTCGGCTGGCGGGAAGCCGCGCGCGAGGCGAAAGGCTGACCGGCCGGAAAAAATGCAAAGGCGCCGCCCGCACGATGATCAGAACGCTTGATCCCGACGGGCGGCAATGCTAATTGCCCCCCACCACGACGTGGGTTAAGCCCCACACGCCGGAGAGGTGGCTGAGTGGTTGAAAGCACCGCACTCGAAATGCGGCATACGGGCAACTGTATCGGGGGTTCGAATCCCTCCCTCTCCGCCA
>JAWOLK010000050.1:0-8003 GCA_033853615.1 Beijerinckiaceae bacterium | reverse complement strand
GGATGCGCCGACGCCGCCGCCGGCGGCGCCGCTGCCGCCGATCCCGACCGAAACCCCGACGGCGCCGACGCTGCCGGCGACCGCGAAGCCGCCATTGCCGCCGCCCCCGCCGATCGATTGCGCCGCGACGCCGAAGGAGTTCTCGCCTTTGGTGCGGACGTTGCCGACATTGGCCGCAATCGCGCTGCCCGACGCGCCGCCGTTGGCGCCGTTTCCGCCGAGAGCGACGGATACGCCGACGCCGCCCGCCGCACCGGCGCCCGAGAAGCCGCCATTGCCGCCGCCGCCGAGAGATTGCGCCAATATGCCGCTGGAATTGGCGCCTAGGGTGATGATCTCCCCCTTCGTCGCGACATTCACCTGGCTCGCGCTATTGCCCGCGCCGCCCTGCCCGCCGCCGCCAATCGCGACGCTGAAGAGCGGGTTGGCCGAAAGCGCCACGGCGAAGCCGCCGTTGCCGCCGCCGCCGCCGATCGACTGCGCGACGACGCCGCCCGAATTGTCGCCGTAAGTGCGGATCGTATAGGCCGTCGCCTGCGCGAGATCATTGCTGTCGGTCAGGATCGAGACCGCGCCGCCCTGCCCGCCGGCCCCGCCATTGCCGCCAAAACCCGCGCTGATCCCCGGCCCGACGGCGATCGCGCCGCCGCCATTGCCGCCGCCGCCGCCGACCGACTGCGCCAGAATGCCCGGGGATGAAGCGCCGCCGCCGATCCCGGCGTCGATGTCGCCGCTGTTCGTGACCGTCACCGCGCCGCCATTGGCGCCCGCGCCGCCGCTGCCGCCGGCCGCGAACAGGCCGGCGGCGGTTCCGCCGTTGCCGCCGCCGCCGCCGATCGACTGCGCCAGAATGCCAGCCGCCTGCTGGTTGTGCGTTTTAAGCTGGCCCGAATTGGCGACCGAGACGTCGCCGCCCGTGGTTGTGCTGGAGCCCTGTCCGCCCAAGGCGACAAGACCGCCCGAACTCGCGCCGTTGCCGCCGCTGCCGCCGATCGACTGGGCTTCGATCGCATTGGCGCCGAGGCCATAGGTTGTGATCGCCCCGCCGTTGGCGACATTGACCGAGCCGCCCTGGCCCCCGGCCGAGCCGGCGCCGCCGAGCGCCACGAGGCCGGCCACCGTCCCTGCGTCGCCGCCGCCGCCGCCGATCGACTGGGCCAGAAGGCCATGCGCATATCGCCCATATGTCGTG
Source organism: Beijerinckiaceae bacterium (assembly GCA_033853615.1). Lineage (GTDB taxonomy): Bacteria > Pseudomonadota > Alphaproteobacteria > Rhizobiales > Beijerinckiaceae > Methylosinus. The sequence goes on along the minus strand of JAWOLK010000050.1, from coordinate 6,811 downwards.
ATGGCGCCGCGGGTCGTGACATTCACGGCGCCGCCGTTGCCGCCGGTTCCGCCATTGGTGTTTCCGCCCAGCGAGCCCGAGTAGAACAGGCCGAAGCCGCCGCCGCCGGAGCCGCCGCCGCCGCCGATGCTGCGCGCCTGAACGCCGTAGCTGCTGTCGCCAAAGGTGACGATCGACGTCCCCTCGCCGGTCTCTATGGTTGCTCCGCCGCCGCGGCCGGCCTGATTGCCGCCGCCAGGGCTGAAGACCAAGCCGCCGCCGCCGCCGCCGGAGCCGCCAGCGCCGCCAAGGGAGAAGGCGCCGACGCCGGTGGCGTTGTCCCCGTACGTCGTGACGGAGCCCGCGTTGAATCTGGTCGTCGCGTCGCCGCCAAAACCGCCCGCGCCGCCCGAGCCTGCGCTGCCGCCGATGACATAGGCGTTGCCGCCGTCGCCGCCATTGCCCGCCCGGCTCACCGAAACGACGCCCGAATAACCTGTCGCACCGACGTTGCCGCTGAAGTCCACGGTCGCCAGACCGCCGTTCGCGCCCGCGCCGCCATTGCCCGCATTGCCGAAGACATAGGAATTGCCGCCGTCGCCGCCTCTGGAGCCGACAGACTCAGCCTTCACGGCCGCCGGCACGCCGATCGGAATGAACAAATTGGGAGTGACAGTGAAATTTCCGGTCGACGCATTGAGGTTGAGGGTCGGACCTGCGTTCCCGGACGGCCCACCGCCCACCGCGCCCGTCTGGACGCATTGCGTCCCGTCCGGCGCGCCGGAATTGACCGAGCATGACGACGCCGTGGGCGGATTCCGCGTCGCGCCATCGACGATGGTGCAATCGACGGAGGGATTCCCCTGCTTGTCCCGACACACGAAACGCGACGACGTTCCCGAGCCAGGCGCGGCGCCGACGCCGAAGAGCCAAACGTAGGAGAGATCCTGGCTGAGCGAATTGACGTTGAGCGTGGTGGTCGGGAGGCTGAAAATCGCCGCTCCGTTATCGGCGTTCCCCGTGCAGGTGGTCACGGACCCGGATGTCACGCAGGCGGCGGCGGCCGGACTGGCGCCGGTGACGGACGCGAGGGGGGCCCAAACGGCCAGGAACGCCGCTAACGCAAAAAGCCTGCGAACGAATCGCGCTCTCGCGGAAAACGCGCCGACGCTTCTTTCTACGAAAAAGCGAGCCATAACACCCCCAACCAATCAACTGGATTTTCGGGGATTTGTAGACGACGGCCTCGGGCTTGGCTACGCCCAGTTATTCAGAACCATTTATTTTTATTCGCCCTTCTCGCCCCTCGGCGGGGCTTCGGCGTTAGAAAGACAACTCTGGCGTCGCTTTAGACCCGGCAGGCCTGGTCCCTGCCGATGCGGCGGCGGCGACAGGGGCGCCGCGCCGAGAGAGGATCAGTCTCCCGCGGGAAGAATGCGCCGGCCGGCCGGCCGCCCGGCGACGCGGTTCGCCCGGCGCTTACGGCCCGGGCTTCTGGCGCTCCAGCGCCTCGCGCACCTTTTCGACAAGCTCCGCCTCGCCGATTGAAAACTGCGCCGGCCGCGCCGCCTTCCATTCCTCGTTGGTGGCGATCTTTTGCGCCGCCTTGGCGCCCTCGATCAGATCCTTGATCTGCACTTCGCCGCGCGCCTTCTCGTCCGAGCCCTGGATGACGACCAGCGGGCTCTTGCGCTTGTCGGCGTATTTCATCTGCGCCTTCATGCCGGCGGCGCCGAGATAAAGCTCGGCGGAAACGCCCGCAGTGCGCAGCGCCGCGACCATTTTCTGGTAATCGGCGATGCGGTCGCGGTCGAGCGCCAGCACCACGACGGGGCCGAAGCGCCCGGGCGTCGCGACAATGGGGCTGTCCACCAGTTTCAGCGCCGCATGGAGACGCGAGACGCCAATGGAAAAGCCGGTCGCCGGCGTGTTCTCGGAGCGGAAGCGGCCGATCAGCCCGTCGTAGCGGCCGCCGCCGCCGACCGAACCGAAACGCACCGGATGGCCCTTCTCGTCGCGCGTCTCGAAGGTCAAATCGGCCTCGAACACCGGGCCGGTGTAATATTCGAGCCCGCGCACCACGGACGGATCGATGCGGATGCGGTCGGGGCCGAAGCCGGCGTCGCGCACCAGATCCTCGATCTCCATCAGCTCCTCCGCGCCCTGCGCGCCGATGTCGCTGCGCCCGAGCAGGCCGTAGAGGTCGAACCGCGGCTGACCTTCCGAATATTGCCCGCCGAGGCTGAAGGAGATGATCGTGTCGATCGCCTCCTTGTCGAGCCCCGCGCCCTTGGTGAAGTCGCCGCTCTCGTCCTTGCGGCCGGCCCCGAGCAGCAGCTTGACCCCCTCTGGCCCCAGCCGGTCCATCTTGTCGATGGCGCGCAGCACTGTGAGGCGCCGGCCCGCATTGGCGTCGCCGTCGAGGCCGATCGCCTTCATCACCCCGTCGAGAACCTTGCGGCTGTTGATTTTTATCACATAATCGCCGCGCTTGATCCCGAGCCGCTCCAGCGTGTCGGCGGCCATCATGCAGATTTCGGCGTCGGCCGCCGGCGAGGCCGAGCCCACCGTGTCGGCGTCGAATTGCGTGAACTGGCGGAAGCGCCCCGGCCCCGGCTTCTCGTTGCGGTAGTCCGGACCGCAGCGATAGGAGCGATAGGGTTTCGGCAGCGCGTCGAAATTCTGCGCGACATAGCGGGCGAGCGGCGCGGTGAGGTCGTAGCGCAGCGACAGCCATTGCTCGTCGTCGTCCTGCAGCGAGAAGACGCCCTCATTGGGGCGGTCCTGATCCGGCAGGAACTTGCCGAGCGCGTCGGTATATTCGAAGGCCGGCGTCTCCAGCGCCTCGAAGCCGTAAAGCTCATAGACCGAGCGGATGACGTCGAGCATCTTGTTGCTCGCCGCGATCTCGCCGGCGTCGCGGTCGGCGAAACCGCGGGGGGAACGGGCTTCGACTTTCGGCTTTTCGTTGGACATGGGCGCGCCTGTCTATCGCCGGCGACGCGGGGGGCCGCCGGCTCGAATTTCTTTGCTGCGACTGCTAGGCGGTTCGCGGCGTTTCATCAAGAGGCGAGCGGCGGTTAGGGCGCCGCTGGGGGGGCGCTGTTAGCTTTCTTGCGTCGGCGGCGAGGCCTCGATTTCATATTCGAACAGGGGCCGGTCCTGCTTCGCCCGCTCCCAGGGAATTTGCTGGGCGGCGGCTTCGTCGTAATAGATCACGGTCCACTCCGGCAGCGCGGCCTTGAGGGCGCGGGCGATCTCGCGGCCCTCGGCCGAAAAGGCTTCGAGGTCGGGGCGGTCCCAGGTTTCTTCCTCCTGCGACTCCCAGGCTTCGCGCCAGCAGCGCAGCCGCGCGCGCAAGGCGGCGTCGACCGGAAGCTGATCCGCCGAGGCCGCATCGCCGTCGATGGTCCACAGACCGTCTTCGCCAAGCTCCGCCATGAGCTTGACCCAGCGGTCATCCTCAAGCCGCCGATTGGTCAAAAGCGCCTCCGAGGCGAGTTGCCTAATGCTGAAACTACCGGCGCCCAGCAGAAGCAGCAAACCTCGGACGGCGTTGTTTGCGGAACCATGGGTTCCCTCCCCCTCGCGAGGGTGTCGCGCGCAGCGCGACGGGTGGGGGGCGCCGGGACCCCGCTTCGCGGGGCCACCCTCCCCGCGAGGGGAGGCAGTCGCCGGCCCCAGCGTTCGGCATCAATATCTTCGTGCGCGTTTGCACCCGCTCGCGAGATGAAGGGGCAGATTGGTCTCGCCTCACGCGATCAGCGCGCGCGCGTCCTTCTCCATGCCGAGCGCCTCGAAGACCTTGGCGACGATGGCCGGCGCGTCGAGACCCGCCTTGGCGATCATCAGCTCATATTTGTCCTGGTCGATGTAGAAATCGGGCAGCGTCAGGCTGCGGAAGCGGAACAGGCCGCGGGCGCCGTCGAGCAGGCCGTCCTCCGACAGCGCGTGGAACACCTGCGCGCCGAAGCCGCCGATCGAGCCTTCCTCGATAGTGATGAGCGCCTCGTGATTGGCGGCGAGACGACGGACCAGATCGCGGTCGATGGGCTTGGCGAAACGCGCGTCGGCGACCGTGGCGGAAATGCCGTAATTCGCCAGCTCTTCCGCCGCCTTCAGCGCCTCGGCGAGCCGCGTGCCGAGCGACAACAGAGCGACCCGCTCGCCCTCGCGGACGATGCGGCCCTTGCCGATGTCGAGCGGCGTTCCGCGCTCCGGCAGTTCGAGGCCGACGCCCTCGCCGCGCGGATAGCGGAAAGCGCAGGGGCCCTCGTCATAGGCCACCGCCGTGGCGACCATATGCATCAGCTCCGCCTCGTCGGCGGCGGCCATGATCATCATGCCCGGCAGGCAGCCGAGATAAGCGATGTCGAAAGCGCCGGCGTGGGTCGGCCCGTCGGCGCCGACGAGGCCGGCGCGGTCGATCGCGAAGCGCACCGGCAGGTTCTGGATCGCCACGTCGTGCACGACCTGATCGTAGCCGCGTTGCAGGAAGGTCGAATAGAGCGCGCAGAACGGCTTATAGCCCTCGCAGGCGAGGCCGGCGGCGAAAGTCACCGCATGTTGCTCGGCGATGGCGACGTCGAAGGTGCGCTCCGGGAAGGCCTTGCCGAAAATATCGAGGCCGGTGCCGGACGGCATGGCCGCGGTGATGGCGACGATCTTGTCGTCATGCTCGGCCTCGGCGACCAGAGCCTTGGCGAAGACGCTCGTATAAGAAGGCGCATTGGCCTTGGGCTTGAATTGCGCGCCGGTCAGCACGTCGAATTTCACGACGCCGTGATATTTGTCGGCCGAGGCTTCCGCCGGGGCGTAGCCCTTGCCCTTCTGCGTCACGACATGCACGAGCACCGGGCCGTCGTCCTTGTCGCGGACATTCATCAGCACCGGCAGCAGATGGTCGAGATTGTGACCGTCGATCGGCCCGACGTAATAGAAGCCCAGCTCCTCGAACATGGTGCCGCCGGTGATGAAGCTGCGCGAGAACTCTTCGGCCTTGCGCGCCTTGTCATAGATGAAGCGCGGCAGATGGCTCGCGAGCTGCTTGGCGGCGTCGCGGATCGAGCGATAGGCGCCGCCCGACACGAGGCGGGCGAGATAGGCCGACATGGCGCCGGTCGGCGGCGCGATCGACATGTCATTGTCGTTCAGAATGACGATGAGGCGCGAATCCAGCGCGCCGGCGTTGTTCAGGGCCTCATAGGCCATGCCCGCCGACATGGAGCTGTCGCCGATCACCGCGACGACGTGATTGTCGCCGTCGGAGAGGTCGCGGGCCACCGCCATGCCGAGGCCGGCGGAGATGGAGGTCGAGGAATGGCCGGCGCCGAAGGCGTCATATTCGCTCTCGGCCCGCTTGGTGAAGCCGGAGAGGCCGCCGCCCATGCGCAGCGTGCGGATGCGGTCGCGCCGCCCGGTGAGAATCTTGTGCGGATAGGTCTGGTGCCCGACGTCCCAGATGATGCGGTCGCGCGGCGTGTCGAAGACGTAATGCAGCGCCACCGTCAGCTCGACCACGCCGAGACCCGCGCCCAGATGCCCGCCCGTCACCGAGACGGCGTCGATCGTCTCGCGGCGGAGCTCGTCGGCGACCTGAGTAAGCCGGTTCGGCTGGAGCTTGCGCAGATCTTCGGGCGTGAGGATCTGGTCGAGGAGGGGCGTCTTCGATGCTGTCAAAGCGTTTTCTCGTCTCTCGTCGGGCGGAAAACCGCGGAAATGTCATTTTTTCCATACCCGGTTCCGCCCGCCCGCGCAAATGCGAAGCTTGCGCACGGTTGACGGAGCCGTCCGCGAAAAGGTGTGGCGCCTCGAAGCGGCGCGCAATTGGGAAACAGTGCGGCCGCGCCTGCTCCTACCACAGAGAGAAGCGCCCGGCCTCTTCCTCGAAGCCAGGATCGACCTCGGGACGGCGGGCGCGCTTGCGGCGGCGGGGCCGCTCCTCGTCCACGGCGATGAGCCCGGCGTTCCGCGCTTCGCCGGAAATGTGAATGGTTGCGCCATTTTGCTCCACCAGCTCGAAGAGCTCCTGCGCATGTGGAACCGAGAGCCGCACGCAGCCGTGCGAGGCCGGCCGGCCGAGGCCGCGCTCATTGGTGCCGTGGATCGCCAATCCCCGAGAGAAGAAGATCGCGTAGGGCATCGGCGCCCCGTCATATTCGTCGGAGAAATGGTCGGCGTCGAGCCGCTGCACGTTGAACTTGCCGGTCGGCGTCTCATAGCCGTCGCGGCCGCTGGAGATCTTCCAGACGACCGATTCGCCGGTGGGCTTCACGAAGCGCAGTCGCTGCGAGTCGAGATCGACGTGAATGTCGATCAAAGCGAGGGCCGGCGCGGGGGCGACGAGCAGGCCCATAAGCAACGCGCCCAAAAGAATTTTTTTCATGGATTAAAGTAAACACGCCGCGCCCTCGCGCGTAAAGCGCGGAGAAGCCGCCAGGGTGGCCGCGCCCCCGTCATCGCGAGCGCAGCCTGGCGCTGAGGGCCAGCCGCGGACCGCGAGCCTCCGGCTCGCCCCTCGGCCATGCGCGTGGAGGCGCGCGCTCCAGTCGCGCGCCCGCCATCGCGAGCGCAGCGAGGCGAGCCAGAGCCGGAGGTGGCCCCTGGATTGCTTCGTCGCTTACGCTCCTCGCAATGACGTTCGGCCCGGACCGCGAGCCTCCGGCTCGCCCCTCGGCCATGCGCGCGGAGGCGCGCGCTCCAGTTGCGCCCCGTCATCCCGGCGCTCTTTCGCCGCGCCGCCGCGTGAATTAAGAAAGCTGCACCGTTCTTTCTCTCAGGCGCCGCCATGTCCGACGAATCCCCCCGCCTCTATCTCATCGCCCCGCCGCTG
>JAWOLK010000049.1:0-17305 GCA_033853615.1 Beijerinckiaceae bacterium | reverse complement strand
CGTTTTTTCAGCGCCGCCAGCAGCGCGTCGACATCGGCGATGAGGAGATCGGCGGCGCGCGCGAGCTGCACGGCGAGGCAGGTGTCGAGCACGTCGGAACTGGTCATGCCCTGATGCACGAAGCGCGAATCAGGGCCGATGAATTCGGCGAGATGAGTCAAAAAGGCGATGACGTCATGCTTCGTCACCCGCTCGATCTCGTCGATGCGGTCGACGTCGAAGGTCACGAAATCGGCCTTGTCCCAGATCGCCTTGGCGCTCTCCTTGGGGATCACGCCGAGTTCCGCCAGCGCGTCGCAGGCATAGGCCTCGATCTCGAACCAGATGCGAAAGCGGGTCTGCGGCTCCCAGATGACGGTCATTTCTTTGCGGGAATAGCGAGGGATCATCGGGGCGCGCCTTTGGGAGATTTTCGGGAATTTTCGCGGGCGGCCTAGCACGGGGATTGCTGGAGTGTCCATATGCGGCGCGGGCGCGAGAATTTGGCGTCCGGCGTTCCGCCGACATAGTATTGAACGGGCTGAGCTTTTCGGGGAGATGTGGATGCGCGGGGCAGATGTCGCGGTTCTCGGCGCAGGGATGGTCGGCGTGTCCGCCGCGCTGCATATTCAGGCGCGGGGGCGCGACGTGGCGCTGATCGACCGGCACGGCGCGGCGGGGCTGGAGACGAGCTTCGGCAACGCCGGGCTGATCGAGCGGGCCTCGATCTTTCCCTATCTCTTCCCGCGCGATCCGGCGAAACTGGCGCGCTACGCCCTAAACCTCCTGCCGGAGGCGCATTATCACTTCTCCGCCCTGCCGCAAGTCGCTCCCTGGCTGTGGCGCTACTATAAGGAGAGCGCGCAGGAGCGGGCCGCAAAGACCGCCGCCGCCGTGCGGCCCTTGATCGAGCGCTGCCTCGACGAGCATGAGGCGCTGATCGCGCTCGCCGGCGCCTCGGACCTCGTGCGCAAGACCGGCTGGATCAAGCTCTACCGCAGCGAAGCGACCCTGTCGGCCGGCCTGGCCGAGGTCGAGCGGCTGCGCGCCTATGGGCTCAGGATCGACACGCTCGACGCCAAGGCTGTCAAAGAGCGCGAGCCCGACATTTGCGGCGTCTATGGCGGCGTGCATTATCTCGACCCCGCCTCGGTCGACGATCCGAGCCGCCTCGCCCAGGCCTATGCCGATCTGTTCGTGAAGCGCGGCGGGCGCTTCCTCGTCGGCGACGCCCGCGATTTGCAGGAGGCGCAGGACGGGCGCTGGAGCGTCGCGCTGGAAGACGGAGAGCGGCTCTACGCCCGCGATCTGGTCGTGGCGCTCGGGCCCTGGTCAGACACCGTCTACCGGCCGCTCGGCTATGACTTTCCGCTCGCGGTCAAGCGTGGCTACCACATGCATTACGAGGCCAGCGACGGCGCGCAGCTGCGCCATCCGGTGCTCGACGCGGACATCGGCTATGTGCTCGCGCCGATGAGTCGGGGCGTGCGGCTCACCACGGGGGCGGAATTCGCCCGCCGGGACGCGCCGTCGACGCCGGTCCAGCTCGAGCGCTGCGAGAGGGCCGCGAAGAGCCTCTTCCCGCTCGCCGGGCGGGTCGATCCGAAACCCTGGATGGGCTGCCGGCCTTGCCTGCCGGACATGTTGCCGATCATCGGCCGGGCGCCGCGCCATGCGCATCTCTGGTTCGACTTCGGCCATCAGCATCACGGCTTCACGCTCGGCCCGGTGAGCGGCAGGCTCTTGGCCGAGATGATAACCGGGGAAGAGCCCTTCACCGATCCCGCCCCCTACCGGCCGGAGCGGTTCTAGAACGTCTTCCGCCGGAACCGGTTCGGCGCCAAGAAAACGCTCACAAGCCCCGGTCCGATGCAACGGGACCAGAATGGGCTCTTGATCGTTTTCCGCCGAAAAGGGCTGATCCCGGTTGCTTTGGGCTTCGCGCCGATTGTGCAGGCGCGCGGTTTGCGGTAAAATTTCGTCAGGGTTGCCACTAGCCGCATAAACCGCTAGGAGCCAGCCATCTGCGGCCGATGCGACATTCTCCATCGCCGCGTTGTCGCGAAATGGGACTCGGCGTCCCCCGACTGCGCCGGCAGGAGCAAAACTCGAGGAGCCACGGCCCACCCTATGGATTTTCTCAAGCCACGGTTGATCCCCATGAACCGCCGACGCCGCATCTATGAAGGCAAGGCCAAGGTCCTCTATGAAGGCCCCGAACCCGGCACCCTCATTCAGCACTTCAAGGACGACGCCACCGCCTTCAACGCCAAGAAACACGAGGTGATCGACGGCAAGGGCGTGCTGAACAACCGCATCTCGGAATTCGTCTTCCAGCATCTCAACGCGATCGGCGTGCCGACGCATTTCATCCGCCGGCTGAACATGCGCGAGCAGCTCATCCGCGAGGTGGAGATCATCCCGCTGGAAGTCGTGGTGCGCAATGTCGCTGCCGGCTCGCTCGCAAAGCGTCTCGGGCTGGAGGAAGGCACGCAACTGCCCCGCTCGATCATCGAGTTCTACTATAAGAACGACGCGCTCGACGATCCGATGGTCTCGGAGGAGCATATCACCGCCTTCGGCTGGGCCACGCCGCAGGAGATCGACGACATCATGGCGCTGGCGATCCGCGTCAACGACTTCCTGTCGGGCCTGTTCCTCGGCGTCGGCATCCGCCTCGTCGATTTCAAGATGGAGTGCGGCCGGCTGTGGGAGGGCGACATGATGCGCATCGTCGTCGCCGACGAAATCTCGCCGGACTCCTGCCGGTTGTGGGACATCAAATCCAACGACAAGCTGGACAAGGACCGTTTCCGTCGCGACATGGGCGGGCTCGTCGAAGCCTATACCGAAGTGGCGCGCCGCCTCGGCATCATGCAGGACAATGAGTCGCCCCGCTCGGGCGCCCCGCGTCTCGTGGAGTAACGGCGCAAGCCGCGCAGTTTTGGCCCGCCCCTTTCGGGGCGGGTTTTTTTGCGCCTCCGCCCTTTGGCGACGCGCGCCCGGCCTTTGTCCGATCCGCCGCTATCGGAACGCGCCCCCTCCTCCTAGCCTTCGGGAAAATATCGACAGGAGGCGAAGATGACGCTCAAGACTCCGCCCGCCGCCTTGTGGCTCGGCTATGCCGGCGCTTTGCCCTTTCTCGCCGGAGCGCTGGCATCGCTGCCCTTCGCCGGCGCGCTGCGCCCCTTCGCCCTGGCGCTGCTCCTAAATTACGGCGCGATCATTCTCTCCTTCATGGGCGGGGTTCATTGGGGCGCCTCGATCCTGCGGGAGGATAATGAGGTCGGGCCGCTCGGGCGCAGCGTCGTGCCGGCGCTGGTGGCGCTCGTCGCCGCGACTTTGGGCGGCGTCGCGGGCCTCGTGATTCTCGCGCTCGGCTTCGCCGGCCTGCTGTATTACGACGAGCTGGAGACCCGGGCGCGGCATGTGCCGCAATGGTATCCGCTGCTGCGCCGCCCGCTCACTGCGACAGTGGTGAGTTCTCTCGTCGTCGGCGCGCTTGCGGGTCTCGGCTGACGCCGCGAAAAACTTGCGCTTTCGCGCGCGCGCCTTTAACCGTGGGGCAAATTCGGGACAATCGAAAGCAGCCTCATGAAAGCCCGCGTCATCGTTACTTTGAAGACAGGCGTCCTCGACCCGCAAGGAAAGGCCATCGAGGGCGCGTTGAGATCGCTCGGCGTGCCAGGCGTCGCCAGCGTGCGTCAGGGCAAGGTCTTCGACGTCGAGGTCGAGGGCGACGCCGCGCAGGCCAAGGACCGGCTCGAAGCCGCCTGCCAAAGGCTGCTCGCCAATACGGTCATCGAGAACTTCAAGATCGAGATCTGACATGCGCGCCGCCGTTATCACCTTCCCCGGTTCGAACCGCGAGGGAGACATGGCCCGCGCGCTGACGCTGGCCTTGGGCCGCAAGCCCGATATGCTCTGGCACGACGACCATGAACTTCCGGCCGGAACCGATCTCGTCGTGCTGCCGGGCGGCTTCAGCTATGGCGATTATTTGCGCTGCGGCGCCATCGCCGGCCGCGCCGCCATCATGGATGCGGTGCGCGCCCACGCCGCGCGCGGCGGGCTAGTGCTCGGCGTCTGCAACGGCTTCCAGATCTTGTGCGAGAGCGGCCTGCTGCCGGGCGTGCTGATGCGCAACGCCAATCTGCGCTTCGTCTGCAAAATGCAGCATTTGCGGGTCGAGCGCGTCGACACCGCCTTCACCCGGCACTACAGCCAGGGCCAGGTGATCGAGGTCGCCATCGCCCATGGCGAGGGCAATTACGAGGGCGATGAAGAAACGATCGCGCGGCTCGAAGGCGAAGGGCTGGTCGCCTTCCGTTATTGCGACGCGGCCGGAAGGCTCGGCGGCGCGGCCAATCCCAATGGCTCGACCAACGACATCGCCGGCATCTTCTCCGAAAAGCGCAATGTCCTCGGGCTGATGCCGCATCCCGAAAATCTCATCGACCCGCTGGTCGGCGGCACCGACGGGCGCGGCCTGTTCGACAGCCTCGCCAGCGCAGCCTGACGCCGCCGGGGGCGGCGGCCGGACCGCGCCCCCAGACCGGGACTGCGCAGGCTTCACCGGAGTCGTCATCGCGAGCGAAGCGAAGCGATCCAGAGCCAGGGTCGGCCCCTGGATTGCTTCGTCGCTCCGCTCCTCGCAATGACGTTTGTCGCCGGCGCGCTCACCCCCGCCGCGCCGCCCGCGCGATGTTCATCAGCGTCCGCGAGGTCTCCAGCCCGGCCACGTCGCTCTGCGCGCGGGCGCGCGTCTGCGCCTGACGCAGCGCCTCGATCAGCGCCAGCAGCCGCGCCGCCGGCCAGGCCTTGAGGTGGCTCTCCATCAGCGCGCGATGGACGAAGCCGAAACCGGAGCGCAGCAGCACGGTCACGCCGGCGTCCGCCCGGCCATCGCGGTCGGCGGCGAGCCGGGCGCGATGCAGGGCCAGCGCATAGCGCATGGCGGTGAACAGCAACTGGGCGCCGTCGCCCTGCGCCACCGCCGTCTCCAGCTCGGCGCCGACCGCCTCGCTCTTGCCGGAAAAAGCGTCGAGCACGATCCTGTCGGTCGCGACATGCGAGGCATGGGCGACGATCGCCTCGACGTCCTCGGCCTCGACCCTGTCGCGCCCATGCATATAGAGCAGCAGCTTGTCGAGCTCGGCGCGGCTCATCATCCGGTCCTCGCCGAGCGCCGATTGCAGCAAATGCCGCGCTTCCGGCGCGACGATCAGGCCCGCCTCGCGCAGCGTGCGGTCGATCAGCGCATGCAGATCCTGCTCGCTGTCCGGCTGGCATTCGATGGCGGCGCCCTGTTTCGCGCCCTCGATCAATTTGCGCAGCGCCGCGTCCTTGCGCAACACGCCGGCCGTCACAGCCACCGTGCAGGCCGAGGGCGGCGCGGCCAGCAGCCGCTCCAGCGCCGGGACGAGATTCTTGGAGCCGGCTTCGATCAGAATGGCGCGGCGGCCGCCGAACATCGGCACGCTATTGGCTTCGTCGAGCAGCAGCAGCGGGTCGGCGGCGATGGCGTCGCCGCTCATCTCAATGAATTGGAAGGGATCGCGCCGATCGTCGACGCGTGTCGCAACGAGGCGCAGGGCGCGCTCGCGAATGAGGCCGGCGTCGGCCCCGTGCAGCAGGAAGAGAAAGGCGGAGTCTGGCGGCGCCGCGATGACGCGCTCGGCGTCGCCTCTCTTGACCGCGACCATTCAGCGCCGCGCGGCCATCGCCATCGCGACACGGTTGCGAATATCCTCGGCGAGCACCTTGGCGTCGCGGATTTCGGCGTCGCGCGCGGCCCGCACATTGGCGAAGCGGGCGCTGAAGCGGTCATAGCCGGCGATGGCGGTGGCGCGGCCCTTGGCGAGTTCAACTTCGCCGGGCAGCGAGACGAGGGCGTAATCAGCCTCGGAAATGATCGTCGCGGAGGTGGCGCGGCCGGTGACCGTATCGAGAATCGGCGTCTGCACGCGCTCCTTGATCTTGACAGTCAGCCGGTAGCGCGCCGGCACGTCCTCGCCCGTGCCGTTGAAGCCGAAGATCAGCTCATTGCGCAGGTAATGGCCCATCCGATCCGGGATGGGCATGACCTCGATGGCCTTCAAATCCTCGGCCAGCCCGGCGTTGGAGGAGAGCGGCCCATACATCGGCTCGATACAGGCCGAAAGGGCGAGCGCCGAAGCGAGCGCCGCCGCGGCGGCAAGGCGGCGCGCTCCCCGTTCAAACGACCACATTGACGATCCTTTTCGGAACGAGAATGAATTTTTTCAGCGGCTTGCCCTCCATGGCGCGCTGCACCGCCTCCTGCTTCAGCGCCTCGGCCCGCACGCTCGCCTCGTCGGCGTCGTGAGCCACCAGTATTTCCGCACGTTTCTTACCGTTTACTTGCACCGGCAGCGTAATCAGATCCTGCGCGACGAGCGCCGGATCGGCGACCGGCCAGGGCGCCGTCGCGACGAGCCCGGCGCAGCCGAGATCGGCCCAGCATTCCTCGGCGACATGCGGCGTCATCGGCGCGACGAGGCGGATCAGCGCCTCCGCCGCCTCGCGGAAGGCGAAGGCGAGATCGGCGTTAACCGGCGTCTCCGTCACCGCGTCGAGAGCGCTCGTCAGCTCATTTACGAATTCGCGAATGCGGGCGATGGCGCTGTTGAAGCGCAGCCGCTCGATATTCTCCGACACCGCCGCGACGGTGCGATGCGTCGCCTTGCGCAGATCGAGCGCCGCCGGCCCGAATTCCGCCGGCGCCGCCGCGCCACCCGGCGCCGCGACGCGGCCCAGCTCGCCGGTGATGCGCCACAGGCGCTGGACGAAGCGCCAGGCGCCCTGCGCGCCTTCGTCCGACCAGATCACGTCGCGGTCGGGCGGACTGTCCGAGAGCACGAAGAGACGGGCCGTATCGGCGCCATAGGTCGCGACGATGTCGTCCGGGTCGACGGTGTTCTTCTTCGACTTCGACATCTTTTCGATCGAGCCGATGGCGACTTCCGTCCCGTCAGACAAGAGATAGGCGCGGCGTCCGCCCTCCCCGCCCTCGATGCGGATTTCCGCCGGCGAGACCCAGGCGCCGTCGGCGGCGCGATAGGTCTCGTGCACCACCATGCCCTGGGTGAAGAGGCCGGCGAAAGGCTCCGACACGTCGCCATGGCCGCTGTCGCGCATCGCCCGCGCGAAGAAGCGCGAGTAGAGGAGATGCAGAATCGCATGTTCGATCCCGCCAATATATTGATCGACCGGCAGCCAACGGGAAAGCGCCGCATGTGAGGCGGGCTCGGCCGTATTCTTCGGGTCGGTGAAGCGAGCGTAATACCAGGACGAATCGACGAAAGTGTCCATCGTGTCGGTTTCGCGCCGCGCCGGCTTGCCGCAGCAGGGGCAGGCGACATGCTTCCAGCTCGGATGGCGGTCGAGCGGATTGCCCGGCTGATCGAAGGAGACGTCTTCTGGCAGCGTCACGGGGAGATCCGCGTCCGGGACCGGCACGGGACCGCAGCTCTCGCAATGGATGATCGGGATCGGGCAGCCCCAGTAACGCTGGCGCGAGACGCCCCAGTCGCGCAGCTTGTAATTGACCTTGCGCGCGCCCTGCGGCCGGCCGAAGAGGTCGGTCGTCTCCAGACGCCGCGCCACCTCCTCTTTCGCTTCGGCGATGGTCATTCCATCGAGGAAGCGCGAATTGACGAGCCGGCCCTCGCCGTCGAAAGCCTCGTCGCCGATGACGAGCGTTCCGGGATCGACGCCCTCGGGGCAGACGACCGGCGTCGCGCCGAGGTGATATTTGCGGGCGAAATCGAGGTCGCGCTGGTCATGCGCCGGGCAGCCGAAAATCGCGCCCGTGCCGTAATCCATCAGGATGAAATTCGCGACATAGACCGGCAGACGCCACTCTGGATCGAAGGGATGGGCGACGGTGAGGCCCGTGTCATAGCCCTTCTTCTCGGCGGTTTCGATGTCGGCCGTCGAGGTTCCGCCCTTGTGGCATTCCTCGATGAAGGCGGCGAGCAGCGGGTCTTTCTCCGCGACCTTGTGCGACAGCGGATGATCGGGCGCGAGCGCGACGAATTTCGCGCCGAACAGCGTGTCCGGCCGGGTGGTGAAGACTTCGATCTCGCGCGCTTCGCCGACCGGCGTGTCGAGCGCGAAACGCGCCAGCAGCCCTTCCGAGCGGCCGATCCAATTGCGCTGCATCAACCGCACTTTTTCCGGCCAGCGGTCGAGCGAATCGAGCCCCGACAAAAGCTCGTCCGAATATTTGGTGATGCGGAGGAACCATTGCGTCAGATCGCGCTGCTCGACGAGCGCGCCGGAGCGCCAGCCGCGCCCGTCGATCACCTGCTCATTGGCGAGGACGGTCTGATCGACCGGGTCCCAATTCACCTTGGATTGCTTGCGGTCGACGACGCCAGCGCGCAGAAAGTCGAGGAACAACTTCTGCTGGTGCTTGTAATAGGCCGGATCGCAAGTGGCGATCTCGCGCGACCAATCGAGCGACAGGCCGAGCGCCTTGAGCTGGCCGCGCATCGTCGCGATATTGGCGTAGGTCCACTCGGCCGGGTGCTTCTTGCCCTGCATGGCGGCGTTTTCCGCCGGCAGGCCGAAGGCGTCCCAGCCCATCGGATGCAGGACGTCATAGCCTTTGGCGCGCATGAAACGGGCGATGACGTCGCCCATAGAATAATTGCGCACATGGCCCATGTGGATGCGCCCCGAAGGATAGGGGAACATCTCGAGGACGTAATATTTCTGCCTGTCCTCGCGCGAGCCGGTCGTAAAGACTTGGTTCTGTTCCCAAGTCTGCTGCCATTTGGGTTCCGCCGCGGCGAAATTGTAACGATCGGCTCTCATGCGTTCAAAGCTTGTCCGGGAGTGGCTCTTGCGTTGGCCCCTGTAATGCAGGGCGCCGGGGCCGATGTAAAGGGCGCCGCGCCGCTCCCGGCCAGGCTTTAGCTCGCCGCCCGGTAGCGTCGGCCCGCGGGCGCCTGCTCCGCGGGTCTCCGCGCGACGCGTTCGATCGCCTCGGCCACCCGATCCGACGCGACATGATGCGCCATGTGGCCGACGCCCGGCAGCACGATCAGCTCGCTTCCCGGAACCGCCTTGTGCAGGCGGTTGGCCTGGGCGACATTGACCCATTGGTCATCGGCGCCGGCGATGATGACCAAGGGCGTCTTGAGTTCGCCGTAACGGGCGAACATCGCCAGCGCCGCCGGCGTCATCGCCGCCGAATCCCCTGCCTCGGCCAGCAATTGGCTCGGCCGCACCGCGAGGCCGAGCGCATAGTGACGCTCAAAAACCGCCGTCGCCGGCTGCGGCGCGAACAGCCGCTCGATAATGCGCGGCAGCCATGCCCGCGCCAGCAGCGGCGCGAATGTATGGCGCAGAAAATCGCCGAAGACCGGCAGCGCCGGCGGCGACATCAGAAACACGTCGGCGCGCAGCGTCGGATAATAATAGCCGCAGATGAGCGCGAGGCTGCGCACATGCGTGGGATGGTCGAGCGCCAGCGCCAGCGCGACCTGCGCGCCGTAGGAGTGGCCGACGACCGTCGCGCGAGACACGCCGAGCCGCGCCAGCGCCTTTTCCAGCAAATCGGCGTCGTCGGCCGGACCCCAGTCGCGGCGCGGTCTTTCGCTGTAGCCATAGCCCGGTCGGTCGAAGGCGATGACCCGGAAGTTTTTCGCAAGATCGTCGATCAGCCCGGCGATTTCGAAATCCTGCGCCGTCATCGCATTGCCGTGGATAAGCAGAACGACCTCGCCCGAGCCGCGTTCGATATAATGCAGCCGCACGCCCTCGACGCTGACGAATTTGCCGAGCGGCGGATTGACCCGCTCGGCGGCCTTGGCGCGCAATTGGTTGAACAGCGCCAGCGCGCCGAGGCCGATGACCGAGCCAAAAGCGAGATTGGCTGCGAGACTTCTGCGCCGCGGCGGGGGAGCGGCTTCCTCGACCCGCACAGGCGGCGGGGACATGAGACGAAGGGATTTTTCGCGTGCGAGCATCGGCGTCTCCTCTTTTCGCCAGAGGAACGCCGCAGGGCGAGGCGGGTTGCGGCGCGCGCGAGGCGGTTAACGCCTTGGCCTTGGCCGGGCGGCCTCGCGCGATGCGGCGGGGCCTGCTATATAATGAAGCCATGACCGGCCAAGTCCTCTTCAATCCGCTCGCTTATATCGACCGCCTGACGCGCGGCGGCTTTTCGCCGGAGCAGGCGCGCGTCTCCGCCGAGGCGCTGGAAACCGCGCTTTCGGAAAGCGTCGCCACGACGTCCGATGTGAACGAGTTGAAGCACGAAATGGCGCTGTTGCGCCGCGACCTCGCCGAAACCGCCACGCAACTGCATCGCGATCTCGCCGCATCCGAGGCGCGGCTGCGGCTGGAGATCGCCCAATCGAAAAACGACACGCTCAAATGGATCTTCAGCTTCAACCTCGCGCTGGTTGGGGCCATTTTCGCAATCGTCAAATTCGTTCACTGACGGAGGACGCGCCATGACCGCCGTCGACCGCCTCAACGCCGCCAAACACGCCATCGCCCGCGCCGCGCAGGATTGCGGGCGCGCGCCGCAAGAGGTCACGCTCGTCTGCGTCACCAAGACCTTTCCGGCCGAGGATGTGATCCCGCTGCTCGAAGCCGGGCACCGCGTCTTCGGCGAAAACCGCGTGCAGGAGGCGCGCGCCAAATGGACGCCGCTGCGCGCCATTTACCCCAATATCGAGCTGCATCTCATCGGCCCGCTGCAATCCAACAAAGCGCGCGAGGCGGTCGAGACCTTCGACGTGATCGAAAGCGTCGACCGCGAGAAGATCGCCGAGGCGCTGGCGCAGGAAATGTCCCGGCAGGGCAAGCGCCCGCGCCTCCTCGCGCAGATCAACACCGGCGCCGAGCCGCAAAAGGCCGGCGTTTTGCCGCAAGAGGCGGACGCTTTCCTCGAGACCTGCAAGACCAAGCATGGCCTTGCGATCGAAGGGCTGATGTGCGTGCCGCCGGTCGACGAGCAGGCCTCGCCGCATTTCGCGCTGCTCGCCGATATCGCCGCGCGGCATGGGCTGAAGCTGCTGTCGATGGGCATGAGCGCAGATTACGAACTCGCCATCCAGCTCGGCGCGACGCATGTGCGCATCGGCTCGGCGATCATGGGCGCGCGGGATTATTCCACGTAAAACGCCGGCCGGCGGGAGAGACGGGGCAAGAGCCGCGCCATGTCGCGCGGCCTGAGCGCGATGCAGCCCGCCGTCGGCCCGAGATCCTGCGTCGCAATATGGAAGAAGATGGCGCTGCCGCGCCCGCGCCGCGCCGGGCGGATGTTGTAGTCGAGCACGCCGACGAGATCATAGAGCCGGTCCGGGCGCCACAGCTCTTCATGCGAGAGGCGCGCAGGCCCGCGCAAGAGGCGGTTGTAGAGGAAAGAGCGCGGATCGTCGCACCATATGTCGCTCTTGCGCGTTGGGGCGGCGTGCAGGCGCCAGGCCGCGCGCGAGACGCGGCCCGGCCGGCAAAAGGCGTAAAGCAGCGTAAGCCGCCCGGCCGGCGTCGCGCCGTCGCCCTCGCGCTTCGCGCGCGTGACGCCGGCGCGGCCGAGCGCGCAGCGCAACACGAGCCCGCCCGCGACAATGCGCCCCTCATGCGGGCGCCCGCCGATGACGCGCGCGACGCGCAACCGCGCGAGACCTTTTCGCCCCCCGACGGCCATGATCCTCCGCTTCGTTTGGCATCGCCAAAACCCGCTCGAAATTGCGTTAAGATGCGCCGATGCCGCAAGCCCCAAAACTGCTGATCGCCGGCGACGCCGGCCTGATCGCGACGCTCCGCGAGGAATTCGCCCGCTGCGACGGCGGAGCTGTGGTCGCCTGCGCCGACTCGGCCGAGGCGGCGCTGCGCGCCATAGCCGAACGGCCGCCTCAGATTCTGCTGCTCGACGACGACATGCTCGCGGCGGAGAGCTTTCTGCCTGAGAGCCGCGCGGCCGGTTTCGCGGGCGAGGCGATCATTCTGGCGCGGCGGCCGCGCCCGGCGCTCTTTGCGCTCGGCGATTGTCTCCCCCGCCCCTTCCGCTTCGCCGAACTCTGCGCGCGCGTCGTCGCGCTCGCGGCGCAAAGAGCGCATGCCATCGGCCCCTATCGCTTCCGCGCCGATCTCGCCGAACTGACCGACGCGGCCGGTCGGCGCGTCAGGCTGACTGAAAAAGAGAGCGCGATCCTCGCCGCGCTCGCCCGCGCCGAGGGCGGCGCGCTGGCGCGAGACGCGCTGCTGCGGGATATATGGGGCTATAATAGCGCCGTGGCGACGCATACGCTCGAAACCCATATCCACCGTTTGCGCCGCAAGCTGGAGCGCGACCCTTCGCGGCCGCGCTTGCTGCTGACCGAAAAAGGCGGCTACAGGCTGGCGCAGCTCCGAATCTGACGCGGCGACGGACGGGACCCATGGCGCTCGAAGACGACATCGACAATCTGAGCCGGCTGGAGCTTTTCTCCGTGTTCGAAAAGGACGCGCTCGGCCTGCTCATCACCTGCGCGGAGACGCAGCGCCTGCGCGCCGGCGACGTGCTGTTTCGCCGCAACGACGCCGCGGACGGCGGCTATATCCTCATCTCCGGCTCCATCGGGTTGCGCAGCGAGGACGACGGCGGCCGCCCGGAACGAATCATCCGGCCTGTCGCTTTGCTCGGCGAGACGGCGCTTGTCGCCGCCACGCGGCGGCCGGTCGGCGCGCTCGTGCGCGAGCCGTCGGTCGTGCTGAAAATCTCGCGCAGCGTGTTTCACGAAGTGCTGGAGCAATATCCGGCGACGGCGGCGCGCGTGCGGGCGCTGTTCCAGAAGCGCCTCCTCGCCTTCACGCAGGAGCTGAAGCTCGACGCCCGGTGAGCGCCCGCTTTCACCTGCCCTGTTTCGCTCGACGCGACGGCGCGCGGTTCTAGATAAGCGCGCAAGCGGTTCTCCCGCCCGTGCTTGAAAGGACAGGACAATGAAGGCCCGTTGCAAATCCGCCCTCGCCGGCGCGATCTCAGCAAGCCTCCTCGCGACGACGGCGCAGGCGGCCCCCATTCCTGTCGTCGGCGCGGATGCGCTCGGCATTCGCCCCGCCGTTCAGCAGGTCCACTACCGCCATTACAGGCATTACCGGCATTACGGCTATCATCGCCATTACTACGGGCATTGGGGCTATTACCGGCGCGCCTATCCGGTTTACGGCTACGGATATTACGACCCGGCCGGCGCGGCCTTCGCCGGCGCGGCGCTCGGTCTCTTCAGCTGGGGCCTCGCCAACGCCACCGCGCCTTATTACGGCTGGGGCTGGGGTTATCCTTACGGCGGCTGGGGTTGGTGGTGAGCGGCGCCTGTTCCAGCGGGTGAAGCCGGCCTATACAGGGACGGATCGTCGCCGATTCGAGACGGACCGGCGACGCGGCGAACCCGAGGCCCCCTATGGCGACCACGCTGACGATTGCGACGACCCCCTACCCGGACCAGCGCCCCGGCACCTCGGGGCTACGCAAGAAGGTTCCGGTCTTCCAGCAGAAAAACTACCTCGAAAACTTCGTTCAATCGATCTTCGACAGTCTCGACGGTTTTGCGGGGGCGACCATTGTCGTCGGCGGCGACGGGCGG
Organism: Beijerinckiaceae bacterium; assembly: GCA_033853615.1. Taxonomy (GTDB): domain Bacteria; phylum Pseudomonadota; class Alphaproteobacteria; order Rhizobiales; family Beijerinckiaceae; genus Methylosinus. The sequence goes on along the minus strand of JAWOLK010000049.1, from coordinate 3,722 downwards.
TTCTATAATCGCGAGGCGATCCAGAAAATCCTGAAAATCGCCGCCGCCAATGGCGTCGGCCGCGCCATCGTCGGCCAAAGCGGCATTCTCTCAACCCCCGCGGTCTCGGCGCTGATTCGCTCGCGCAAAGCTTTTGGCGGTGTGGTCCTGTCGGCGAGCCATAATCCCGGCGGGCCGGATGGCGATTTCGGCATCAAGTATAACGTCAGCAACGGCGGGCCGGCGCCGGAAAAGATCACCGAGGCCATCTACGCCCGCGCCTGCGCCATCGACTCCTACAAGATCCTCGATGCGGCGGATGTCGACACCGACCGCCTCGGCGAAACGCAACTCGGCGAGATGCGCATAGAAATCGTCGATAGCGTGGCCAATTACCGCGCGCTGATGGAAACGCTGTTCGACTTCGACCGCATCCGCGCGGCTTTTCGCGCCGGCTTCACGATGAAATTCGACGCCATGTCGGCCGTGACCGGCCCCTATGCGAAGGCCATTTTCGAAGACGCGCTCGGCGCCGCGCCCGGCACGGTGCTGAACGGCGAGCCGCTTCCCGATTTCGGCGGCCATCACCCGGACCCCAATCTCGTCCACGCCAAGCATCTCTATGATCTCGCCATGTCGGCGGCCGCGCCCGACCTTTGCGCGGCCTCCGACGGCGACGGCGACCGCAATCTGATCATCGGCCGCAACTGTTTCGTGACGCCTTCGGACAGTCTCGCGATACTCGCGGCGAACGCCCATCTCGCGCCGGGCTACAGACGAGGGATCGCCGGGATCGCCCGCTCCATGCCGACGAGCGGCGCGGCCGACCGCGTCGCCGAAAAGCTCGGCGTGCCGCTGTATGAAACGCCGACGGGCTGGAAATTCTTCGGCAATCTGCTCGACGCCGGCCGCGTCACCATCTGCGGCGAGGAGAGCGCCGGCGCCGGCTCCGACCATGTCCGCGAGAAGGACGGGCTGTGGGCGGTGCTGCTGTGGCTCGACATTCTTGCGGCGCGCAAGCAGAGCGTCGCGCAAATCGTGCGCGAACATTGGGCGAGCTATGGCCGCAATTATTATTCGCGCCATGATTACGAGGAAGTCGACGCGGACGGCGCCAACGCCTTGATACAGGCGCTGCGCGACCATTTGCCGGCGATGATCGGCCGCGTCTATGGCGGGATGGAAGTCGCCTTCGCCGACGACTTCGCCTATCACGACCCGATCGACGGCTCCTACGCGAAGCACCAGGGCTTGCGCATTCTGTTCCGGGACGGCTCGCGCATCGTCTTCCGCTTGTCCGGCACCGGCACGCAGGGCGCGACGCTGCGCGTCTATCTCGAACGTTACGAGCCGATCGTCGCGCGCCAGTCGATGGACACGCAGGCGGCGCTCGCCGATCTGATCGACCTGTCGCGGATTCTCGCCGATATTCCGCGCTACACCGGCCGCCGCGCGCCGAGCGTCGTCACCTGACGCGCCGCGGAGAAACGCCAATGTATATGGCCACGAAATCCGGCTACGTGCTGAAACAGCATGACGCGCGCGCGGCGGTCCTCGCCGAGCTACATGCGCGACCCTTCCTGCCGCTCGCGACGCCGCGGCGCGTCTATCACTTCGCCTTCGCGACGAATGAGGATGAGAGCCGCGCCGACCGCAAGGCGCTGGTGGCGCTCGCGCGCAAGCGCGGCGTGCCGCCGCCGGCCCCCGAGGCGAAGTTCCATTATTTCGATCTCGGCCCCTGGGCTCTGCGCTGGGAACAGCACACGGAGTTTACGACCTACAGCCTCTCGACCTCGCGCGACGCGGATGTTCCGTTCAGCCACCCGGACCCGCTCGGCGCCGGCGAGATCCTGTTTCGCCCGCCCGGCAGGCTGATCGTCGCCGCGCATCTTTGCGTCGTCGGTCCCGAGCATGATCTCGACGCGCTTGCGGCGCTGTTTCACTCGCCGAGCCTCTGCGTCGTCGGCGTCGGCAAGGGCGCCGCGCATGTGCTCGCCGATTTCGCCGTCGATCCGGCGGGCTATACGCGGCTCGTCATCCGCGCCGACCCCGCCGCCGATCGGCTGGAGATCGGGCGTCTCGCGCAGCGCGTGCTGGAGATCGAAACCTATCGCACCATGGCGCTGCTGGGCCTGCCCGAAGCGCGCCGCGCGAGCCCGGAACTGCGGGCGATGGAGCGCGAAGTCTCCGGCATCATGCATGCGCTGAGCCGCATGCACGACACCCGCACCAACGAAGATCTTCTGCGCCGCCTTTCCGATCTGCTGACGGCGAGCGAGGCGCTCTCGACCCGCACCGCCTTTCGCTTCGGCGCGAGCCGCGCCTATCACGCGCTGGTGAAGAATCGGCTGGAGCTGCTGCAGGAAACCAAAGAAGCGCAATTTGTGACGATTTCCGCCTTCTTCAGCGCGCGGCTCGACCCGGCGATCGAGACCTGCAATGCGGTCGAGGCGCGGCTCTCGCGCCTGTCGCACCAGGTCGAGCGCGCCATCGGCCTGATGCGCACCGGCATTACCTTCGAGCTGGAGCGGCAAAACCGCGACCTGCTCGACGATATGAACCGCAGAGCGCGGCTGCAAATGCGGCTCAACCGCATCGTGCAGGGGATCTCCATCGCGGCCCTCACTTATTATCTGATGGGCATTGCCGGCTTCGTCGACAAAGCGCTGAGCGACGAGAAACTCTTGCCGCAAGGCATGTCGGCGGAGACGGCGACGGCGCTGTTCCTGCCCTTCGCGCTCATCGCCTCCTGGCTGTTCATGGAGCGGGTCCGCCGCCTGTCGCAGAAGGCGGCGAAGGAGGAGCAGGTGGAGTAGAGCGTTCTCCGCCCGAGCGGCGCTGCTCAGCGCGGCGCAGCAACGACGCGTATCTTCGCCATCATGCCTCCATCCTCATGTTCGAGGATGTGGCAGTGGTAGACGAACTCGCCGAGTTCCGAGAAAGGAATATCGACGATCACCGGCTTGGCGCCGCAATGTCCGCTGCGCCACTGCGCAATTGAACACACGCCGCTCTGATCGTTCATCACCTCCTCGCGGATTGCGGCGTCCGGCGTCACGACGCCGAGCGGCAGATTATCCTGCAAAATCCCATAGCCTGTTCCCGGAGCGGGCCTCACGCCGTTCGGCGAGGACGACGGCGCCGTGGCGTCGACGGTCCGAAACTTCGTTTGATGAATGTGGAAATTGTGGTTCTCGGTCGAGAGCTGCACCAGCTCCCACAGCTCGTGAACGGGCCTCTGGCCGGGGCCGAGCGGCAGGCAGATCGTCGGCCTCTTCGGATCGAAACGCGCGACCGGCGTGTGCGTGCCCGGCACAGGATCGCCATGCGCGTCAACCTCCTCATAGCCCAGACCAAAGCTCGATTCGTCCTTGAGATCCTCGAGCCCGAAGAAGATGCGCCGGCGGTGGCCGGGGGGAAGCGCCTTGCAGCCCCCCGGCAGAGGCGCGGCGCGCGCATCCGGCCGGGCGTCGGCGAATATGCCGCCCGCCTGCGTGACCTTCAGCGCATCGCCGATCACGCCGAGGGCGGACTTATGCAGCGCTTCTCCTTGCTCGAATTCAACCTTGGCGAGATCGACCGCCGGCCAGGAATCGCCGCTGCCCATCTTCAGGCCGGTCGTTTTCAAGGTGGCGGAAGCTTTTTGCGGCGGCTGCGCCACGCGTCCCGCAGCGTCGCGATAGGTCGCCCAAAGTTCGGCGCGGGCGCTCGGCATCATGACCAATTCCGTCACGCACACCGGC
>JAWOLK010000048.1:0-59836 GCA_033853615.1 Beijerinckiaceae bacterium | reverse complement strand
CGGGGCCGCGGCCGGGGTCGAGCGCGGCTTGGCCGGCGCGGGCTCGCTCCAGGTCGGACGCGCCGGGGCGGCCGCGCCGGCGGCCGGTTCGGCGATGTCGTAGACGCGGCCCGAGCGCGCGACGATGTCGGTCAGCTCGTTCAGCGCCTTGACCTGGTCGCCGACGACGCGCCGCAGCGCCGAGGCTTGTTCCGCGGCCTCGCGCGGCAGCTCCTGCGCCCCGCGCCGCACCTCGGCGCGCGCCGCCTCCACCTCGCGCTGGATCTCCGCCGACACGCCGCGGATTTCCGACAGCGCCTCGGTGAATTTCTGCGTCGCCCCGCCGAACATGCGGTCGAGATCGGAGGTCGCCTGCTCATAGGCCGCCCGCAGCGCAGCGGCGGTCTGTTCGCGCTCGCGCGCCGCCGCCGCCCGCACTTCGGCGAAGCGCTGGTCGACGATGCCGGCGGTCTCCTGCGTGGTCTGGTTCAACAGGCCGCTGACGTCCTGCGCCCGCGCCTCGACATGGCGGAAGCTCTCCTCGACGAGGCCCGAGAAGGAGCCCAAGGCCGCCTCGAATTCGCGGCGCTTGTCCTCGACCAGCGTAACGAGCGACTCCAACGTGCGTCGGCGCTGCTCGAAGGTCTGGTCGAGCGCGGCCTGGCTGCGCGCCAGATCGCTCGCGCTCTGCGCCAGCGACTGGCTGTGCGTCTCCATCGCGCCGACGATCTCCGAGGCGTCGCGCACCGTGCCGCCGGCGATGTCGCCGATCTCGGCGATCCGCGCCGAGGCGTCCTGCAGCGACGTCTGGAATTCGGCGAGCTTGCCGCCGAGCTCCGCATCGAGCGCGGCGAGATTGCCGCCCGCCTGCTGGATGATGCCGCGCAGCGAGACATTGGTCTGGCCGAGCTTGTCGAGCACCGCCGGCAGCTCGGCGCGCAGCTTCTCGCTGGTCGCGAGCATCGCCCCGACCGAGGTCTCGGCGCCGGCCTCCAGCGCCTCCTTGAGCGACTTCGTCGTCTCGTCGATCGAATCGACCAGCTCCGACCGGCGCAGCGCCAGTTGTTCGACGATAGAGGCGCCCCGGCTCTCGAGCGCCTGGGCGACGAGATCGCCGACGCTCTGCAATTCGCGCGCGACGGAGGCTCCTCTTTCGCCGAGCGCCGCATCGACGCCGCCGAGCCTTTCCTCCAGCGTCGCGCTGATCTCCTCGACGCGCTGGGTGAGCGCCTGGCCGAGTTCGCCGGTGCGGGCGTGCAGCGTCGCGTCCAGCTCGCGCCGCGCTGCGGCCAGCGTGTCGCCGATTTCGAAGAGCCGCGAGGCAAGCGTCTCGGAGACGAGGCGGCTGCGCTCCTCGAGCTCCGCCGAGACCTCGCCGAGACGGCCGACGACATTCTTCTCGAAGGCGTCGATGCGCCCGTCGAGCGTCGCGGCGATCTCGTCGGCGCGGCCCTTGAGCGCCTCGTTGATCGCATCCGCCTTGGCGGCCAGCTCGTCGGACATTTGCAGCGAGCGGTCGCCGAGCGTGTTTTCGATGTCCTTGATCTTCTGGTCGAGCGCGCTCGCCATGTCGCGGCCGCCGTCGCCGACGACCCGGGCGACGTCCAGCGCATGTTTCGCGAGGCTTTCGCGCAGCCGCTGGCCGCCCGAGGCGAGCCCCTGGTCGATGCGCTGCACCAGACCCTCCAGCCGCTCGGCCGCTTCCTTGAGCCGCGCGTCGGAACTGTTCTCGAAACGCGCCATCGCCTCGGCGATGACCGCAGAGACGCCTTCGGCGCGGGCGCCGAGCTTGTCCACGAGCCCCTCGCCCCGCACGGAGATGGCGTCGTCGATCGCGGCGAGATGGCCGCCGACTTCCGAGGCAAGCCGATCGGCGTGGTCGCCGATGCGCGCCGTCACCTCGTTGGTCTGCGCGTCCAGCTTCTCGACCAGCGCGCCGCCCTTGACGACGATCGTCTCCTCCAGCGCGTTCAGGCGCTGGTCCAGCTCTTCGCCGAAATGGCGCGAATTATCGCCGATGCGCGCGGCGAGCTGCTGCGCCTCGGTCGAGATGCGCTCGGCCAGCGCGCCGCCCTTGACGGAGATCGCCTCCTCCACGGTGTGCAGCCGCTCGTCCAGCTCCTGCGCGAAATGGCGGGAGTTATCGCCGATGCGCGAGGCGATGATCTCGGTCTGCGCCGCCAGCCGGTCCACCAGCGCGCCGCCCTGGGCGACGAGCGTCTCGTCGATCACCGCGATATGCTGGCCGATCTCCGCCGAAATCAGCCCGGTCCGTTCGCCGATGCGCTCGACGATGTCGCCGGCCTGGGCCGAGAGGCGCTCGACCAGAGCGTCGCCCTGCGCGGCGAAGGTCTGGTCGACCCCCGCCAGCCGCTGGCCGATCTCGCCCGAGAAGCGCTGGGCATGCGCGCCGATGCGCGTGGTGATGCGATCCGCCTGCGCCGCGAGTTGCTCCACGAGCCCGCCGCCCTGCGTCGCCAGCGTCTCATCGATGGCGCCGAGCCGCTGGGCGAGTTCGCCGGTCAGGAGCTGCGACTGTTCGCCGATGCGCGCCGCCATCTCGTCCGATTGCGCCGCCAGCCGCTCCACGAGCGCGCCGCCATGCGCCACGACCGTCTCTTCCAGCGCCGCGAGCTTTTCGCCCATTTCGCCGGTGAGACGCTCCGAATGGGCGCCGAGGCGCGTCGCAATCTCCTCCGACTGCGCCGCGAGCTGTTCGACCAGCGCGCCGCCCTGGACCGTAACCGTCTCTTCGAGCGTCGTCAGCTTCTGACCGAGCGCGCCGGAAACCTGCTCCACTTGCGCGGCGACGCGGCCGGCGATCTTCTCGGACTCCGCGCCGAGCTGATCCGCGAGGCCGCCCGCCTGCGCGGCGACCGCCTCCTCGAAGGCGACGAGCTTCTGGCCGACCTCCTCGGAGAAGCGCTCGGCGCTTTCGCCGATGCGCGCCGAAATCTGGTCCGACTGCGCGCCGAGCTGCTCCACCAGCGCGCCGCCCTTGACCGACACCGTCTCTTCCAGCGCCGTCAGCTTCTGACCGAGTTCGCCCGAGACCCGCGCCACTTGCCCGGCGACGCGGCCGGCGATCTTCTCCGCTTCCGCGCCGAGCTGATCCGTGAGGCCGCCCGCCTGCGCGGCGACCGATTCCTCGAAGGCGACGAGCTTCTGGCCGACCTCCTTGGAGAAGCGCTCGGAGCTTTCCTCGATGCGCGCCGCGATCTGGTCCGACTGCGCGCCGAGCTGCTCGACCAGCGCGCCGCCCTGGACCGAGACCGTCTCTTCCAGCGCCGTCAGCTTCTGGCCGAGTTCGCCGGAGACCTGCTCGACCTGCTGGGCGACGCGGCCGGCGATCTTCTCGGACTCGGCGCCGAGCCTTTCGCCGAGGCCGCTCGTTTGCGCGGCCACCGCCTCCTCGAAGGCGACGAGCTTCTGGCCGACCTCCTCCGAAAAGCGCTCGGAACTTTCGCCGATGCGCGCCGTGATCTGCTCCGACTGCGCGCCGAGCTGCTCCACCAGCGCGCCGCCCTGGACCGACATGGTCTGCTCGAGCGCCGAAAGCTTCTCGCTCACCGCGCCGACGAAACGCTCCGAATGCTCGCCGATCCGGGCCGCGGCGCGATCCGACTGCGCGCCGAGACGCGCGGCGAATTGCTCGCTCTGGGCGCCGAGGCGCGTGACCAGCGCGCCGCCCTGCGTCGTCGCGACCTGCTCGAAGGCGGCCAGCTTTTCGCCGACCTCGCCGGAAAAGCGCTGCGCCTCCTCGCCGATGCGCGTGGCGACCTGCTCGGACTGGGCGCCGAGCTGCTCCACCAGCGCCGCGCCGTGGACCAGAACCGTCTCCTCCAGCGCGGCGAGCTTTTGACCGACCTCGCCCGAGAATTGTTCCGAATGCGCGCCGATCCGGCCGGCGATCTCCTCCGCCTGGGCGCCGAGCTGTTCGACCAGCGCGCCGCCGTGGGTTTTCATCGTCTCGTCGATCAGCGACAGACGCTCGGAAATCTCATCCGACAGACGCTGCGCATGTTCGGCGATGCGCGCCGCCGCGTCATCCGTCCCGGAGCCGAGCCGCTCGACCAGCGCCGCGCCCTGAACCGTGATGATCTCCTCGATGGCGTTGAGCCGCTCGCCGACTTCCGCCGTGAAGCGCTGGGCGTGCTCGCCGATGCGCTCGGTGAGCGATCCGCCGTCGCGCAGCAGCGCGCGCTCGAAGAGCTGGAGATTCTCGCCCATCGCCTGGGCGATACGCTCGCCCCGCGACGCCAGAGTCTCGGCGACGTCAGATCCCTGGCCGAGCAGCGTCTTCTCGAAGACGGCGAGGCGCTGCGACAGAAGCTCGGTGACGCGCTCGCCCTGCGTCGCCATTGCGACGATGGCGTCCGAGGCGGTGGCGCCGAAACGGTCCTGCATCTCGGCGGAATGGGCCGACAGCGACAGAGCGGCGTCGGCGGCGCTCTGCTGCAGCGAGGCGCGCAGCGCTTCGCCATGCGCCTCGAATTGCTCGCGCGCCTGTTCGCGCGTCGTTTCCAGCAGGCCGGTCAGCCGTTCGCCGGCGTCGGTCAGCGCGGTGATGCGCTCCGACAACAGCTCGTCGACGCGGCCGGTGTGGGCGGCGACGCGCGCCGCGTGCTGCTCCACGCTCGAGGCGACGTCGTCGCTGTGGCGCTTCACGGTGGTTTCGAAGGAGGCGACGCCGTCCGACAGCGTCGCGGCGATGCGCGCGCCCTCTTGCGTCACGCGGCTCGCCGCCTCGCCGCTCGCCCGCGTCACCATGCCCTCGAAGGCGGCGACGCGCTCGGTGAGGGCGACGCCCTCCGCCGTCAGCCTTGCGGCGGTCTCCGCGCCCTGCTGCGAAACCGCCTCCTCGAACCGCGCGATCTCGCCGGAGAGCAGCGTCTTGGCCCGCTCGCCCTGTTCGGCGAGCTTGGCGACGACCTCCTCGCCCCGGCGGCCGAAATTTTCTTCGAAGGCGGCGACGCCGTCCGTCAGCGCCTGGGACAGACGGTCGCCATGCTCGCCGACGCGAATCGCTGCGTCGCTGCTGGCCTGAACCACCGTCTCCTCGAAATTCGCCAGCCGATCGGTAAGCGCGCTTTCGACGAAGCCGCTCTGCTCGGCGACGCGCGCCGCCGTTTCGGCGCTGGCGCGCGTGACCGCCGCCTCGAAGGCGGCGAGACGATCGGCAAGCTCCGCGCCCACGCGGACGCCCTGCTCTTCGACCTTTTCCGCGGTCTCGCCGCTCACGCGCGCGAGGGCCGCCTCGAAGGCGGCGAGGCGCTGCTCGACGGTCGCCTCGACATGGGCGCTGTGCGCGCCGACCTTCTGCGCGGTCTCGCCGGCGGCCTGGGCCACCGCCGCCTCGAAGGCCGCGAGCCGCTCGGCCAAAGTCTCCTCGACATAGGCGCGATGGCCGGCGACGCTCGCCGCCGTGGCGCTGGTCGCCTCCGCGAGCGCCTCCTCGAAGGCTCCGATGCGCTCGCGCAGCGTCGCCTCGACCTGGGCGCTGCGATCTTCGAGCTTGCCGGCCGCTTCGCCCGCCGCCTGGGCGACGGTCGTCTCGAAACCGGCGAGTTTCTCCACGAGCGCGGATTCGATGTGCGCGCCGTTCTGCACCAGGCGGTCGGCCGTCTCGGCGCTCGCCCGCGAAACCGCCTCCTCGAAGGCGGCGAGGCGACCCGCGAGCGTCGCCTCGACATAGGCGCTGTGCTCGCCGACCCGATGAGCCGTGTCGCCCGCAGCCTGCATGACCGCCGCCTCGAAGGCGGCGAGCCGCTCGGCCAGGGTCGCCTCTATATAGGCGCCATGGCCCGCGACGCTGTCGGCCGTCGCGCCGCTCGCCTGCGCCACCGCAGCCTCGAAGGCGGCGAGTCGCTCGGCCAGCGTCGTCTCGACATGGGCGCCCCGCCCTTCGAGCTTGTCGAGCGCCTCTTGGCTGGCGCGGGCCAGCGCAGCCTGGAAGGCCGCGAGCCGTTCCGCCAGCGTCGTCTCGACATGCGCGCTCTGCTGCTCGACCTTGCCGGCGGTCTCGCCGCTCGCGCGCGCCACCGCCGCCTCGAAGGCGGCAAGACGCTCGGCCAGCGTCGTCTCGACATGGGCGCCGCGCTCCTCGACCCGGGCGGCGGCCTCGCTGCTGGCGCGCAGCAGCGTCTCCTCCAGAGCCGCAAAGCGTCCGGCCAGCGTCTCCGCGACGGCGGCGCTGCGCTCCTCGACCTTGCCGGCGGTTTCGACGCTGGCGCGGGCCACCGCCGCCTCGAAGGCGGCAAGCCGCTCGGCGAGCGTCGTCTCGACCACCGCGCCGCGGGCGTCGACCTTGCCGACCGCCTCGCCGCCGGCGCGGGCCAGCGCCTCTTCGAAGGCCGCGAGCCGCTCGGCCAGCTCCGTCGCAACGCGCTGGCTCTGTTCTTCAACTCTCTCGGCCGTCGCGCCGCTCGCGCCGAGCACCGCCGCCTCGAAGGCGGCAAGCCGCTCAGACAGCGCCGCCTCTACCGCCGCGCTGCGCGCCTCGACCGTGCTCGCCGCCGAGCCGCCGGCGTTGGCCAGCGCCTTTTCGAAGGCCGCGAGCCGCCCGGCCAGCTCCGCCGCCACGCGCTGGCTCTGTTCTTCGACTCTCTCCGCCGTCGCGCCGCTCGCGCCGAGCACCGCCGCCTCGAAGGCGGCGAGCCGTTCCAAAAGCGTCGCCTCGACATGGACGCCGTGACCGGCGATGCTCTCCGCCGTCGCGCCGCTCGCGCGCGCCACCGCCGCCTCGAAGGCTGCGAGCCGCTCGGACAGCGCCGCCTCTACCGCCGCGCTGCGCTCCTCGACCGTGCTCGCCGCCGCGCCGCCGGCCTGCGCCAGCGTCTGTTCGAAGGCGGCGAGCCGCTCGGCCAGCTCCGTCGCCACGCGCTGGCTCTGTTCTTCGACTCTCTCGGCCGTCGCGCCGCTCGCCCCGAGCACCGCCGCCTCGAAGGAGGCGAGCCGTTCCAAAAGCGTCGCCTCGACATGGACGCCATGCCCGGCGATGCTCTCGGCCGTCGCGCCGCTCGCGCGGGCCACCGCCGCCTCGAAGGCGGCGAGACGGCTCGTGAGCGTCGCTTCGACCGCCGCGCCCTTTTCCACCAGCGCGTCGGCGACGCCCGTGCTCTTGTCGAGCATCAGGCGCTCGAATCTCTCCAGGCGCTCCGCGAGCGTCTCGTTGACGCGGTCGCCGTGCACGGCGATCGCCGAGACGGCCTCGCCGGCCACCGAGGCGAAACGATCCTGCAGCGCCTCGGCGTGCTCGGCGAGCGCCGAGACATTTTCCGTCACCGTCTGGGCGATGCTCTCGCGCAGCGCGCGGCCGCGCGTCTCCAATTGCTCATGCGCCCGGCTGTGGGCGGTCTCCAGAAGCTCGGCGAGCTGGCCTTCCGCCCGGCTGAAGACGCCGCGCGCGCTCTCCACCTGCTCGGCGACGCGGCTCGAGATGCGTTCGGCCCCTTCGGCGAGCGATGCGTCGAGCGCCCCGCCCTTCGTGGCGATCGTCTCCTGGATGCGCTCGCTGGTCTCCGCCAGGCGCACGACGAGGCGGTCGCCCTGGCCGCCGATCGTCTCGCTGAGATGCGTTCCGACCTCTTCGAAACGCTCGACGATCGAGGCGCCGCGCACCCCGAGATCGACGGCGAGCGCCTCGCCGGTCGTCCGCAGCTTGCTGTCGACGTCGGCGACTCCGTCGGTGAAGCGACGGGTCACGTCGGAAGTGGCGGCGCTGATGTTGCGCGTGACCTCCTCGCCGGCGCTCTTCAGCTTGCCGACCACCTCGGAGCCATGCGTCGTGAGCGTGGAGCCGAAGTCGTCGCCGGCGCGCTCCAGCGCGATCTTGATTTCTTCGCCCTTCGAGCCGAGCGCCGTGGTGACGCGGCTGCCGGCCTCGCTGACCGCCTCGGCGAGATGGGCGGAGGTGGCGGCAAGCTCCTGCGACAGGGAGTCGCGCGCGCCGAACAGCGCCGTGCGGGCGTTGTCGGCGTTGACGACGATCGCCTCGCGCTCGCGCGCCAGTTCGTCGATCAGCAGGCGGATGCGGCGCTCGTTCTCGGAATAGGAGCGCTCGAGATTCGTCACCTCGCTGCGCACGATCACTTCCAGCTCGCCGGCCCGCGCCAGCGCCCGCTCTATGCCGTCGCCCATCGAGGCCGCCTCGCGGCGGATCGCCTGCGACAAGGCGACGACCTGCTCGGTCGCGATCGTCTCGGGCTCGATGAGGCGGATCGCCACCTGGGTCATCGAATTGGCGATGAGCCGCATTTCATGGGCGCGCTTGGCCATGACGCCGGTGGCGAAGAAGAAGACGATCGGCCCGAAGAGAGCGAGCAGCGTCAGCACCGGCTTCGGCCCGATGAGCGAGCCGTCCGCCCCGACGATCTCGGCCCGCTCGAAATATACGAACAGCGTCCACAGCGCCGCCCAGACGACGATCGACAGGAAGGTCATCCCCATGATCGCGCGATTCGGCTTGAGCTGGAGCGCTTGCCGCAGCTCGCCGATGCTGCGCCGGTCGTCATTGGCCGGGGCGCCGGCCGGAATGACCGGCGGGCTTTTCGGGGCAGGCTTCGGCGCCGGCGGCTCGGGCGCGCGGCGGCCCCGGGCCTCCCTGCGCGGCGGTTCGATCTTCGTATCCTTGGCGGCGGGCGCGGGCTTTTCCGCGGGCTTCGAGGCCGGCGGCTTGGCGGCGAGGCCCATGGCCGCCGCTATTGATTTTGCGGGATCTTCCGCCTTGGCCGGGGCCGGCGTCGCAGCCGGGGCGGCGGCGTCCGTCGCGGGCTCCTGTTTGGCGGCCGGCGCCTCGGCCGGAGGCGCGCCGAGATCGAGCGCTTCCTCAATCGCCGACAAAGCAGCCGCGGCCGCATCCTGGATCTTGCCCGACATCGCCATCTCTTTACGCTCTGGAGCGGGCGCGCGGCCCGCTCCGCCCCCAGATCTCGTTCCACGCCCGAGGCGCAGAGCCCAAGACGCAGATCGTTAACCAAATGTTACAGCCCCTGGCTCGCGATTGAAACCTTCGCGCCCTAGGTATTGTTAAACGTCGTTAACGTCCCTTTCACCACAGTGCGCCAAGCTTGCGCAACTCTCGAGAAAGGCGCTGGTCGCGTCGACATTTGCTCGTCCCCCGGCGCCGCAGTCGCAGCCAGGCGCGCGCGAAAGCCAGCGGAGACGAAACCATGGGCATCCCCGCAGAAAAACTCGACCAGGAGAGAGAGACCGCCGAGCCGCCCTCGAGCGGCGAGCCGGCGCTCGACCTCGTACACCTCTCGCGGCGCACGCTGGGCGACGCCGCGCTCGAGAACGAACTTCTGTCGATGTTCGACACGCAGGCGCAGCAGTTGGCGCTGCGGCTCGCGGAGCCGACCGGCGCGCTGGAGATGCGGCGGCGCGCCGAACTCGCCCACAGGCTGAAAAGCTCGGCCCGCGCGATCGGCGCCGTCGACGTCAGCCGCGCGGCGGACGCCTATCAGCAGGCGGTGCAGGCGGGCCGCGACGGCGGCGCGGAATTGCGCCGGCTCCTCGGCGCGATCGGCGTCGCCCGCGCGGCGATCGCCGAACTGCTCGGCCGGCCGACGCGCTGAGGCCCCGCCCGCCCCGGCCGGCAGCGCGCCTCGAAGGCGCGGGCCGGGGCAGCGCGGCTAAAACGGCCCGACCGGAAAATATTTCAGATACAGCTCGCTGTAGACGCCCTTTTGCGCGAGCCGCGCCAGCGCGTAATCCAGCGCCCGCCGCAATTGGGCGTTTCCCTTCTTGACGGCGACGCCGACGCCGTCGCCGAAATAGCGCGCGTCCCCGTATGGACCGTCGCGGAAGACGCAACAGCCCGCCGCCTCGGCGCCGTTCAGCCAATAAGACAAAGACAGCGCGTCGCCGAAATGGGCATGGACGCGGCCGGTCTTCAACGCGTTGCGAGCGAGCGCCGCGGTCTCGAAGGGCGCGATCTCCACTTTCGGAAAAAACGCCTTGAGGAAGGCCTCATGCGCCGAGCCCGCGACCACCGAGACGCGACGATCCTCCAGAATCTCCGGCGTCGCGCCCTTCAACACCGTGTCGGAGCGCATGACGAAACGACCGGGCGTCGTCAGATAAGGCTCGGTGAAATCCGCCTTGGCGCGCGTCTCGTCGTTGATGGCGACAGCGGCGATGACGGCGTCGCCGGCGTTCTCGTCGAGCGCCGGCAGCAGCAGATCCCAGCGGCGCCGCTGGATGAAGCAGGGCAGCTCCAGCTCCTCGCAGATGGCGCGGGCGAGATCGACGTTGAAGCCGACGAGACGCCCGTCCGGCGATGCGAAATTGAACGGCGGAAAATCGTCCTCGGTCAGAAAGCGGATTTGCCGCAGGCCGGAGAGGTCGGGCTTCTCCCATTTGTGGCCCGGGTCCCAGAAGGAGGGGACCGGCTCCGCCGCGCGCGCGCCCTGCCCGACCATGACGAGCGCCGCCGCGGCGACAAGAAGCGTCCGCGCCCATCCGACTGTAAACATGCGTGTTGCAACGACGGCGGCCCGGCCCGAAACTGCAAAGGTCGCGGCGCCGATTCGCGCCGCTGCGCCGGAAGAGGTTTCCCGTGAGTCAGTCATTGTGAGCCTCGATCCGGTCGAGAAAATAGGGCAGCCGCGGCGCGGCCCGGCGTTACGACAACGCCGCCAGACGGCCCCGCCCGCGCCATCGCCGCTCGCCGCATCCCCATTTCCGGTGGAGGTCGCGTTTCTCGCCGAGCACGCGCCCGCGGAAGCGCTGCACTATGCCGCGACGCTCGCCCGGCGCCAAGGCGTGACCGCCGACGCGGCGCTGCTCGGCGAGGGGATCATCGCCGAGGACAGTTTCTTCCGCGCGCTCGCCGCCCATCTCGGCGTTCCCTTCTGGGAGGAGGAGGAGGCCGGCGAGACGGCGGCCGGCGCCGACGCCGCGGCGCATGCGGCGGCGGGCTTCGCGCCGCTCGCCGAAAACGCCCGCGGGCTGCAATGGCTCTTTGCGCCGGGCGGGGCGCAGATCGGCCGCCTGATCGGCGCGGCGCGGGCCGCCCGAGGGCGCCCGTTGTTCGCGATCACGACGCGCACGCGGCTCGCCGCCATGTTGCGCGCCGAGGCCGCAGAGACGCTGGCGCGGAACGCCGCGGCCTCGGCCGAGATCGCCGACCCCGCCCTCTGCGCCCGGCTGGCGTCGCGGCGGGCGCCGATCGCCGCCGGCGCGGCGGCGCTGGCGCTGCTCGGCGGCGCGGCGTTCGCGCCCCACCCGACGGTCGCGCACATAGCTTCGCTCGCGCTCGGCCTGCCGTTTCTCGCCAGCGCCCTGCTGCGGCTCTTCGCCTGCGCCGCGAGTTTCGACCGGCGCGAGGAGACGCCGCTGATCGACGACGCGCAAGCGCCGATCTACACGCTGATCATCCCGCTCTACCGCGAGGCCCGCATCGTCCGCCAGCTCTGCCGGGCGCTCGATCGGCTCGATTACCCACGCGCGAAGCTCGACATAAAATTCGTGCTGGAAGCGGATGATCTGGAGACGCTTGCGGCGCTGCGCGCCGATCCGCCGCGCGGCTGGCGCGAGATCGTGATCGCGCCCCAAGGCGGCCCGCGCACCAAGCCGCGCGCGCTCAATGTCGCGGCGGCTTTCGCGCGCGGGTCGCTCGTCGCCGTCTATGATGCGGAGGACCTGCCGCAGCCGGGTCAGCTGCGACGGGCCGCGGCGTTGTTCGCCGCTCTTCCGCGCGACGTCGCCTGTCTCCAGGCGAGCCTCGTCGTCGACAATGGCGGGCGTAATCCCCTGAGCTCGCTCTACGCACTCGATTACGCCGGCCTCTTCGACGTCTACAACAAGGGCCTTGCGGCTCTCGGCCTGCCGCTCTTCCTCGGCGGCACGTCCAACCACTTCCGCATCGAGGCGCTGCGCGCCGTCGGCTTCTGGGACGCCTACAATGTCACCGAGGACGCGGATCTCGGCCTGCGCCTCGCCCGCGCCGGTTTCCGCATCGAGACATTCGCCTCGGCCACTTTCGAGGAGGCGCCGGAGCGGCTCGCCGCCTTGCTGAAGCAGCGGACCCGCTGGATGAAGGGCTGGATGCAAACGGCGCTGGTCCATTGCCGGCGCCCCGACCGCCTGTTCCGCGACCTTGGCGGGGCGCGCGGCGCCGCGGTTTTGTCGATGTTTACGGGCAGCGTGCTGGCGCCGCTGCTTGGCCCGGCGCTCGTTATCCGCTTCTGCCGCGATGCGGCGACCGGAACCCTGTTCGCGCCGCAAACGCCGGTCGAGGTCGCGTTCGGGGCCTTCGCCGTCTATCTTGCGCTGGCCGGCGCGGCGGCCGTGACCGCGCCGCTGCTGATCGGCATGCGGCGGCGGCGCCTCGCGCTGTCCTGGCCGACGCTGCTCACGTCGCCGCTATGGTTTCTGATGGTGAGCCTGGCGGCCTGGCGGGCGCTGGCGGAACTCTGGCTGCGCCCTTTCCACTGGGAGAAGACCGAGCACGGCCTGAGCCGCCGGACGCCTCCCCGGCGCGCGACCTGATCCCGCGCCGGGTCCGCGCCGCTCAGCGGCCTACCAGTTCGTCGTCCAGCTTCGCCGCCGCCCGCTTTTCCTGCCGGCGTAAGCGGAGCCCCATTGGCTGCCGATAATCATCCCGACGCCCGCTGCGAGAGCCAGCATCGTCAGGGGTCTGTCCCGGACCGTATCTTCGACATAGCCCTGCCACTTGCCGACGCCGGATTGGTCGATCAGCTCACGCCCCTGTGAAGAGGCCTCGGAAAACAAAACCTGGACGTCGTCACGGATGCGTTGCGCCCGGTCGCGAAGTTTGGCGGCCTCGGCGTCCGTGTTTCCGCCGAAAAGCTTTGTGATTCCATCCGCGAGACCAGCCACGTCGTCCCGCAGGATCTGCGCCGTATCGCCAAGCCCTGATCTATCCGCTCGTCCCATCGCAATGTCCCCGTTCAGGAGTGGTCGAGCCGCATTAACGCGCCCCTGTGACGAAAGTTTCCCTGCGCTTGTCGGTTCGGGCTTGAGCCTGCGGCGCGACAAGCTTTGCGACAGCGACGCCTCGTGCGCGGAGCGATGACGATGATGCTTTGTCTGATCGCGCCCGAGCGCAAGATTGCGCTTACCACACCAAGCGACACGAACGCTTAGCCAACCAAGTGACACAAACGCTCAAATAAGAATCGCACCAACGCTTATACAAAAAACAGGGCGGCAGGACGCCGCCCGAAAATCAGCCTGGCTGACCTGCCAAGCCGCCCGGCTCCTCGTGGACGCGCTCCGACCTCTTGTGCATGGCCCGGCTCGTCTGCGGCCCGCGTCCCGCCGCGCTCTCCTTTTCCCGATCAGACCGGGCTTCGGCGACGAGATCGCTGGTCGCCTGATACGCCTCCGACACAGTGGCGTGCGCCTCGTCATAGGCTGCGAGGCCGATCTTGATGACTTCCTTTGCGACCGGGCGGAGAACGCGGCCGATGATCGGCAGCACTCTGGGCGCCAAGAGAAGCGCGCCGACCCCGATCGCCACGGGCCCCGCCGCTCCTTCCATTCCAAGCACGTCCTCGAGCAGCGCCATTTTCATTCCCTCCCTTATTGAGGCGACATTGAATGGTCACAGTGGGAAGTGGCTTGATCGCCTTCAAGACCCCGCCGTAAGCCGAACTGCAAATAGTTCAGTCTCATTTTTACAAGCTGAGCGACAAATTGACGCGTTGTCGCAAGGCGGGTGACTAAGGAAATTACCAAGCGCTTAATAGGCATGAGGTATTAGAGGATGGATGCTGAGCGACGATTGCTTGCGGAGACACTTGTGCAGAAGGCTGTTGCAGGCTTGAGCGGCGAGGAATTGCTCAAGGCGGTGAAGGCGGAACGTCCCGGCGCATCCAGCCATGCGATCATGCGCGCGGCTTTCTTCGCAGTCACTCGGCCACACGCAGACGCCGAGCACATACCGCCATTATATCAGCTTGCGCTTCGCCTTCGGTCCGAATTGCTGGACGATGTCGCATCCGCCTAGCGGCGGACGAGGACTGCTTATCGCCTGTCAGTCCGCTTTCGATTGCATTGGACCTTTGTTCTTGGGTTTTCTTTTCGCCGAACCGGTTCCCGCTTCGGCGGAAAACGCCCTAACGCGGAGAGGCGATCGTGCTGAACAAGAAACGGACAAGGCTCGCGCTGATCGGCGCCGGGGTGATTCTGCTGGGCGCGGCGGCGGCGCAGGAAACAGCCTATCAAAAGCAATGCGCAAAATGTCACGCAAGCGCCTCGAGACTTGCGCGAAAGCTCGAAGGCGTGACGCGCGAGGAGAAAATAGCGAGACTCGACAAGTTTCTCGAAAAACACCAGCAGCTCGACGCGACCATGCGCAACGAGATTGCGCGATATCTGGCAAACCTGCCGCAACGCTGATCAGCGCCAGGCGAAAGCCGCCGCGACGGCGAAGATCGCGAGCATGATCGCCAAAGATTGGTTGCGGCGCCGCTTGTCCAGCACGCCGCGCCCGGCGGCATAATCGAAACGCTCGTAGAAAATCCGTTCGGCGGGAACGCCCGCCTCCAGTAGGGCGTCAGTCGCAATCTCCATCATCGCGGGGGGGCCGCAGACGAGACAGGAGGTCTCTCGCACGCGCAGGCCGGCGAGGATGTCCCGAATATGGCGCCCTGAGATCGGCCCCTCTTCGAAGACGGGCGGCGTCGCCCCGGCGTCGACGACTTTGACGATGCGCAGATCGAGGCGCCGGGCGAAGGTCTCGATGAGATCGAGCCCCGCAAAGGCAGCCGGATTGCGCGCGCCATAGAGCAGGCGGAAGTCGCGCCGGTCGCCGGCCTCGGCGGCCTCCTGCAGCATTCCGAGAATGGGCGCGACGCCGACGCCGCCGGCGATCATCGCCACATGGGCGCCGCCGGGCGGCAGGATGAACCCGCCATGCGGCCCATCCACCGCCACGCGCCGGCCGGCTGCAAGGGCGCCGAAAGCATTCGTGCAATCGCCGGCTTCGCGCACCATCAGGCGCAGGCGCGGCAGCATATGCGGCGCGGAGGCGATCGAGAAGGGATGGTCGTGAAACGGCGGGCTGTTCGGCTCCATAGACAGCCAGATGAATTGCCCGGCTCTGAAGTGGAAGGCGCAATCCTTCGGCGCGCGCAGGATGATCTCCCAGACATGCTCCCCCGCCGGGGCGACCGACTCGACCACCCAGCCCTGCCGCCACATGCGCAAGGGGCGCAGAACATAAGCCGACAGAAGCGTCAACAGCGCGCCGGCGCCGAAAAAGAGCCAGACAATGCGCGTCGGCGGCGCGCCGCTGTAGTCGCCATTGGTCAGCGCATGGTGCAGAATGAGCCCGGCGAGAACGAGAGCCAGCGGACCATGCGTCGCCCGCCAGGCTTCGTAGCGGATGGCGCGGCGCGTTCGCAGCAGCGCAAAGGCCACGAGAAACGCCAATCCCGCCAGAGCCAGGACGCCGGAGAGCAACCGGCCCCGCGTCAGCATGTCGAGCAGCAAAGCAGAAGCGGCCCGAGGATCGTCGAAAAACATCGGCAGAAGAGGCGCGATCGGATGGGCGATGGCGAAGAGAAGCGCGGCGACGGCGGCGATGCGATGGAAACCCATGGTGCGGTCGATGCCGATGCGGCCCGAGAGCGTCTCGAACCGGCCCGAGCTCCAGAACTGGAGAAAGAACACGGCGCCGGAGACCATGGCGAGCCCTGCGCCGAACTCGGACCACCGGCTTTCCGGCTCTATCCCGGTCGTTGCCGCGGCGAGCAGCGGCGCCGTCGCGGCGACGAGATAGGCGAGGGCGAGCGCCTTGCCGGGCGCTCCAACGCGACTGGCGCGATTTGCGGGAGACATCGGCGGCTCCTCCTGATCGCGGCGACGCCCCGTTTGCGGCGTAGGCGCGGCAGGAACCGCGCCGATGAGAATTTCATCGCGGCCGGGCTGCGGGCAGGCGCGCCCCTTCGCCCTAGCCAGCCTTTGGCGGGGTGATTTTTTGCAGGACGCCCGCGACGTCTACGCCGAGATAATAGAAACCGAAGGCGACGCCCACAAGGATCAGCGCGAACAGAAAAAGTCCGAGAATCGACGACAATACGGCCCGGCGAAACGATCCCCGTAGCGCATCCCGCAGGATTCCGGCCGTGGCTTCGTCAACGACACGTTCGCCGAATGCCGCCAGGGCGCTATCGGCGCGGTTCGACATCGCATCGATGCTCGTCTGCGTCCATGTGTCGTGATACAGCCGCAACTCGTCCTCGGTTGGCGCGCGGTCTTTCGCCTTCCAGATCCCCTGCATCCACTCGGCCTTGGCTTTCTTATAGAGGCCGTAAGCCAAAATCCCGCGTAATTGATCGACCTCGGATGCGTCTAGATCAACGAACTTATAAAAAAGACTTTTGTCCAGGCCGGCGCCGCCGTGATCGGTCATGTCCGCGTCCTCCTCCCGAGCTTGGCAAGGCGTTGGCAGGCCTTTTGAACCGCTCTGCCAAATGTGCCGGCGCTCATTATTTTCACCGAGTCGCCCGGTATCTTCGCATAAGAAAAAACCTCGCCTTCATCGGTGCGACCCAAGACGACGCGTCTTCGAGAAAATTTCGGCGTTGCTCGGAGCATGGCTTCGCTGTTCCTCTCAATGGCTCGAGCGCACTCGACATGCGGGTAAACTGAAAGCCCCGGCGGTTATATTAACCACTCTCCATCGCGCGCCACCCTCTAAAGCGCGCGCCTTTGGGCTGAAGCTCGACTAATTAGTTGAATCTGCCCAGAAAAAATCAGCTTCGTTGTAAAACTGTCATCGAACCGTGTCATCGTTTCGCTTTCCACGAGGGAGCGAACACAATGCGCACCCTGACAACCATCGGCGCAGCACTGCTTCTCACAACGCCGACGTCCGCGAAGACACACCACCCGCAGCAAGCGAAACAGCTTACTTGCCTGGATTTCCATCTCCCTCCCGACAGGGCTTGGCGCGCTTATCATCCTCTCGTTCTAGGCGATAAAAAAGCCCGTGTGAGACTCGATCCAAATGTGCCGCTTCGACGCGGCGAGCTGATCCTGGGCGTCGATCTGGCGTCGATGCTCGACGAAAAATGCAGGTGAGGCGGCAAGAGATGCGCGCGCCGCGCCTCAAGTTTCTATCGCGCGACAGCGCCTTGCGCGAAGAAGCCAAACCGCTTGAGCAAAATCAAAAGGCGTATTCCAACAAGGGTGAAAGCGTCCCGCTGGCATGGCCGTGGAGCGAATATAAAGCCGAGCTGCCGCGCAGCGTGAATTCACGCCGCAGGAGGAAGAACGCGCATCCAACACAGAGCGTGAGCCGGCGCCCGCAGCTTCCTCTGACGCCAAAAAGGCGAGACTGGGAAAGGATCATCAGCGCCGCCTCCACCGTCTGCGCCCTGGTCGCGCTCGGCGCATTGGAGTTGCATTTCCGCTATTTGGCTGAGCCCGCGCAAACCGGACAAACGCCCATGACGCAAAGGCCGCCTCTCATGCAGGAGGCGCCGGCGGAACAAGGCGCGGGCCAAAACACAGGGACGCCGCCTGTCCGGCAAGAAAAGCCGCCTCAAAGGAGCGTCGAACCTGCGCCTATCGGCGCGTCGCCGATGAACCCGGGCGCATTGACGGCGGAGCCGCGCCCGCCCGCGGCGGCCGCAACCAAGCACGCCCGCAAAAATCCGCGACACATGGATAAGAGGCGGAAAAAGCGCGCGGCGGACGCCGAGCTTCGCCTTCGCTAGCTGCGAGGCTCCCGCCGGCGAGACGTTCAACTAAGAAAGGCGCGCGCAAAAAAGCGCTGCGCCCGCGCCATGCGTCCGATTGGATGATGGAAAAATAGAAAAGCCGCGATAAGCTCGAGGCGCAGGCAGGCGCAGGAGCGAGCGGTTGGATGCCGACACGGCGCGAGATCATCATGCAACTCGGCGCGGCGGCCATCCTGCCGCAGGCAGGCGTTGCGGCGGATGATTATTCGCTCGGCGCTTGGACGGGCGACGATTTCGCGCCGATGCACGCCATCCGGGACGGCCTATGGTCGCGGCCGATTCCGCCGCCTGAAAGGCGCGTGGATGTGGCGATCGTCGGCGCTGGTCTTGCCGGGCTGGCCGTCGCCTCCCTCCTCGACGATGTCGATCTCCTCATCCTCGAGCGCGAAACCCAACCGGGAGGCAACGCCAAGAGCGGCCAGTGGCAGGGCGTCGACTATGCGCTGGGCTCGGCCTATCTCGTAGATCTGTCCGAGCGCTATGGCGCGTTCTACGAAAAACTCGGCCTGTCGCCCCGGCCCCTTGCGGAGCCGGTCGACCGCGTCGTGACCGCCGCTTCCGGCGATCTCTTAGGGGACGCGCTGAAACGGCCCTTTGAGGACCTGCGCCGCCTTGTCGCTCGGCTCAGCAAGAGCGCCGACTTCCCGAAAATACCAATCCAAAAAGCGAGCGCTTTTGCGCTAGGGCTCGATCGACTTTCTTTCCTTGAATTTCTGCAAAGGGAGCATATCGACCCCGCCCTCTTCGGCTGGCTCGACGCTTTCTGCCTCTCCTCTCTGGGCGCGCCCGCAAACGGCGTTTCCGCTTACGCCGGCGTGAATTTCATTTCCGAAATCAACGGGCCGATCTACGCCTTTCCGGGCGGCAACGCCGTCGTCGCGCGGGCCATGGCGGAACGGGTGAACAACAGCGGAGCGGGCCGCATCGAGACGGGCGCGGCCGTGTTCGCTATTGAACCAGCCGAGGACGGACGCGCCCGCGTCGCCTGGTTCGACGCAAGAGAGCCTGGCGCGACGCGCTGCGTCTCGGCGCGCTGGGTCGTCGCCGCCACGCCTTATTTTTTCACCAGCCGGATTTTGCGCGGGCTTCCGCTCGATATGGCGGCGACGATGCGCAGCCTCTCACAAGGCAGCTATCTGGTGGCGAATTGCTGTCTTCGAGGACAGGCGCAGGCTGCGGCTTACGACCAATGGGCGCTCGACGAGCCGGCGTTTACCGACGTGATTGACGCGCAAGCGGCGGTTCCGGCTGCGTTGCGGTCACAGACGCACGGCGTCCTCACAGCCTATGCGCCGTTCGAAAATCCGGCGCAAGGACGCGCGCTGCTGCGCGAGGGAGAACGCGCGAGGCTCGCCGCGCCGATCGTTTCGGCGCTGCGCCGCTATTTTGCGCAGACATTCGCAGAAGCGCGGCTGGAAGAAGTGCGGCTGACGCGCTGGGGTCATCAGCACACGATTTGCCGGCCGGGCCTGGTTTCGCAAATCCGCGCGCTGCCGAAACGCATCGGCAATGTCTTGCTGGCTCATTCGGACGGTCAGGCTTTGCCGGCGGCCGAAAGCGCCATCGCCGAAGCTCTGCGCGTCGCGGCGATAATTCGCAGTTGAGTTAAATTGCAAGCGCGGCTCGATCGAAAATTACTCACCCTGCGACTCTAGTATCACGCCCTCGTCGGGGCCTAGCCGAAGGAGTCGATCGACGCGCTCGCCCTCACGGTCGCCCCAGGTCGAGACGGCGATCCTCGACGCAGGGGCGCTCCATTCAATCGCCTCGCCGGAAAAATTAAGCGCCGCAATGGTCGTTTCGAGGCCCGCGCGGCGCTCATAGGCGAGAACGCTGTCTCCCGCTTCGAGGAGACGCCAATCCCCGCCGACTAGCGACGCGCGCTTGCGGCGATAATGCAACAGCCTGTGATAAAGCGTGAGGATCGACGCAGGATCCTGCCGCATCGCCGAGA
Source organism: Beijerinckiaceae bacterium (assembly GCA_033853615.1). Classification (GTDB taxonomy): domain Bacteria; phylum Pseudomonadota; class Alphaproteobacteria; order Rhizobiales; family Beijerinckiaceae; genus Methylosinus. The sequence continues at coordinate 40,186 of JAWOLK010000048.1, read as the reverse complement.
CATTGCGCGTCCGATGGTCGGCGCTGAGCGGCAGCCACGGCGCCGATGTCGAAAAGCCCGCATAGAGCGAAGCGTCCCATTGCATCGGCGTTCGCGCAGGGTCTCTCCCGACGCCTATGTCGGGCTCGCGCTTCGCCCAGGGGTCTTGCGTCTGGTCGTGCGGAACGGGCACATGGGCGAGGCCGAGCTCATCGCCGTAATAGAGCGTTGGAACGCCGCGCAGCGTCAGCAGCAGCATCGCCGCGACGCGGGCCTGCGCCGCGCCGACCCGCGCGGCGATTCTCGGACGATCGTGGTTGCTGAGAACCCAGTTCGGCGCAGCCCCCGCAGGAAGCGTGGATTCGTAATCCGCAATGATTTTGGCGACGCTCCGCGCATCCCACGCCGCGTTCAACAAAAGAAAATTAAACGGAAGATGGGCGCCGCAGAGCCCGTCTCCGTAATAGGCGACGAGCCGTTCGAGCGGCAGATAAATCTCGCCGATCAGCAGCCGATCGCCAAATTCGTCCAGCACCCGGCGCATCCCCGCAACGACGCCGTGGACCTCGGGCTGGTCCGCGGAATAGACCGGGAGGAGGCGTTCAATTTGCGGATCGCGGTTGCTCCAATCGGGATTGGGCGGGTTATCCCGAAAGGACGCATCCTTCACGAGATGCCACATGACATCGACGCGAAATCCGTCGACGCCGCGTCGCAACCAGAAACGCAGCGCCTCGTGCATCGCGTCGCGCGCTTTCGGATTGCGCCAGTTCAGATCAGGCTGTTGCGGCAGATAGGCATGGTAATAATATTGCCCGCTGCGCTCATGAAACGTCCAGGCGCTTCCTCCGAAATGGCTGAGCCAATTATTGGGCGGGCCGCCATCCGGAGCGGGATCGCGCCAGATATACCAATCGCGCTTTTGATTGGCGCGAGATTGCGCGCTCTCCAAAAACCATGGGTGGGCCTCTGACGTGTGGTTGGGCACGAAATCGATGACGACCTTCAGGCCTTTTTCATGCGCTTGCGTCAGCAGGCGATCGAAGGAGGCGAGCGATCCGAAGATCGGATCGACGTTGCAGTAGTCGGTGACGTCATAGCCAAAGTCACGCATCGGCGATGGATAGAACGGCGCCAGCCAGATCGTATCGACGCCGAGCCATGCGAGATAATCGAGCCGGCGCCGAACGCCCTCGAGATCTCCGACGCCATCGCCGTCGGAATCCTGAAAGGAGCGCGGATAAACCTCGTAAACCACCGCTTTACGCCACCAGGCTTGAGACATTGGCATGACTCATGTGTTTTCGGGCAGAGGCGCAGACGCTCGGGGGATCACGACATAGATTAAACAGCCTGCATGATGGTAGCGTGAAGCCCCGCTGCGCGAGTCTGCGCCTGTTCCGTTTAAAAGGTTCCTTATGCCAAAGCGGCAGATCATCGGGCTTGACCTCATACGATTCACAGCCGCCTTCATGGTTATGCTGTTTCATTTAGGCTTCTGGATATCGGCAGGACCGCCGAGCAGCACCGCCCTTCGCGCCGCGGGCTCGACCATTGAGATGAAGGAGCTCGGCGCGCTGGCTTCGGGGCGCGTTGGAGTTGAGATATTTTTCGTCCTCTCTGGTTTCGTTATTGCCTATTCAGCCGAGCATGCGACCGCGCGCCAGTTTCTAAAAAGCCGGCTCCTGCGTCTTGCCCCGGCTGTATGGGTGGTCGCGCCGCTCACCGCAGCGGTCGGTTACGCAATTGGATTCAAGCCGCCAGACGTTATTTTTGCAATGCTCTTGCGCACCCTCTTCTTCTCGCCGCTTGGCCCCTATGTCGACGGCGTCTATTGGACGCTTGGCGTAGAAATCGGCTTCTACCTTTTGGTTCTCTTGCTCCTCTTGGTCGACCGCCTGAAATTCCTGCCCGCGTCGATCGCGACGATCGGCCTCATCAGCGCGATTCATTGCGTAGCGAACGCCCTCGACCCAAGTCGCGTGATCCGCTGGGGACCTCCCTCGCTTATCGAAAGATGCGCACAGCTGCTCCTCATCGATCATGGTTGCTTCTTCGCCCTCGGCGTATTTCTCTGGTTGACCTTGCTGAAAAAGACGACCGCGCCGCGGATCGGGCTCATGATCTGTTTCGCGATCGGCGCATTGGCGTCCATTGCCTCTTGGAGCAAGTCTCTTGCCGTCATGTCTCGAGAGACTTTCAACCCATCACTGCCCCCGGCGATCTGGATCCTTTCCGTTGCGATGATCGCCCTCTCTGTGCGCTTTAATAATCTCGGCGCGCAGGGAACCCGGATCCCGACAATCGCGCGCGCCCTCGGCCTTGCAAGCTATCCCTTATATCTCATTCACGACTTGATCGGCGCCGCGGCTTTGGGCTGGCTGTGTCGAGCAGGCGTCGATAAATATGCGGCTTTGCTCGCCGTTGTTTTGGCGCTCACGGCGGCGGCTCTTGCCATCGCGCTCGTCATCGAGCCGCGCGCGCGCGCTTTGCTGCGTCTTGGCCTTGACGGAGCCTCTTTTTCACGAAAGCAAGCAACTCAGAACCAAAGTAAATAGTCGCCACTCTCAGAGCGCCGCCTCATCTCAACTAGCCGCCGCACACGCCTCTTGGAGTTGCGCCGTAACGCTTCCGCGGCGAAGAGCGGTTCGGCGGATCAAGCGCCAGGCGCGCATTTCAGGCGAAACGCCTTCACTCGCCTTCTCCACAGCGCAAAGAATAGCCGTCGTCGGCTTTCGCCGCTGCAAGCGCGAGATCGAATTCTGCGTGATCGGCCGCGTATAAGCGATATAGCGGCTCACCTGCTTCTACTGGATCGCCGATCTTTTTGAGAATCTTGACGCCGGCGCCCTTATCGACCGGCGCGCCGGCGGTGCGCGCAATGCGGTTGAGGCGCAGGCAGTCGACGCCTTTCACGACGCCGTCGCAAGGGGCGGGAATATCGGCCTTGAGCGGGCCGAGTTCGGCGCGCGCGGGCGCGCTTCCTTGCGCCGCGATTATTTTCTCCATTTGCTTGAGCGCCGCGCCGCTCTCCAAAAGTTCCTTTGCCCGCGCATAGCCCCCGCCACCCCGCAAATAAGGATCGTTTTCCAATAGCAGCCCGGCGAGCCGCAATGATTTTTCGCGCAGATCGGCGGGCGCGTCCTGCCGGTTGGCGAGAACCGACATGACGTCTTCCACCTCCAATAGCGGGCCGATCCCGCGACCGACCGGCTGACTGCCGTCGGTGACGACGACCTCGAGCGACACTCCGAAATGATCGGCTACGAATTCAAATAGCTTGCGCAGTCGCATCGCCTCGATTGCGCTCGTCACCTTGGCCGATGGACCGACGGGAATATCGACGAGCAGATGTTTTGCGCCGGCTGCAAGTTTCTTCGACATGATCGAAGCAACCATTTGCTCGCGCGTGTCGATGCCGAGCGGCCGCTCGACCGAGATGAGTATGTCATCCGCCGGCGAGAGATTCACATGCCCGCCCCAGATCAGACAGCCATTGCAGGCGGCGACGACCTCGCGCATTTCGTCGACATTGAGATCGACGCGCGCAAGCACTTCCATCGTATCGGCCGTGCCGGCCGGCGAGGTGATCGCGCGCGACGAGGTTTTTGGAATGGCGAGCCCATGCGCGGCGACGATCGGAACGAGAACCATCGACACACGGTTGCCCGGCACGCCGCCGATGCAATGCTTGTCGACGACGAGGGGAGCGTCCCACGTGAGCCGCGTTCCGGCGCGCGCCATCGCGTCGACGAGAGCGAGCAGTTCCTCGGTCGAAATGAAACTTGCAGAACCAACCAGGAAAGCGGCGATCTCCATGTCTGAATAGCGGTAGTGGGCGATATCGTCGATAATCCCCTCGATCTCCGTTGCGGTCAGCGTGCGCCCTTGAATCTTGCGGCGCACGACGTCGAGACTCTCCGGCGCCGCCGCGGGCGTGACCGAAACCATGGCTCCCGCAGGCTTGCCGAAGCGCCGAAACGCAGGCTCGGCCAGGCCGATATCGTCCGGGCCGACGAGCGCGTCGTCGTCTGTGACGATCACCGTCGCAATGAGAACCTTGCGGCCGCAGCGCAGCTCGAAGCGATTGAAATGGCGAAAGAGTTCCGGTTCGAGCGCCTGTGAGCGGCGCGAGATGACTGCGATATTTTCCCGCCCCGTGTCGAGGCTCAGGCGGCGAATGCGCAGGCGCGGCGGCGAAGGGGCGGCAGTCAAGGGCGGCGTCCTCGGTCGAAGGCTATTTATTTTAAGTAGAAACCGTCGTTCATGCAGCGCCTATCCAGACATGGAAATCTTCGATCTCTGCGGCGCCTTTGACGCCCTCGTCTACTCCGAACGCTACCACATTCTCCCGACGGCGCAGCACCGCGCCTGCCAGGCTACGCCCTCTCCTGCCGGAAGCGCGCGAAACGGCGCCCGGGGACCGCCCGACAAAGATAATTCAAAGGCCGAAAGCTGAGGGAACCTTCCGCACTCTCTCCGGTTGGAAGACCGCGAGAGGATGGAAAAATGGTCACAACCGCCGCCCGCGTTCCAAGCCACACAGCCCCCGACATCAACGACCGCATTCAGCAGCAAATCGCCGAGCGCATCTGCTTCTGCTCCCTTCATCCCGAGGAGATACCGGCGCGACTGGCCGAGCTCGACCGGGAGTGGGACATAGAGCGGGCGATCGAGATGAACGCCTCGACGCTGGCTTTCGCCGGCGTGGCGCTCGCCCTGACGCGGGATCGGCGCTGGCTTGTCCTGCCGGGGCTGGTGAGCGCGTTCCTCTTCCAACACGCGGTGCAGGGCTGGTGCCCGCCGGTTCCCGTCCTGCGGCGTCTCGGATTCCGCACCGCCGACGAAATCAACCAGGAGCGCTACGCGTTGAAGGCCATCCGCGGCGATTTCGTCGACAGCAGGAGCCCGGCGTCGCCGCTTGCAGCCTGATCTTGCGGAACGACACATGAAAACTCCCGTTCTCGACAGGGAAAACGTCCGCCAGGGCGTGACGCGCGCGCTGACCGGAGAAAGCGAAAGCCTGCCCGCGCCCGAGCGGGCCGAGTTTGGGGGTTTTTTCGCGCGTTTCGGCGACGCCCGCGTCGTCCTGCTCGGCGAAGCGACGCATGGCACGTCGGAATTCTACCGCGCCCGCGCCGCCATCACCCGCGAGCTTGTCAAACATCACGGGTTCACCCTCGTCGCTGTCGAAGCCGATTGGCCGGACGCGGCGCGCATCGACCGTTACGTACGCCGCGGCGCGCCGACGAGCGAACCAGGGGAAGCCTTCACCCGCTTTCCCACCTGGATGTGGCGCAACGCCGAGGTGATGCAATTCGCCGATTGGCTGCGCGACCATAATGCGCCATTGGCCGAGGAGCGCCGCGTCTCCTTCCACGGCCTCGACGTCTACAGTCTCGGCGCGTCGATCGAGGCGGTGCTGACTTATCTCGAGCGCGTGGACCCCGAGGCGGCGAAGGCGGCGCGGCGAAGCTACGCCTGCCTGACGCCCTGGCAGGACGAACCGGCGCGCTATGGCCGGGCCGTTCTCTATGGCCGGCAAAAATCCTGCGAAGACGAGGCGGCGGAAGAACTCACCGCGCTGCTGGAGAAGCGGCTCGATTATATGCGCGCCGATGGCGACGCCTTTTTCGACGCGGCGCAAAACGCCCGCATCGTGCGCGCCGCGGAACATTACTACCGCATCATGTATCACGGCTCGCGCGAGTCCTGGAATTTGCGCGACCGCCACATGTTCGAAACGCTGCGGGCGCTGCTCGCCCATCGCGGAGCCGGCGCGAAGGCCGTGGTCTGGGCGCATAATTCCCATATCGGCGACGCCGCCGCGACCTCCATGGGTTGGGCGGGCGAGTTCAATATCGGCGAGCTGTGCCGCGCGGCCTTCGGCCACGACGCGGTCCATATCGGCTTCGGCACGGATCGTGGCGCGGTGGCGGCCGCCAGCGATTGGGGCGCCGCGATGGAGATCAAGAGCGTCGTCCCGGCGCGCGAGGACAGCTACGAATACGCCTTCCGTAAAACGGGCCTCGCGGCGTCGCTCACCGAATGGCGCGAGCCGCGCAAACGCGCGCTGGCCGACGCCCTGCGCGAGCCGATGCTGGAGCGCGCCATCGGCGTCGTCTACCGGCCGGAGACGGAATTGGCGAGCCACTATTTCGAGGCCGTGCTCGCCGAACAGTTCGACGCCTATGTCTGGTTCGAGGAGACGCGCGCGATCACGCCGCTGCCGGCCGGCCGGCCGCATGGCGCGCCGGAAACCTATCCCTTCGGCCTGTGAAGAACATGAGGAGCGCCGCCATGGGAGCCTTGCTTCGAGCCGTTCTCGCCATCCTCGCGGTCGCTCTCGTCGTGTCCGCCCGCGCGGCCGCCGCCGAAAACAACCCGCCGGCGCCGCTGCAGGACGGCAAAAATCTCAGCGAGGAGTTGAGCAAGCGCAAGGGCGTCATCCCGCCCAAGCACGAAGGCGACTCGGAGATGGTGAAGAAAGCCCCGCCCGCGGGCCGCACGCCCGTCATTCCGCCGCCGGGCCAGCGTGGCGGCCCCCAGGCGAAATAGCGCCCGGGACCCTGCCCGCGGAAAGTGGAAGCCGGTTCGGCGCCAAGAAAACGCTCGGACAAAAGCGTTTTCCGCCGAAGTGGAAGCCGGTTCGGCGGCGAGAAAACGCCAGGGCGCGAACGTTTTCCGCCGAAGTGGAAGCCGGTTCGGCGGCGAGAAAACGCTGAGCTGTTTCCGCCGGAGCGAAGACGGTTCGGCGGTGAGAAAACGCCAGGACACGAGCGTTTTCCCCCGAGGTCGAAGCCGGTTCGCCGGTGAGAAAACGCTCGAAATCAAGCCTCGAGACGCCTCCGGTCCGATGCGATCGGACCGGAAAGGCTCTAACCCATGGCGGCGCGCCAACGCGCGGCCAGCGCCTTGGTCTTGTCCCACAGCTCGGCGAAGGTCAGCCGGCCGGCGAGGGCGCGGGCGCGCTTGGCTACGGCGTCCGATGTCGCCGTGCGGCTGTAGTGGCAATCGCACAAGAGCTCATGCGCCTCGCCTGCCGACAGGCAGAAGAAATCCATGCCTTCGCCCACGCTGTCGCCCGTCAATCCCTCGCGGCGGAACTCGGGATCATAGAAGGCGATGGTCAACGGCGAGCAGAACTGGCGCAGCGCGCGCCGCTTGCTGCCGTGGAAACATTCCATCTCGGTAAACAGGCGGACCGGCTGGCGGTGCGCTTCGAGCAGGCTGGCGAGACGCTCCAGCCTTCTGCGGCGCACCATCCAGCGCGGCATAGGTTCGGCGCGCGCGACATGCGCGAGCTCTTCCAATTGCTTTATTGTCCGGCGTTCCATTTCGGCCTCCGGGGTTTACTTCACGCTGAACCCATTGTCGGCCGTTTCGTTCCGCTTCCCGCGACAGCGAACGCCGGTTTGGCGGTAAGGGAAAGCTGAAATCGGGAATCGCTCTAGCGATCCTCGGCCGCCGCCGTGGACCTGCGCCTGGGCTCGAGCTGCACATTGGTTTCGAAGCCCGCGCCGCCGCGCCTGACCGAGAGCCGGACCTCGGCGTCGGCCGGCAGGCCGCCGATCACCGTGCGCAGCTGCGCGCCGCTCGCGATCCGCTTGCCGTCCACCGCGGTCACGACGTCGCCCTTCTCGAGCCCCGCCTGCGCCGCCGGCGATCCCGGTTCGACCGCCGCGATCTCCGCGCCCTTTTGCGCCGAGCGCTGCGCCAGCGTCACGCCGATGCGGCCCCGCCGCACCTCGCCATGCGCGATGAGCTGCTGCATCACCCGCCGGGCCATGTCGATCGGCACGGCGAAACCGATGCCGTTGCTGCCGCCGCTCTTCGACAGGATCGCCGTATTGAGCCCGACGAGGCGCCCGTCCAACGTCACCAGCGCGCCGCCGGAATTGCCGGGATTGATGGAGGCGTCGGTCTGGATGAAATCCTCATAGCCCTCGATGCCGAGCCCCGTGCGCCCCACGGCCGACACGATGCCGGACGTCACCGTCTGGCCGAGGCCGAAGGGGTTGCCGATCGCCAGCACGAAGTCGCCGACCTCCAGCGAAGAACTGTCGCCGAAGGGCACGGCGGTGAGATTGTCCGGCTTGATCCTCAGCACGGCGACGTCGGTCGCCTTGTCGCGCCCGATGAGCTGCGCGCGAAAATGGCGGTCGTCCTTCGTCGTCACCTCAATGACGGAGGCGCCGCGAATGACATGTTCATTGGTGAGCACATAGCCGCGCGCGGCGTCGACGATCACGCCGGAGCCGGCGGAAGTGGTCTCGCGACGCAGCCGCGCGTTGGGAATGTCGAGGAATTCCTGGAGCGCCGGATCAGGCAAGACCGGAACCTCGACCGACTCGACCTTGCGCGTCGCAATATTCACCACGCCCGGCGTAACGGCGCGAACAACGGGCGCGACGCTCGCCTTTTCGCTGGACGGCAGAGCCCCCGCGCGCGCCGCGCAAGGGGCCAGCGACAAGATCAAAAGGAGACGCAGCAGCATCTTTTTCGCCAACGAGACACCCACTCGAAAGCTCGACCGCGAGCGGACCCGGCCGGCGAGGTGGGGATAGGACGAGGCGATATCAAGGGGCGCGAGGCAAGAAATCAGCACTCGTCCTGCCCGGCTACCAACATGTTGTTTTCGCTTGTTTTTATACGATTGGGGACTTGTCTTGCGTCAATTCTCGCCCTTATGCTCGGAATAATTTCATGCGGAAAGGAGCACGGCATGGCCTCGCGGGAGTTCCGTTTGCAATTGCAAGGCTATGGCTTGACCACGGCGAATATTCTCTATCGCCTGCCTGATCACCCGAAAATTCTGCAGTCCTACGTTTGGCAGGACTACGACCTGCACCCGGACTTTCCCGAGCTTCGGAAATTTCTCGACTTCTGGACCCGCAGCCTCGACGGGCCGTTGCATACGGTCGTCGTGACGCATTCGCGCCTGATCCGGCCCGCGGAAGTGAGCCTGCGCGACGGCGAGCTCACCCTTCACTAGGCTTTGGCGGCGCGCCGGCGTCGGACCCGACCCAGGACGGCGGGTCGCTCGCCGGGAAAGACTCCACGCTCGCTTCGTAAACCGGGTCGGCAGGCGTCTCGACTGGCGCGACGATCAGCTCATTGCGCACGGCCGCGACGCCCTCGCTTTGGCGCGCGGCCCGCTCTGCGCGTTCCCGATCGGCCAGCGAGCGGACGAAGCCCTTCAGCACGACCTCGTCGCCTGAGCAGGCGACGTCGATCTCGGGCGCCTCGGGACGGACGCGGCGCAGCACGCGCTCGATCTCCGCCTTGATCGCTGTCGGCTCGGCATGCGTCGCCATGGCTCATCCCCGCTTTTTCCGATGCGCGGCAATATAGGGCGCGGACAAAAGCGCGGCGAGCGGTGCGCGGTCGGCGCCTCAGCGGGCGATCTCTCCGACATCGAACAGGCGCCAATCGAAAAGCTCCGACGTATAGGTCTCGTCGACCTCCGAAATCGGCGTTTCGTCCCTGGCGTAGAGCACGGCCCTGTGCTCAAGTAGCGCGCGCGGCATGTCGAGCCCGCCCTTTGCGGAGGCTTCGCCTTCGGGCGCCTTCATCTCCCAGCCTTCTGGCAGCGGCGACCAGCGCATATGCGCCTCGACCGTGCGGCGCGCCGGCTCCAGCGCCCGCACCGCCTTGCCGAAGGGCGTGTCGGTCGTCTCCAGCAGCGCGTTGGTCTCTTTGGGCAGGCGGCTCGGCGCGTACCAATTATCCGCTTCCGACAAAACATGGCCGCCGCATGTAAGCCGCACGCGGCGATAGTTCAGCGGCTCGTCCGCTGCGACGCGCAGGCGCCGCCGCGTTTCGGCGCTCGCCGTTTTTTCGACGCCCGGAACGCGCTCGGCCACGACTTTCGGCTCCTGCGCCATTTTATGATCGGCGCACCATTTCTCCAGCGTCGCCGTGGCGCTGCGGCTCGCGAGCAGATTGGCGTTCAATGTTTCGAGCAGCGCCAGCAGCTCGACGCGCGTGAGAAAATTATCCGGCCATTGCGCTTTCACCTCGGCGACAGCCGGCGCAACGAGGCTGTGCGCGATTAAGAGAGCGGCCAATGTCTTGCGCAATTTAGTCTCCGTCCTTGCTCAGCGCTCAGCGCTCAATTTCGCCCGCATGAGATCGACGACGACCTCCTGGATGGCCTCGGGACCGTCGCTCACCTCGCCGCGGAAGGGATTGTCCATCGCCGCAATCGCGAAGATGACGACGCCTATGTAAAAGGAGAGCAGGCCGCCGAGCAGCAGATGCACATGCTTGCGAACATCGAGCATCCAGATCAACACGATATGGACCAGAGCGCCCATCATCACCACCCACCATAAGATCGGCGGAATTCTCATATTGATGTTGTTCAGCCGGACGCGCCGCGCCTCGGCAAAAACATTGAGCTGACGAAGCGCCTCCGCATGCAGTATTTCCTGCGCCTTGTTCGCCGGAACGAAAGCGATCGCCGCGGTGAAGAGATCCGTGACCCGCTTCGTTTCATGCGTCGGCGTCAGGCCCTTGCGCTGCAAAGGCCAGCTTTTTTGGACGACCTCCTGCGCATAGCTCCGCAGGGACTCTCTCAATCTCCCGCGCTCGGGCTCGGGATATCCGCCGAAATCGCGATAGAGAGCCGAGATCGCCGTCGCTTCCCGAGAGACGATATCGTTTGCGGTGGAGTAATTTTGATAGGATTCGACTGCGAGCAGGCCGAGAAGAATGCCGTAGAGCACGGAGAAACTCGCCAGAATATAGCCTATCGCTTCATTGGCCGGCCGATCGGCGTGCAGCCAGGCGCGCATCGTCGGGCCGAGGAGCGCGATCCCGCCCAGTGTGATCGCGACGGTGGCGACCGCGAACAGCGCGCCGACCCAGATGATCGGATAATCATAAATCCAATAAAACATCCCGGTCTCCGCCTCCCCCCGTCAACAAGGCCGCCCGCGCACGGTGCGGGATGATACGGCGCCCGGATTGCGGCGGCGATGATTTTGCTGGGACCGGCGGCCCCTGTGAAGGAGCGGGCCCGCCGGCGCCGCCGCTATGTCGCAGCGCGGCGCGACGGCCTCGCGCCCCTCGGACCGCGAGCCTTCCGGCGCGCATGCCCCAAAATTCGATCGGCTGACGCGCGCCCACGTTGCTCCCTGGTCTCGGGCGACTGAGGCGCGCGCAAAAGAAAAGGCGTCAACACGCGCGTGTCGACGCCTGATCTTGGTGTTTGACGATCCGCCGCTTCTATTAGCGCGAATAGAACTCGATAACGAGATTCGGCTCCATCTGCACCGGATAGGGCACCTCGGTCGCATGCGGAATGCGGCTGAGCTTGGCCGTCATCTTGGAGTGGTCGACCTCGTAATACTCAGGCACGTCACGCTCGGCGAGCCCGACAGCCTCGAGCACCGTGACCGCCTGCTTGGAGGCTTCCTTGACCTCGACGACGTCGCCCGGCTTCACGAGATAAGAGGGAATGTTGACGCGCTTGCCGTTCACCCGGATGTGCCCGTGGTTCACGAACTGGCGCGCGGCGAACACCGTGGCGACGAATTTCGCGCGATAGACAACCGCGTCGAGACGGCGCTCCAGCAGGCCGATCAGATTGTCGCCCGAGTCGCCCTTCATCCGCACTGCTTCCGCGTAATATTTGCGGAACTGCTTCTCGGAGATGTTGCCGTAATAGCCCTTCAGCTTCTGCTTGGCGCGCAGCTGCGTGCCGAAATCGGAGAGCTTGCCCTTGCGGCGCTGGCCGTGCTGGCCGGGGCCATATTCGCGGCGGTTGACGGGGCTCTTCGGCCGGCCCCAAATGTTCTGGCCGAGGCGGCGGTCGAGCTTATACTTGGCTTCTGCGCGTTTGGTCACTAACTCGTCCTCTGTTGCTCACGTTCGACGCGAGGACGAATGCCGCGCGCTCGCCCGCCGGGCGACGCTTTTCGCAGCCATTTCGCGTCCCCGCGCGCCGGCTTTGCGCCGGTGCGGAACGCGCCCTCCTTTGCGAAGCCTCGCTTCGCCGACAGGCCGCACGCTCCATCGTCAGAGGATGAGGGCGGCCACGGGTGCTAGCCGGCTTGGGGGCCCCGAGCCGGATGACGTTCGCTTAAGCGAGCCGCACGGGGCTGTCAAGCGGAAGTCACGGCGGAGGCGCCGGCGGCCCGCTGTTTTTCTTCCCTTTGGTTCGCGATCGCCCTGCATTCGTCGATGCGCTTCAGGTTCATGTCTCCCGCTGCTTGCAACCACGCCTCGACGGTCGTCGCGTCGCCCTCCTGCAAGGCCTTGTAGAGTTGGCGCGCGTCGTCATTGACCGGGATGATTTCCTGCCCGTTTCTTATGCCGTCAAGGATTTCGCGGCCGGCCCGATCTATGTCGATTGCGTTCGGCGGCGGCGGGGGCAGCCCGCGGTCCAATAAATAATCCGGCCTCCTTTGAAAAATTTCCGTCGCAACCGCTCCGGGGCAGATGACGGAAACTTGGATGTTTTTCTCTTCCATCTCATATTTCAGACAGCGCGCGAAGCCAAAGACCGCGTATTTGGAGGCGACGTAAATCGTCTGATACGGCAGCGGCGCAATGCCCGCGACCGACGACGTGATCGAGATGTGGCCATGCCCCTGCCTGACGAGATGCGGCAGCATGAAATGCACGCTGTTGACGACGCCGAAGACATTGGCGTCGAAGATCCTGTTCCAATCCTCGCGCTCGGCGTCGACATAGAAGCCCGAATAGCCGATGCCGGCGTTGCAAAAAAGATAGTCGACGCTTCCACGCGCGGCGACGTAATCCATGTAATCAGCCGTTGCTTCTTCGTCACGGACGTCGAGCACTTGCGCATGCGCGCGGTCGCCGAAACGACGCAGCGACTCCGCCGCCTGCGCGATATGCTCCGGGGTGCGGCCGGACATGTAGACCTCTGCCCCGCATTCGAGCAGCTGCCGGCTCAAGCCCAAGCCGATGCCTGTCGATGAGCCTGTAATGACGGCGACTTTTCCGGCAAAGAATTCTTCGTTTGCAGGCATTGCACGGCCTCTTTTGAAAATCGACACGCGGCGTCGCCAAGAAAACTACGCCGCCGGTTTTTCAATTCAAACGAGGCCATGGATAGTTTTTTTCGACGGCATGCGACGCCCGCGCCCCGCATGCCGAGCGGCGCTTTTTTACTTCGCCGCAGCCTTAAGCCCGCGCTCGAGATCGGCGATTATATCGTCGATATGTTCGAGCCCGATCGAGAGACGCACATAGCCCTCCGTCACGCCGCTCGCCCGCTGCGCCTCGGGCGATAATTGCGAATGCGTCGTCGTCGCCGGGTGGATGGCGAGGCTGCGCGCGTCGCCGATATTGGCGACATGGTAGAACATTTGCAGCGCGTCGATGAAGCGGCGGCCAGCCTCCAGACCGCCCTTCAGCTCAAAGCCGAGCAGCGCGCCATAGCCGCCCTTCAGATATTTATCGGCGCGGGCGCGCGCTTCGCCGCTTTGCAGCGAGGGATAAATAACCTTGGCGACTTCCGGCCGTTTGGCGAGAAACTCTGCGACAGCCTGCGCGTTCTTGACGTGGCGCTCCATGCGCAGCGCCACAGTCTCTATGCCCTGCAGGGTCAGGAAGGCGTTGAACGGCGACGGGGCCGAGCCGAGATCGCGCAACAGCGTCGTGCGCGCCTTTATAATATAAGCGATCGGTCCGAGCGGCTTCACCGCCTCGACCCAAACGGCGCCGTGATAAGAAGGGTCCGGCGTGTTCAGCGCGGGCTGGCGCTGCGGGAATTTCTCCCAGTCGAAATTGCCGCCGTCGATCAGCGCGCCGCCGATCGACGTGCCATGGCCGCCGAGATATTTGGTGGTCGAATAGACGACGATCGCCGCGCCGTGATCGAGCGGCCGGGCGAGGATCGGCGCCGCGGTATTATCGACGATCAGCGGGATTCCATATTCGCGGCCGATGGCGGCGACTTCCGCAATCGGAAAAACAGTCAACTTAGGATTGGGCAACGTCTCCGCATAATAAGCGCGGGTGCGATCATCGGTGGCGCGGCGGAAATTTTCCGGGTCGGAAGGATCGACGAAGCGCACCTCTATGCCCTGGTCCTTCAACGTATTGGCGAAGAGATTCCAGGTGCCGCCGTAAAGATCGGTCGAGGACACGACATTATCGCCGACGCGCGCGAGATTTTGCAGCGCAAAGGCCGAGGCCGCCTGTCCCGAGGACAAAGCCAAGGCCGCAACGCCGCCCTCCAGCGCCGCGAGCCGCGCTTCCAGCACGTCGGTCGTCGGGTTGCCGATGCGCGTGTAAATCTGCCCGAGCTCCTTGAGCGCGAAGAGATTGGCGGCGTGTTCCGTGTCGCGGAATTGATAGGACGTCGTCTGATAGATCGGCACGGCGACGGCGCCGTTGGTCGGATCGGCGCGCCAGCCGGCGTGCAGCGCAAGCGTTTCGGGGTGTTTCGAGTCGATGGCCATGAGGGTGTTCCGGTTCTTTTAGGCTCTAGAGCTTAGCGCAATTCAAAGAGCCTGCGCCAGACGCTTGCGCTCCGCCAGCGCCGCGCAGGCGAGCGCGAAGGCGTATTCTAGCGCCACTTCGTCGAGCCGCTCGAAACGCCCCGAGGCGCCGCCATGACCCGCGCCCATCTGCGTATGGAGCAAAATGGGGCCGCCGCCGGTCATCGTTCCGCGCAACTTCGCGACCCATTTTAGCGGCTCCCAATAGGTGACGCGCGGATCTGTGAGGCCGGCGACGGCAAGAATCGGCGGATAGTTTTGCGCCGTCACATTGTCATAGGGCGAATAGGAAGCGAGCCGGTCATAGGCCGCGGCGTCGGCGATCGGGTTGCCCCACTCCAGCCATTCTGGCGGCGTCAGCGGCAGATCGTCGCGCAGCATCGTATTGAGCACGTCGACGAAGGGCACGCCGGCGACGACGCCGGCGAAAAGCTGCGGCGCCATGTTGACGACAGCGCCCATCAACATCCCGCCGGCGCTCGCGCCTTCGGCTATGACGCCGCCCTCGTAACCATACCCCGTTTCGATGAGCCGGCGCGCAACGGCGATGAAATCGGTAAAAGTGTTGCGCTTGTGTTCGAGCTTGCCGTTTTCGTACCAGCGCCAGCCCTTATCGGTTCCGCCGCGCACATGGGCGTAAGCGTAAACAAGGCCGCGATCGACGAGCGACAAAGCCTGCGCGTCGAAACTCGCCGAAATCGAATGGCCGTAGGCGCCATAGCCATAGAGCAGCAGCGGCGCCCCCTGCCCCGGCGCAAAATCGGCGCGATGCAGAAGCGTGATCGGAATTGTTTCGCCATCTTCGGCCGTCGCAAAAAGACGGCGTGTCGTATAGTTTTTCGGGTCGTGGCCGCAGGGAATTTCCTGCCGCTTGCGCAGCACGCGTCTGCGCGCGTCCATATCGTAATCGTAAGTTTCCTTCGGCGTCGTCATCGAAGAATAGACGAACCGCAGCGTGCTTGTTTCAAATTCGAGACCCGTTTGGAGATAGAGCGCGTAAGCTTCTTCCTCGAAGGCGATGGCGTGTTCGGCGCCGCTTTCGAGCGCGCGAATGACGAGGCGCGGCAGAGAATTTTCGCGCTCCACCCAGGCGAGATGACGCGCATAGACCGTGCTGACGACGATCATGCGCCCAAGCCGATGCGGGACAACATCGCGCCAATCGGCGCGCGTCGTCGCCGCAAGCGGCGCGACCTTGATCGCGAAATCCTCGGCCCCGTCCGCATTGGTGTGAATATAAACAAGGTCGCCGTGCGGCTCGACGTCATAGCGCAATTGCGGCTCGCGCGGCGCGACGCGATGCGGCTTGGCGCTCTTGTCGCGCAGATCGATCAGGTGACATTCGCTCGCATCATGGCCGCGGATCGACACAATGGCGAAGCGACCGCAACGGCTGCGACGCAGCGCGACAAACCAGGCCGGATCAAGCTCCTCGACGATCAGCGTATCCTGCGTCGCGCTCGTCTCGATGTCGTGGCGGAAGACTTGCGCGGTGCGATGGTTTTCGTCGACGCGCACATAGTAGAAACTTTTCGCGTCCATGCTCCAGACGACAGAGCCGTCCGTTTCCGTGACGACGTCGGTCCTGTCGGCGCCGCCGACGGGCCGCGTGCGGATCGTATAAAGCTCAGAACCCTTGTCGTCGACGCTCCAGGCGAGCTGCGCATGATCGGGCGCATGCTCCATCGCGCCGATGTCGAAAAACTCATGTCCCTGCGCCAGAGCTTCGCCATCGATCAGCACTGTTTCGGCCCCGCCGTCGCGCGGCGTGCGGCAATAGAGCGCGTGCTCGCCGCCTTTATTATAACGCTCATAATAAGCGAAAGGCCCGTCCGGCCAGGGCGTCTCGCTGTCGTCTTCCTTGATGCGCGCGCGCATTTCGGCGACGAGCGTCCTGCGCAAGCTCTGCAGTGGCGCGAGCACGGCGTCGCAATAGGCGTTCTCGGCCTTCAGCAGAGCCTCTATGTCTTTCGGCAGCGCCTCCGGATCACGCAGCAGCTCGCGCCAATTCTCGGCGGCGAGCCAGGCGTAAGAATCCTTCAGCTCACGGTCGTGGTAGACGCGCAGCGTCTCGCGTCTTTCGGCGACGGGCGGCGCAGCCGCCGCTTCGGCGAGCGCGAGCTCGGCCAGGGAAAGTTTCGTCGTCATCGCCTCTCGCCTCCGTGACTCAAGGCGCCGCATCGCCGGCGCATGTCTCTTCTCTCTGCAAACTAAAGCTTTTCTCTTCCCCCTTGAACCCAAAAGCCGTCCCGAGGCCGTTTTTCCAAACCGACGCTGTGGCTTGCGCAGACTGGAGAGCGGCGCGCATGCGCCTATGTTCATTTTCAACACGGCGCATCGCTTGGCGCCGAGCGCAGAGAAGAGCACGCCCATGCTTTTGGAGACCGCACCCCGCCTCTTCGCCAATCTTCATCCGCCGCAGCTCTACGAAGAGGCGCTGCGACGCGGCGAGGCGACATTGGCGAGAAGCGGCGCGCTCGTCGCCGACACCGGCGAGCATACGGGACGCGCCCCGCTCGACAAATTCATCGTCCGCGACGCGCTCACCGAACAGGCGATCTGGTGGGACAATGCGCAGGCGATGACCTCCGCGCAATTCGAGACGCTGCGCGCCGATATGTTCGCTCACGCCCGGCGCAATGATCTTTTCATGCAGGATTTGCACGCCGGCGCTGATCCCGCCCATCGGCTCAATGTGCGCGTCTATACCGAGCGCGCCTGGCACTCGCTCTTTATTCGCAATCTCTTGATCCGGCCCACGCAAGAGCAGCTCGGCCATTTTGCGCCGCAGCTGACGATCCTCTGCGCGCCTTCTTTTCAGGCTGAACCGCAACGTCACGGCTGCCGCTCGAAGACCATCATCGCCATCGATTTCAGCCGCGGCCTCGCTCTCATCGGCGGCACGAGCTATGCCGGAGAAATCAAGAAAACGGTTTTTACCTATTTGAATTTCCTGTTGCCGCGCGGCGGCGTTCTGCCGATGCATTGCGCCGCCAATGTCGATGAAAAAGACGGCGCGGCTCTGTTTTTCGGCCTGTCCGGCACCGGCAAAACGACGCTGTCAGCCGACGCCGCCCGCGCCTTGCTCGGCGACGACGAGCACGGCTGGGGGCCGCAGGGCGTGTTCAATTTCGAGGGCGGCTGTTACGCGAAGGCGATCCGCCTCTCCGCTCAGGCAGAGCCCGAGATCTTCGCCGCCGCGCAGCGGTTCGGCGCGGTGCTGGAAAATGTCGGGCTCGATCCTGCGACCCGCGCGGCCAATTTCGACGACGATTCGAAGACCGAGAATACCCGCATCGCCTATCCGCTGGATTTCATCGCCAATGCGTCCGCGACGGGGCGCGCCGAGCATCCGAAGAACATTGTGATGCTGACCTGCGACGCTTTCGGCGTGCTGCCGCCGATCGCCCGCCTCGATCCGGCGCAAGCGATGTATCATTTCCTGTCGGGCTATACGGCCAAAGTCGCCGGCACGGAGCGCGGCGTGCGGGAGCCGCAGGCGACCTTCTCGACCTGTTTCGGCGCGCCCTTTATGCCGCGACATCCGTCAGAATATGGCCGTCTGCTGCGCGATATGATCGCCGAGCGGCGCGTCGCCTGCTGGCTGGTCAACACCGGCTGGAGCGGCGGCGGCTATGGCGTCGGCCGCCGCATGCCGATCGACATGACCCGCGCCCTGGTGCGGGCCGCGCTCGGCGGCGCGCTGGCGCGCGAGAACTTCCGCATCGACCCCTATTTTGGGCTCGCTGTCCCCGCCGGGGCGCCCGGCGTCGAGGCGCAGTTTCTCGACGCCGCGAAAACCTGGGGCTCGAAAAAAGACTATGACGCGGCGGCCAAACGTCTGATTGAGATGTTCCGCGCGAATTTCGCCCGCTTCGCGCCTTTCGTCGATAATGCGGTTCTCGCGGCGGAGCCGGGCCTGCGTCTCGCTGCGTAAGTTCGGAGATTCGCTTGCGGCGCCGGGGAAGGCTCGAAAGCTTCGGCGTATCTTTGCGGAGCCTTCCCTTCCTCGGCGGCGGGCTTCGTTCAGCTCGACGATTGCGCGAGAAGTTTCACCGCCTCGAGCGGCACGGGATCGAGACCGGCGCCGCCGTGTTTCACATGCTCGACGATCGCCGCGCGCATCCGCGGATCCCAGAATTTGTTCAAATGTTCGACCGTGCCCGCGACCTGGTCCGAGGCCCGCTGCGCGGCAAAGAACTTTCCGATTTGATTGGCCATTTTCACCAGTTTATCGGCCGAA
This sequence comes from Beijerinckiaceae bacterium, assembly GCA_033853615.1. Lineage (GTDB taxonomy): Bacteria > Pseudomonadota > Alphaproteobacteria > Rhizobiales > Beijerinckiaceae > Methylosinus. The sequence goes on along the minus strand of JAWOLK010000048.1, from coordinate 21,484 downwards.
TTATGCGACATGAGCGGACGCCTGTTCGATGATGCGATGTGGATGCGTGAAGATTTCAAAGTCCCGGCCGCGCATGACTGCCACGAGAGTCATCCCGCAGGCCTGAGCGGTGCGCACCGCGAGCGCTGTCGGCGCAGAGACGGCGGCGATGACCGGAGCCCCGATACGCGCCGCCTTCTGCACCAATTCGACCGAGATGCGGCTCGTCATTAACACAACCCCTTGCGCCGCGGGAATAGTTTGCCGCGCCAGCGCGCCGGCGAGCTTGTCGAGCGCATTGTGGCGGCCGACGTCCTCGCGCGCGATCAGCAGGCCGGAGGCGGGCGACCAAAAAGCGGCGGCATGGACCGCGCGCGTTTCCTGATTGATGTGCTGCGCCGAAGGGAGCCTGTCCATCGCCTCGATCAGCGCTTCCGCAGACACCCGGAGCGCATTGTCCGCGAGAACCGGGGCCGGGCGGCAAGCCTGCTCCAGGCTTTCGATGCCGCAAAGCCCACAGCCGGTGGGGCCGGCCATGGAGCGCCGGCGCTCTGCGTAATCGCGCTGGCGGTCGCCCGGCAGCCAGCATCGCAGCTCGACGCCCAATTCCGAAGCAACCACCTCGACTTCGCCCGGATCTTCTCCGGGCGAAATCAACCCCTCTGTGAGGGCGAAGCCAACCGCGAAATCCTCGAGATCGGCCGGCGTCGCCATCATCACGGCGTGAGTGGACCCGCCATAGGTGAAAGCAACCGGCGTTTCTTCTGGGATCGTTCGGAACCCCGGCGCCGTCTGATCCTGACGGCGCGCGAGGCATTCCACTTTCACCGTTGGCGCAGGCGTCTGCGTCATTCCGCCGCGTCGACAGTGTTGGCGATGCGCCGGCTCGCGTCGGACAGCTCCTGATATTGGCGCTGCCAGTCGGTCGGGCCGTTGCTGGTCGAAATCTGCACCGCCGTCACCTTGTACTCGGGGCAGTTGGTCGCCCAATCCGAATTGTCGGTGGTGACCACATTGGCCTGAGTCATCGGGTGGTGGAAGGTCGTGTAGACGACCCCCGGCGCGACACGATCGGTGATTTTGGCCCGCAGCGTCGTCTCGCCGGCGCGGCTCTGGACCTTCACCCAATCCCCGTCGCGCACGCCGCGCTGCTCTGCGTCGTGCGGATGGATCTCGAGCACGTCCTCTTCGTGCCAGCGGCTGTTTTCCGTGCGGCGGGTCTGCGCGCCGACGTTATACTGCGACAGGATGCGACCCGTCGTCAGCAGCAGCGGGAAGCGTGACCCGGTCCGCTCTTCGGTCGGAACATATTCGGTAATGACGAATTTGCCCTTGCCGCGCGCGAAGCCCTCGATGTGCATGATCGGCATGCCTTCCGGCGCCTCTTCGTTGCAGGGCCACTGCACCGAGCCGACCTCGTCGAGCTTGGCGTAGGAGACCCCCGCGAAGGACGGCGTCAGACGCGCGATCTCGTCCATGATCTGAGACGGATGCGTATAGTTCCAGCCGATCCCCATCTTATTGGCGAGCATCTGGGTGATTTCCCAGTCGCCGTAGCCATTCTTCGGGGTCATCACCTTGCGGATGCGCTGGATGCGGCGCTCCGCATTGGTGAAAGTGCCGTCCTTCTCGAGGAAGGTCGCGCCCGGCAGGAAGACATGCGCATAATTCGCCGTCTCGACCAGGAAGAGGTCCTGAACGATCACGCATTCCATATTGGCGAGCGCCGCCGAGACGTGCCGCGTGTCGGGGTCGGACTGGAGAATATCCTCGCCCTGCACATAGAGGCCCTTGAACACGCCCTCGATCGCCGCGTCGAACATGTTCGGGATGCGCAGGCCCGGCTCATTGTCGAGCTTGACGCCCCAGTCCTTCTCGAAGTCGGCGCGGGCGTCGTCATTGGAGATGTGACGATAGCCGGGCAGCTCATGCGGGAAGGAACCCATGTCGCAGGAGCCCTGGACATTGTTCTGACCGCGCAGCGGGTTCACGCCGACGCCGCGACGGCCGAGATTGCCGGTCGCCATCGCGAGATTGGCGATGGCCATGACCGTCGTGGAGCCCTGCGAATGCTCGGTCACGCCGAGCCCGTAGTAGATCGCCGCTCTGCCGCCGGTGGCGTAGAGCCGGGCCGCCGCGCGCACGTCGGCCGCCGGGACGCCGGTGAACTTCTCCACCGCCTCGGGGCTGTTGCGCTCTTCGGCGACGAAGGCCGCCCATTCCTGGAACTCGTCCCAGTCGCAGCGCTCGCGGACGAAGGCCTCGTTGACGAGCCCTTCCTTGACGATCACATGCGCCAGCGCCGTCACGATCGCGACATTGGTGCCGGGTTGCAGCGCCAGGTGATAGTCCGCGGTGATATGGGGCGAGCGCACGAGGTCGATCCGGCGCGGATCGACGACGATCAGCTTCGCGCCCTCGCGCAGGCGCTTCTTCATCCGCGAACCAAACACCGGATGGGCGTCGGTCGGATTGGCGCCGATCACCATAATGACGTCGGACTCGTCGACCGAGTCGAAGTCCTGCGTGCCAGCCGAAGTGCCGAAGGCCTGGTTGAGGCCATAGCCGGTCGGAGAGTGGCAGACGCGGGCGCAGGTGTCGACGTTGTTATTGCCGAACCCGCCGCGCACCAGTTTCTGGATGAGATAGGTCTCTTCGTTGGTGCAGCGCGAGGAGGAAATCGCGCCGACCGAGCGCACGCCGTATTTCGCCTGGATCGCCTTCAGCTTCTCGGCGGCGAAGGTGAGCGCCTCGTCCCAGGAGACTTCACGCCAGGGCTCGGCGATCGTCTCGCGGATCATCGGGTTGAGGATGCGGTCGCCATGGCTGGCGTAGCCATAGGCGAAGCGGCCCTTGATGCAGCTGTGGCCATGGTTGGCCTTGCCGTCCTTCCAGGGAACCATGCGGACGATTTCCTCGCCGCGCATCTCGGCCTTGAAGGTGCAGCCGACGCCGCAATAAGCGCAGGTCGTGACCTCGGAATGCTCCGGCTGGCCGATCTCGATCACCGATTTCTCGGTCAGAGTGGCGGTCGGACAGGCCTGCACGCAGGCGCCGCAGGACACGCATTCCGATTCGAAGAAGGCCTCGTCCATGCCCGGCGAGACGCGGCTGTCGAAACCGCGGCCGCTGATCGTCAGCGCGAAAGTGCCCTGCACTTCCTCGCAGGCGCGCACGCAGCGGTTGCAGACGATGCATTTAGACGGGTCGTAAGTGAAATAGGGATTCGACTCGTCCTTCGGCTTCCAGTCGAAATTCACCGAGCCGTTGTTGCGCGCAAAGACGTGGTTCGCGCCGTCATAGCCATAGCGCACGTCGCGCAGGCCAACCGCGCCCGCCATATCCTGCAGTTCGCAGTCGCCATTGGCGGCGCAGGTCAGACAGTCGAGCGGATGGTCGGAGATGTAAAGCTCCATCACGCCGCGGCGGATCGCCTTCAGGCGGGAGGTCTGCGTATGCACCTTGATGCCCGGCGCGACCGGCGTCGTGCAGGAGGCCGGGGTGCCGTTGCGGCCCTCGATCTCGATGACGCAGAGACGGCAGGAGCCGAAAGCCTTGATGCTGTCGGTGGCGCAGAGCTTCGGGATCTCGGTGCCCGCCTCCATCGCGGCGCGCATGATCGAGGTGCCCTCGGGCACGCTGACGCTCTTCCCGTCGATGGTCAGCGTCACCATCTTTTCAGACGTGGACTCGGGCGTCCCGTAATCGATTTCTTTAATAAGCGACATGGCGCACCTCACTCAGCGGCTTCAAGGGCCGGCTTTTGGAAGTCCTCTGGGAAATGACGCAGAGCGCTCTCCACCGGATAGGGCGCGAAACCGCCCAGGGCGCAGAGCGACCCAAATTTCATCGTGTGGCAGAGATCCTTGAGCAATTCGATATTGCTCGCGACGTTCTGCCCCGCTCTGATCTTGTCGATCGTCTCGACCCCGCGGGTCGAGCCGATGCGGCAAGGCGTGCATTTGCCGCAGCTTTCAATGGCGCAGAACTCCATTCCGAAGCGCGCCATCCAAGCCATGTCCACCGTGTCGTCGAAAACGACGAGGCCGCCATGGCCAATCAGACTATCCTCCTTCGCGAAGGCTTCATAGTCGAAAGGCAGGTGGAAGAGAGAGGTCGGCACATAGGCGCCGAGCGGACCGCCGCACTGCACCGCGCGGACCGGACGGCCCGACAGCGTGCCGCCGCCGATGTCGTTGACGATCTCGCCGAGCGTCAAACCGAAGGGCGTCTCGAACAGGCCGCCATGTTTCACATTGCCGGCGATCTGCAGCGGCATGGTGCCGCGGGAGCGGCCGAAGCCGTAGGAGGCGTATTTCTCGCCGCCGTCGGCGAGAATCATCGGCGCGGTCGCCATCGACAGAACGTTGTTGACGACCGTCGGCTTGCCGAACAGGCCCTCATGCGCCGGCAGCGGCGGCTTGGCGCGCACGATGCCGCGCTTGCCCTCGAGGCTTTCCAGCAGCGAGGTTTCCTCGCCGCAGACATAGGCGCCGGCGCCGATGCGCAGCTCTATGTCGAAGGCGAAGCCGGAGCCGCGCACATTCGGGCCCAGCCAGCCGGCCTCGCGCGCGATCTCGATCGCCTTGCCGAAGACCTGCGCCGCCTGCGGATATTCGGAGCGCAGATAGACATAACCCTTGCTGCCGCCGATGGCGTAACCGCAAATGATCATGCCTTCGATCAGAGAAAGCGGATCGCCCTCCATCACCATGCGGTCGGCGAAGGTGCCGCTGTCGCCTTCGTCGGCGTTGACGACGACATATTTCTGACCCGGCGCGCAATCGGCGACGGTCTTCCATTTGATGCCGGTCGGGAAGCCGGCGCCGCCGCGACCGCGCAGGCCGGACTTGGTGACTTCCTCGACCACCGCGGCCGGGCCGATCTGCAGCGCGCGATCCAGCCCCTTGCCGCCGCCATGGGCGACGTAATCCTCCATCGACAACGGGTCGATGACGCCGACGCGCGCGAAGGTCACGCGGGTCTGACGCTTCCAATAGGGATGCTCTTCGACCTTGCCGATGCACAGCGGATGCGCGCCGCCATAGAGGAAGCCGGCCTCGAACAGCGAGGGAAGATCCTTCACCTTCACCGGACCATAGCCGATGCGGCCCGTCGGCGACTCGACCTCGACGAGCGGCTCCAGCCACAGCATGCCGCGGGTGCCGTTGCGGACGACCTGCACCGAATAGCCGCGCGCGGCGGCCTCTTTCTCGATGGCGGCGGCGACACGGTCTGCGCCGACGGCCTTGGCGGCCATGTCGAGAGGAACGTAAACCTTGATCATGATTGCTTGGCCTCCGCGGCGATCTCGTCGAGCGCCTCGCCGTCGACGCGGCCGATCGGCTCATTGTCGTAAAGGACGGCAGGGCTATGCGCGCAAAGACCCAGGCAATAGACCGGCTCCACGGTCAGCGCGCCGTCGGGCGTGGTGCCGTGCCATTCCAGCTTGAGGCGCTTGAGGAAGTCGTTCGCCACCTTCTCGGCGCCCATCGACTGGCAGGACTCGGCCCGACAGATCTTCAGCGTATGGCGCCCGCCCGGCTCGCGCCGGAAGTCATGGTAGAAGGTGATCACGCCGTGCATTTCGGCGCGCGTGATGTTCAGCGCCTCGGCGAGCTGCGGCACCGCCGCCTCGGGCACATGGCCAAATTCTTCTTGCAGCGCATGCAGGATCGGAAGGGCAGGACCTTCGAGCCCCAAATGGGCGTCAATAATCTCCTGCGCCCGTGCAGCGTTCCACGGTACGGCTCCAGACATTTCATCCCCTTCGGACGTCGGCAGGACGGTTGCGAAGCCCGCCTTTCTTAATTTTCTAGCGGGGACAGTGCCGGAAAACCCCTAAAGGATCAATAGAGACGATCCGTGACGCGATAGGCGTTCCCTATCACCCCTGCCGACTGCGGCTGGATTGTGGCCTCGCGCTCGGGGAAAATCAATATGGTTTATGCAATTATGGCGGCGATTGATCACGATAGCTTATCGGGAGAAAGCTTCTTCGCCTCGGCGAGCAGCGCCGCCACCTGCGGCAGCACCGGGTCCCGATGCGGGACGACGAGGCCGATTTCGTGCACTTCCTCCGGCTCGACGATCGGGATCGAGCGCAAGGGCGCGGCGACGCCGAGCGTCTTCGCCAGCTTGTCCGGCAGGATCGTCGCCCAGCGGCCGGTCTTCACATGGTCGAACAGCAGGATGATCGAATTCGACTCCAGCGTCGGGGCCGGCTCGCCGCCGGCGCTGCGGATCAGCCGGTCGATGATGCGGCGGTTCTGATTGTCGGGGGTGAGGAGGCACAGCGGAATGCGCGCGACCTCGGCCCAGGTCACGCGCTCGCGATCGCCGAGCGGATTGCCGGCGAAGGTCAGCAGACGGTAGCGCTCCAGGCACAAGGGCACGGTCCGGACCCGGCCGAGCGGCTCATTGTCGAGGTAGGTGAGCCCGGCGTCGATGTCGAGATTGTCGAGCATGGCCAGAATGTCGCTCGATGTCGCCGAGAGGATGGAGAAACTCACATTGGGGTGTTTCTCGCGATAGGGCGTCGTCAGGGCCGACATGATGCCGAGCGCCGTCGGGATGGCGGCGATCTTCAACTGGCCGCTCAGCCCCTCCTTCAGCGTGCGCACGTCCTGGCGCATGGCGCGCGCGTCGCCGACGATGCGCTTGGCCCATTCCAGAACCCGCTCGCCCTCGGCCGTCAGCCCGTGAAAGCGCGACGAGCGGTTGATCAACAGGACGCCGAGCGTATCCTCGAGCTGTTTGATTCCGGCGGAGAGCGTCGGCTGCGTCACCCCGCACATCTCCGCCGCGCGGGAGAAGCTGCGCTCCTTCGCAACCGAAATGAGGAATTCGAGTTTGTCGATCAAGGGCCGCCGCTCCACGCACACGCGCACTATGGTAAAGGCACTATAGACCGCGGCGACGGCCCGCGTCATTGTAATTGCGCGCTTGCGCAATATTGCCGGATTTGAACCCTAATGCGAGAGCATCTATGCTCCCGCGGCCCGACGCCGTTTTTGGCGCCAGCAAGAGTGGACCGGATGACGTTCGCCAAAGCAGTTTTCACGCGCCGTCTGATCGCGGCGATCGCCGCAGCGCCGCTGTTTTTCGGCGCCCTGGCGCAGGCCTCCTCCCCTTCCGTCGTCATCGACGTCGCCTCGGGCCAGATCCTCGAACAGGAGCAGCCGACGGCCTCCTGGTATCCCGCCTCGCTCACCAAGCTGATGACGGTCTATGTCGCGCTGGACGCGGTGCGGCAGAACCGCATCACGCTCGACACGCCGCTGCTCGTCTCGCCCCGCGCCACCCGCATGGCCCCGTCGAAGATGGGCTTTCGCGCCGGTTCGCAGGTCACGCTGAAAAACGCGCTGATCATGCTGATGGTCAAATCGGCCAATGACATCGCCGTCACCATCGCCGAGGGCGTCTCCGGCTCGGTCGAGGCTTTCGCCGACGACATGAACAAAGCGTCGGCCAGGCTCGGCATGCGCGAGTCCTATTGGGCCAATCCGAACGGCCTGCCGGATTCGCGGCAAGTCACCTCCGCCCGCGATCTCGCCCTGCTCGGCCGCGCGCTTTTGACGCAGTTTCCCGAGCAAGCCGGGCTCTTCAACATCGGCGCGATGCAGCTCGGGCGCAGCATTCATCCGACCCACAACGGGCTGCTCGGCCGCTATCCCGGCGCCGACGGGATGAAGACCGGCTTCACCTGCCCGGCGGGCTTCAACCTGGTCGCCTCGGCGACGCGCGGCGGGCGCAAGCTCATCGCCGTGGTGCTCGGCGCGCCGACCGCCGCGGCGCGCACGGCCAAGGCGGCGGCGCTGCTCGACCGCGGCTTCTCGACCGCCGGCGGCATGGGTTCGATCGAGGCGCTCGACAGCATCGGCGTCGGCCAGGCGCCGGACATGCGCGATTCCGTCTGCCGCCATCGCGGCAAGGCGGTCGCGCAATTCATGGCCGAGGTCGAGGACGTTCCGATCGCCATGGGCGGCGGGGGCGGGCTCTTCGACACGGGCGCCCAGCAACATCTGACCGCCAAGCAGGTCGCGCAATTGCCGCGTCCGCATTTCGAGCCGGTGCAGGTCCATGTCGGGCCCGCCCCCGGCTACGCCGGCCCCGTGGCGCGGGCGCGCGCGCCCGGCGCGCCGATTGGGGAGCAGCCGGATCTCGCCGCCTATGCCGAGCCGGAGGCCGCCCCCGCCAGCGCCTCGCCCATCGCCGCCCCGGCCGCCGACGCCAAGGCGCTGCGCGGCCACGCCGCCAAGGCTGCGAAGACCGCAAGGGCCGCCAAGGGGGCGAAGGTCAAGCACACGGCCAAGCTGAAGGACGACGCCGGCGTCGCGCCGATTGCGGTCGAAGAGCCGGGCGACGGCGACAAGGCGCAGGCCGACGACGCGACCGAGAAGAAATCCGGCAAAAAGACGAAGGCGGGCGCCGCGGCCAAAAAGACCATAAAGAAGGCGGAGGCCAAAAAGTCCGCCGCCCAAAAGCCCGTAAAGCCGCCGGCCAAGCAGCAATTGGCCAAGAAAGACGCGGGCCAGACCCAGGCCGGCGACAAGACCAAGCCCAAGCCGGCGAAATCGCCGGTGAAGAAGCCGCACGCCAAGCCCGCGAAATCCGCCGACAAAGACGCGCAATGACCGATGATCCGCAAGCCGGGCGCGCCGTGCGGCGCCCGCCGCCGCCGCTGCCCCTCACCGTGCTCACCGGCTTTCTCGGGGCCGGCAAGACCACGCTGCTGAACCGCCTGCTCGCCGCCCCGGAACTGTCAGACACGCTGGTGCTGATCAACGAGTTCGGCGAGGTCGGGCTCGACCATCTCTTCGTGGAGCGGGTCGAGGGCGATATGATCGTCATGAGCTCGGGCTGCGTCTGCTGCACCATCCGCGGCGATCTCGTCGCGGCGCTCGAAGATTTGTTGCGCAAGCGCGACAACGGCCGGATCAGCCCGTTTCGGCGCGTGGTGCTGGAGACGACCGGCCTCGCCGACCCGGCGCCGGTGCTTCAGGTCATCATGAACCACCCCTATCTGGTGATGCGCTATCGGCTGGACGGCGTCGTCACGGTAATCGACGCGGTCAATGGCGCGGCGACGCTCGACGCCCATGAGGAGGCGGTGAAACAGGCCGCCGTCGCCGACCGGCTGGTGATTACAAAGACCGATCTCCCCGAAGGGGCCGCGAGGCTCGGCCCGCTGCTCGAACGGCTCGAGGCGCTCAATCCGGGCGCCCGCAAGCTGATCGCCGCGAAGGGCGAGGCCACGGCGGCGGCCTTGCTCGACTGCGGGCTCTATGACCCGTCCGGCAAAATCCCCCGCGTCTCGGAATGGCTCGGCGCGGTCGCGCAGGAGGACGCGCACGAGCGCCACGCGCATGACCACGGCCATCACCATCACGACCACGCTCACGCGCATGACGTGAACCGCCACGACGACCACATCCGCGCCTTCTGCCTCACCGACGACGCGCCGCTGGCGCCGGGCGCCTTCGAGATCTTCCTCGATCTGTTGAAACAGGCGCATGGTCCGCGTCTGTTGCGCGTCAAGGGCATTATCGCTCTCAGCGACGATCCCGCCCGGCCGGTCGTCATTCACGGCGTCCAGCACGTGTTTCACCCGCCGCACCGGCTGGAGGCCTGGCCGGACGCCGACCGACGGACCCGCATCGTCTTCATCGTCAAGGATCTCGACGAGACATTCGTCCGCGGCCTATACAGCGCCTTCGCCAACCAGCCCGGCATAGATTCTCCCGACGCGGCGGCGCTGCAAGACAATCCGCTGGCGCCGCGCCCTGGGGGCCTCTTCGGCTGATCATGCTCCGCCTCTCGCGTCTCGCCCGCGCCTGCGGCAAGGCGGCGCTCGACGTCGTCTTTCCGCCGAGCTGTCTCGCCTGCCGGCGGGCCGTCGCCGAACATGGCGGGCTGTGTCCGGAGTGCTGGAGCGGCGTCGCCTTCATCGCCCGGCCCTTTTGCGAGCGGCTCGGCACGCCCTTCGATCAGGATTTCGGCCCCGGCGCAATTTCGCTGGAGGCGGCCGCGTCGCCGCCGGTCTTCGCCCGCGCCCGCGCCGTCGCGCGCTATGATTCGGACGCCGCCCGCGCGCTGGCGCATCGGCTCAAATATGGCGACCGGCTGGAGCTGGCCGAGCCAATCGGCCGCTGGATGGCCCGCGCCGGCGCCGACCTCTTGGCCGAGGCCGACCTTCTCGTGCCGATCCCCATGCACCGGCTGCGGCTGATCGCGCGACGCTTCAATCAATCGGCGGCGCTCGCGCATGTGATTTCACGCTGCAGCGCGACGCCGGCGGAGACGGGCGCCTTATTGCGGGTGAAGGCCACCGCGCCGCAGGTCGGGCTCACCCGCGCCCAGCGCGCCGCCAATCTCGCCGGCGCCTTTCGGGTCGCCCCGGAGGCGGAGGGGCTCATTCTCGGCCGCAACGTCGTGCTGATCGACGACGTGCTGACGACGGGCGCGACCGCCAACGCCGCGGCGCGTGCGCTGCAACGCGCCGGCGCCGCGCGGGTCGATCTGCTCGTTTTCGCGCGGGCCGTGACAAGCGGTTAAAATGTTGTATAGAGCTAGTGTCATGGCGCACATCGTGATTTACACGACCCCCACCTGCCCTTATTGCAACGCAGCCAAAGCGCTGCTCAACCGCAAGGGCGCCGCTTTCGAGGAAATTTCCGTCGCGGGCGATCCCGAAGGGCGCGCGCGCATGACCGAGCTTGCCGGCGGTCGCAGCACCGTTCCGCAGATTTTCATCGACGGGCGGCACATCGGCGGCTGCGACGATCTCCACGCGCTCGACCGCGCCGGCGATCTCGACCCGTTGCTGTCCGCATAGAGAGGGGCTGCCGTGATTCATTACGCGCTGGTCTGCGTTGAGGGCCATGAATTCGATAGCTGGTTCAAGGACAGCGAGTCCTTCGACGCGCAGGCGGAGAAGGGCCTGATCGCCTGCCCTTTCTGCCACACGACGCAGGTGACGAAGGCGGTGATGGCGCCGCATATCGCCCGGACGACCCCGCGATGCGACCCGGAGCCGGATCTGCTCGACCAGCGGCACGCCCAATTGCGCCAGATGATCCGCGAGTTGCAGGCGACCATCGTCGCGGCGACCGAGGACGTCGGCGAGCGCTTCCCCGACGAGGCCCGCAAGATCCATGACGGCGAGACCGAGGCCCGCCCGATCCGGGGCCGCGCCAGCCTTCAGGAGGCCAAGGCCCTGGTCGAGGACGGCATTGAAATCCTGCCGATTCCTGGTCTGACCAACGAGGGAAACTAACGGACCGCGCGCCTCCCGGCGCGCACGCTGCTTCAGAGCGAGCCTGAAGGCTCGCGCTCCGATGCGACCCCCGCCTCTGTGCGCGCAGTGGGGTGAACCGCGCGCCTCCCGGCGCGCATGCGCATTGGACCGCGCGCCTCCCGGCGCGCATCGACGTCGCTCCCGGCGAGCCTGAAGGCTCCCGGTCCGACGCCTTTACTCGTCTTCCCCAAAACGATTGGCGACCAGCTCGGCCAGCGCCTGCAGCGCGGCCTCGGCCTCTGGGCCGGAGGCGGAGACGGTGATCGTCGTGCCCTTGGCGGCCCCCAGCGTCAGAATGCCCATGATCGAGCTGCCATTGACCGTCTCGCCGTCCTTGGAGACGGTGATCTCTGCGTCGAATTTATCGCAGCATTGAACGAATTTTGCGGTGGCGCGGGCGTGCAACCCCTTGCGGTTGACGATGAGAAGCTCGCGCGTCGGGGCCAGGGTCTCGTCGCCGGTCATGCTCGAATCACTTTGCGTTCAGGATCTTGCTCGCCACATACACATATTTTCGCCCCGCGTCTTGCGCTTGCAACACCGCCTGCTCGAGCGGCTGGCTTTCGCGCACCGAGGCGAGCTTGATCAGCATCGGCAGGTTGACGCCGGCGAGGACCTCGACCTTGCCGCCATTCATCACCGAAATCGCGAGATTGGAGGGCGTGCCGCCGAACATGTCGGTGAGCACGACCACGCCTTCCCCAGTGTCGACGGATTCGATCGCCTCGATGATCTCGAGACGGCGACGCTCCATGTCGTCCTCGGGACCGATCGAGATCGGCACAAATTGTTTTTGTGGACCCACGACATGCTCGAGCGCGGCGCGAAACTCCGTGGCGAGGTGGCCGTGGGTCACGAGGACCATTCCGATCATTCGACGCTACCAGTCGTGACGACGTCTTGCTCGGGGCGCCGGAAACGGACCGCTACAGACCGCCGCATCAAAAGCATAATCGGGCTTCCTTCACCGCGTTCCCTGTCCGCTCGATCCACGGCGCGAGAACGCACCATACTTCGTAATCACATATTTTTTCTTTTGTTCAGTTCATTCTTCGCCGAACGTCCGACAGGTCCGGCCATTCTTTGTCCCGAGCGCCGCCTCACATATAAATGGCGTCATCATGTGGCAACGCTTTTTTCGAACCGCCATTGTGTTTGTCACGTAGAAATTGGCAAGCGAAAAGCGCGACGCTCACGGCCAGGCGGCAAAGCCGCGTAGAAACGACAGGATGCGACGGGCGGCGTGAACGCCGCGCGCGCTCTCCCGCAGCAGCGGCAGCGTGACGCCGCAGAGCTTCGTCCACAAAGCCTCGGCCGCCGGCAGCCGCTCCGCCTCCTCCACGAGATCGACAATCAGACGAATCACCCCCGCCGGCTCATGCGCGCAGCGCACAAGGCCGACGCCCCGCATTTCGATCGCTCCGGCGATCGCCGGGTGCGGCCTGGCGATCAGGCGGCCATGGCGCTCGCAAAGGCGCAGGCGGTCGTCGCCGATCAGCCGCGCGAACATGCCGCGCATCTCGGCCTCCGCGATCAAATCCAGCGTCAGCGCGCTCTTGCCGGCCCCGGAAGGCCCACGCAGCAGCACGCCCGCGGCGCCGATGAGCAGCGCATTGGCGTGCAGCGTTTGCGCGGAGCCGGTCATCTTTCCGCCGGCAGCCAGACGACGAAGCGGGCGCCGAGCACCTTGCCGGTTTCGGCCCGCGGCGCGTCGGTTCCATCGGGCGCGGTCGTCGTGCGGTTCAGCGCGCGGATGCGGCCGCCATGCGCCTCGATGATCTGCCGCGAGATGGAGAGGCCGAGCCCCGAATTCTGGCCGAAGCCCTGCTCCGGCCGATCGGTGTAGAAACGCTCGAACACCCGCTCGAAGGCTTCGTCGGGAATGCCGGGGCCATCGTCGTCGACGATGATCTCATAGCCCTCGCAGGAGGCGCCGCCAGGGCTCAAGGCCCGCGCCGGCCGCAGCGTCACCCGCACAGAATCGCCCGGCTTCGAGAAGGAGCGGGCGTTGGCGATGAGATTGTCGAAGACCTGCGCGAGCCGCGAATCATGGCCGAAGACGCGCCAGCGCCGCCGCGCCGCCTCGCCCCCGCCGGGCTTCGCCAGCAAACGCAGCTCGACCCCGTCGCCGCGATTCACCCCACGCTCCATGTCGATGACCGTCTGCACCAGCGCCGAAACGTCGACGCTCGCCATGTCGGCGCGCGCCAGCTCGGCGTCGAGCCGCGAGGCGTCGGAAATGTCGCTGATCAGCCGGTCGAGCCGGGCGACGTCGTGCTTGATGATGGCGAGCAGCCGGGCCCGCGACTCGTCGGTGCGGGCGATCGGCAAGGTCTCGACGGCGCTGCGCAGCGAGGTGAGCGGGTTCTTCAGCTCATGCGCGACGTCGGCGGCGAAATGCTCGATCGCCTCGATGCGGCTGTAGAGCGCCCGCGTCATGTCGCGCAGCGCGCCGGACAAATGGCCGATCTCGTCCTGGCGGTCGGTGAAATCGGGGATTTCCTGGCGCGATTTCACACCCCGCCGCACGCGCTCGGCGGCGTCGGCGAGGCGCCGCATCGGCTCGGCGATGGCGCCGGCGAACAGCAACGACAACAGCAGCATCACCCCGGCCGAGACCAGGAAGATGCGGATGATGCCCCAGCGTTCGGTGGCGATCACGGCGTCGATCTCGCCGCCAATGGTGGACAGCAGCAGCGCCCCGCGCACCGAGCGGAACCGCTGCACCGGCACGGCGACAGAGATGATCGTCTCTCCCTTGGCGTTGGCGCGCACCACCGATTGCGGCGCGCCAGTCAGCGCCGCCGCCACCTCGGGATAGGTCTTGCCATTGCCCATGCCGATGTCTTCATAGAGCGGCAGGCCGGGACGCCGCAGCAGGCGGCGCAGGAAATTGGCCGACTCCTCTAGCGCCGAGGTCGCCTCGACCGCCGCGGCGCCGGAGCCGCCGGTCGCCGGAAGATCGAAGCGCAGGATATTCGAGCGCCCGGACAGCGAGCGCGAATCGAGCAGCAGATAGCCCTCGCGGTCATAGATGCGGGCGCGGGTGCGGGTCGGCGGCACGAGGCGACGCAGCAACGGCCCGACCCGCTCGGGATTGAGCGAAAACTCCAGCGAGGCCGAGGCGCCGTCGTAGCTCTCGCCGGGCGCGAGCTTCAGCAGCTTCTCGGGATCGATGGTGATGGCGTCGGTGTCGATGCTGGCCGAGGCGGCGATCGCCGCGGCGATGATCTCGCCTTGGGTTTGCAGGCTCTGCACGCGCGCGTCGATCAGACCTTCGCGGAATTGGTTGAGGTAGAGGAAGCCGGCGAGCAGCGCGACGAGGCCGCCAAGGTTCAGCACGACGATGCGCCGCGTCAGCGACGACGACAGCCGCGCCTGCCCGGCGCGGGAGAGCCGCGCCAGCCGGACCGACAGGGCGCGGTTGAACCTGGCCGCGCGCGGCGGCGCGAGCGGCTGCGTGCGCGCGCCGTCCTCGACCTCGGCGCTCATCTTTCCTCCCATGCGGCCGGCGCCGCGGCGGGCCGGATCATCGCTACTCCTTGAAACGATAACCGACGCCATAGAGCGTTTCGATCATCTCGAATTCCTGATCGACGACCTTGAACTTCTTGCGCAGCCGCTTGATGTGACTGTCGATGGTGCGGTCGTCGACATAGACCTGATCGTCATAGGCGGCGTCCATCAGCGCGTTGCGGCTCTTGACCACGCCCGGCCGCATCGCCAGCGCCTGCAAAATCAAAAATTCGGTCACGGTGAGCACCACCGGATCGCCGCGCCAGGTGCAAGTGTGGCGCTCGGGGTCCATCACGAGCGCGCCGCGCTCCAGCACCTTGGCCTCGGACTCCTTTTGCGCCGCCGCCTCCTTGGGATTGGCGCGGCGCAGAATCGCCTTCACCCGCTCGACCAGCAGGCGCTGCGAAAACGGCTTATGGATGAAGTCGTCGGCGCCCATCTTGAGGCCGAACAGCTCGTCGATCTCCTCGTCCTTCGAGGTGAGGAAGATCACCGGCAGATCGGATTTCTGGCGCAGGCGGCGCAGCAGCTCCATGCCGTCCATGCGCGGCATCTTAATGTCGAAAATGGCGAGATCCGGCGGATTGGCGCGCAGCCCGTCGAGCGCGGCGGCCCCGTCGGTGTAGGTCTGGACCCGGTAGCCCTCGCCCTCCAGGGC
The DNA here is from genome assembly GCA_033853615.1 of Beijerinckiaceae bacterium. GTDB lineage: Bacteria > Pseudomonadota > Alphaproteobacteria > Rhizobiales > Beijerinckiaceae > Methylosinus. Next base: position 6,032 of record JAWOLK010000048.1, on the reverse strand, counting down.
GATAGAGACCGAAGTCAGAATATTGCGGTCGTCGTCTACGAGAGCGATCGTCGGCATTGTTAACCTTCAACGTGACGGCGCGGGCCACATGCGGCCCGGCAGGCAGGCGCCGCTCGAAACCCGGCCTCTTCTATGATCCGCGCGTTCTCCGCCTGCGGAAGATGAGACTTGAAGCCTTCCGTATCTTTCCCACCCGGCGGCCTTTTCCGCCGCGAACAAGGCGCGGCCGCGGCCGAACATCACCAGCGCTCACGGCTGAAATATGGCCGCCCGTTTCGTTCTGGCGGGCATCGGGGCCCCAGGCCCCGTTTCAAAGCCGCAGGCTACGCGCTTATATATTCAATTTCCACATGCGAATCATCCGTAGCTTCACGGACAAGCCCAAGAGCAGAAAGATCAATGAGCGCGCGCCCCAGTTTTGCCCCGGACGCTCCGGGACGGCCCCAGGATTTCGACCCGATTGCGGAATCAAAGCGCATTCTCCGCAGCTTACGCACGGCGACGCTGGCGACGCTGACGCCGGCCGGCGCGCCTTTCGCGTCGCTCACGACCATCGCGACAGACCATGACGGCGCCCCGATTCTGCTTTCTTCGCGTCTCTCGGCGCACACGCGGCATCTCGACGCAGACCCGCGCTGCTCGCTGCTTTTGGCGCAGGGCGGGCGCGGCGACCCGCTGGCGCATCCGCGCCTCACGCTGGTCGGCGCCGCAACGCGCATCGACGACCCGAGGATCCGGGCGCGCTATCTGCGCCGCAACCCCAAGGCCGCGCTCTATGTGGATTTTCCCGATTTCGGCTTCTGGCGGATGAGCCTCGAGAGCGTCCATCTCAACGGCGGCTTTGCGCGGGCCGCAGATTTTGCGGCCGAGGCGCTGCTCGCCCCGCTCGCCGGCGCGGAAGAGCTGATCGTGGCGGAGGAGGACATTCTCGCCCATCTCAACGGCGACCATCCGGAGACGCTGGCGCTGCTCGCTGGCGACGCGGCCGGCCGCTGGCAGGCGAGCGGGCTCGATCCGGAGGGGCTCGACCTCATCTGCGGCGACGCGACGGCGCGGATTCCTTTCCCTCGCCGGGCCGAGACGCCGGAGGATGTGCGCGCGATCTTGGTCGCGCTGGCGAAAGCCGCGCGGGGCGCCTGATGAGGCGACCCGCCCGCCCAACCCGGCGGCGACTCAGACCGTCGCCAGGAAACCGGCGATCTCGTCCTTGAGATGCAGGCGCTTCTTCTTCAGATCTTCGAGCGTCGCGTCGTCGACCGGCTCGACATTGGTCTCCATGCGGTGAATCGCGCGGTTCAGCTCGTGATATTCTTCGGTGAGGCGGTGGAAGTGATTGTTCGACGCTTTCAGCGCCTTGATCGCCTCGACGTGCTCGGGAAATTCTTCGTGCAACTCGTGCGCAACGTGGCTCATCTAAGTCCCCCCGGCCCTGATGCGAAAGTGGCGGCGCGGCCGTGAGCGCCGCCAAAACGAGGCTAGCCATATCCGCAACAGGATCAACGCGGCAAGAGGCCGCGCTCGCGCCTCGAGGGGCGGCGGTTTACTTCAACACAGCCAGTTTCTCGATCGCGTCGACGAGAGTCGCGGGAAAATTCAGCACGCCGCGCAGGCAACGCCCGGGCAATGCGGCAAGCGTTTGGATGGTTGAAAGCACATTTTTCATATCAGCCGGCTCCTCATGATGTGGCGTCCGCAGCCCCTTCAGGGCGCCAGAAGGTTACGCAAACATTATGCCGACCAGGGGTAAACCATCCGTTAGCGGCAGAATCTGGGCAGGTGCGAAAGTTTTATTGCACTGACAGGAAATGATTTTCAAGCCCCGCACAGGGAAAGGCGGGGCGCCGCGCGCCGCCTTGCAGCATAGCGGGCCGCAGTGGGATGTGGCGCCATGCGGCTCAGGCCAGGCTGCGATCCGATCAGCTGTGCCGACGAAAGCGGCGCCGTTGCGCAAAAAAAAGGGCGCGCTCGAGAAGCGCGCCCTAAGAAAATGTGATGCGCCTGTGCGGCGCGCCGATCAGAAGCGGGTGTTCTGCGGGCAGCCGCACTTCTCGTCGCAGGCTTTCTTATCCGCCCGGATCTTGTCCATATTGGCGGTCCAGCCCTGCTGATCCTTCAGATAAGCGTCTTCGCACTTCGAGGCGCAGACGGCCTGGGCGTCCTCCTGACGGGTGTCGCAGCTCGCGAAGGACGGCCCGGCCATTCCCACGAGCAGGGCGGCGGCGGTCAGCATCAGGCGAAATTTCATAGTCTCTCTCCCTTCTCGGCAGATGATTGTTCTGCGATGCGATTTTGGCGCTCATGCGCGCGGCACGGCGCAGGGCAAATAGGACATGCGGAAAATGCTTCGTCAACGGGAGCGCGACCATTCGCCGCGCGACATCAAGGCGCTGTCGCAGGCGGAGAGGATGCGCCCGACGATCCGGCGCGGAAGATACGTAGATAAAAACACGTAGTTGCTCAAAAGACACGCCCCAAGAATTTGCGAGGATTTCCTCGAATTTTCGAAACTTAATTCATTGACGACGCCGGGCCTTTGGCGCTTTATAAGAGCGCCTGTTTGAGGTTGCTCTGTCTTCAGAGAAATCAATGACAGAGTATATTTTCAGGTGCTCAATAAGCCGCTAGGGCTCACGCCTCGGCGGCTTTTTCTTTTTCAGCTTTACTTCAAGATATTTCCAATAAGCTCGGACTTTCGAAGCGCGCGAAACGGCGCAGGGCGCCCGCTTGACCGCGCCGCGCCAGCGCGAGACTGTCGGGCGAAGGAGTAAAAAATGCGCCGGAGCTTTTTGCTTGCGTCTTTCCTGGCCGCCCTGGCGGTTGCGCCGGCGCAGGCCCTGACCTGCGGGATGCGAACCATCAACGAAGGCCAGAGCCTCTATGAAGTCCAGCAGAGATGCGGGCCGCCGAACTGGCAGGACAGCCGCGTCGTCTATGTGAACCAGGGCGTCGGCGGCTATGCAGGCGGCGTCAGCCGGCAGATTCCAGTGAACATCGACGTCTGGGTCTATGATTTTGGCCCGACGCGGCTGATCCAGCAGCTCACCTTCGAAAATGGCAGGCTGATGCGCATCGAGAGTCTCGGTTACGGAAACTAACGCGCCAGGGCATCCTGCGGCGCATCGGCGATGCAGTGGCGGCGCCCAAACGGCTCTGCCGTTGCAGCTGGCCCAAACTTCGGAAGAGGGGGATTTAATGGCGAGAGAGACGGGGCTCGAACCCGCGACCTCCGGCGTGACAGGCCGGCGCTCTAACCAACTGAGCTACTCCCCCGCGGCGCGTCGACCGCGTTGATGGCGCTTGAGTAGGGCGCCCGGTTTCGGAAGTCAAGCGCCTTTGCGCGCGCCGCAAAAAACGCCGCGCGCCGCTGGCGCCGCCGCAGCCGCGTCCCCACCTTCCCTTTCGGCGCGCGCTGGGCTAAGCGAATGTCTCGGGCCTTAAACGCCGCGCCTTCGCCGCAGCGGCGACGCCAACCGCCAGAGACCACATGACCGGCGACACCGACCTCGACCTGCGCCGCCGCCGCATTCGCATACGCGCCTGGCGGCGCGGCATGCGCGAAATGGACATCATCCTCGGCGGCTTCGTCGACGCTTCGCTCGACGGGCTCGACGCCGCCGACATCGCGGCGCTCGAGGCTCTTCTCGACGTCGACGACGATGTCGCCTTCCGCTGGTTCAGCGGCGCCGAACGGCCGCCGCCGCAGCACGACACGCCGCTCTTTCGCAAAATCGCAGCCTTCCACGCGCATGAGGAGCCGATTCATTAGTTAGAAGACCGGCCCTGGGCGCAGGCTTGGAGGGAAAGCCGCAGCGGCGGCGCAGACATGTGGACAAAGTGACAGCCGATCTCAAAACCGCGCTGGCGCGGCTCGAAAAAAGCGAGCCCCTGCTTCTCGCCAATGTGCCGGACGGCTTCGACGCCTTCGTCGCCGCCGATCTCGCCCGCGCTTTGGCGCGCCGCGCCGAGGGGACGCCGGCCGTCTTCGTCCATGTCGCGCGCGACGGCGCCCGCTCCGCTTCTTTCCGCGACGCGCTGCGCTTCGCCGCGCCGGAGCTCGAGATTCTCGACGTGCCGGCCTGGGATTGCCAGCCCTATGACCGGGTCTCGCCGAACGCCGCCATCGCCGCTCGGCGGATGACCGCGCTCTCGCGCCTTTCGCGCGCGAAATCCTCGGCCGAGCGGCCGCGGGTCATCACCACCACGATCGACTGCCTGTTGCAGCGCGTGCCGCCGATGCGGCTCATCGCCGCCGACACATTTTCGGCCGCGCCCGGCAATGTCGTGCATATGGACGATCTCGTCCGCTGGCTGGAGACCAACGGCTTTTTGCGCACCAGCACGGTGCGCGAAACCGGCGAATACGCCCAGCGTGGCGGCATCGTCGATCTCTTCGCGCCCGGCGCGCCGGCGCCGATTCGTCTCGACTTTTTCGGCGACACGCTCGAATCGATTCGCGCCTTCGATCCCGAAACCCAGCGCACGACCGGGCAATTGCGCGCCCTCGACCTCGTGCCGATGAGCGAATTGCGCCTCGTCAGCGACACGATGCGGCGGTTTCGTCAGGCCTATACGCAGCGCTTCGGCGGCGAGACCCGCGGCGACACGCTCTATGAGGCGATCAGCGAGGGCCGCCGGCATCCCGGCGCCGAGCACTGGCTGCCGCTGTTCTACGAAAAGCTCGACACGCTGTTCGATTATTTCGGGAAGACGCCGCTGCTGCTCGACCCCTTGCTCGACGAGGCGGCGGGCGAGCGCTTGAAGCAGATCGAGGATTATTATCAGGCGCGCAAGGCGGCCTATGATCTCGACCATCTCCATTCCGGCTACAAGCCGCTGGCGCCGCGCGAGCTTTATGTTGCGCCGAGCGAATGGCGCGAGCTTCTCGCGGGGCGCGCCGTCGCGCGCTTCTCGCCCTTTCCGCCGACGCCGGACGCGGGCGCAGCGATCGACTGCGGCGCACGCAAGGGCCGCGATTTCGCGCCGGAACGCAATGAGCCGGACGTCAATGTCTTCGAGTCCGCGGTCGGCCATGTGAGGGCGCTGCGAGAGGCCGGCAGATCGGTGGTCGTCGCCGCCTGGTCGGACGGCTCGCGCGAGCGGCTCGGCCATGTGCTCGCCGAACACGGGCTGAAGAAAGTGACGCCCGTGTCTTCGCTGCCCGAGGCGCTGGGGCTCGGCAAGGGCGCCGTGTCGCTCGCCGTGCTCGGCGTCGAGCATGGTTTCGAGACCGACGGCCTCGCGCTTCTCGGCGAGCAGGACATTCTGGGCGATCGCCTCGTCCGCGGCCGGCGCAAGGCCAAGCGGGCGGAAAATCTCTTGAGCGAGGTCGCGGCGCTCTCGGCGGGCGATCTCGTCGTGCATGTCGATCACGGCATCGGCCGTTTCATCGGGTTGGAGACGATCACCGCCGCCGGCGCGCCGCATGATTGTCTGGAGCTGCATTACGCCGGGGGCGACAAGCTTTATCTCCCCGTCGAGAACATAGAGCTGCTCTCGCGCTACGGCTCCGAGGAGACGGAGGTCCAGCTCGACAAGCTCGGCGGCGCCGCCTGGCAGAGCCGCAAGGCGCGGATGAAGAACCGCATCCGCGAAATGGCGAAGGGGCTCATCGCCATCGCCGCGCAACGGATGCTGCGCAGCGCCCCGAAGCTCACCGCGCCGGAGGGGCTCTACGACGAATTCTGCGCCCGCTTCCCCTATGTCGAGACCGAAGACCAGTTGCAGGCGATCGATTCGGTGATCGACGATCTCTCCTCCGGCCGGCCGATGGACCGGCTCGTCTGCGGCGACGTCGGCTTCGGCAAGACCGAGGTCGCGCTGCGCGCCGCCTTTTGCGCGGCGATCAACGGCAGGCAGGTCGCCGTCGTCGTGCCGACGACCTTGCTCGCCCGCCAGCACTACAAGACCTTCTCGACGCGCTTCACCGGCCTGCCGATCAAGGTCGGCCGCCTCTCGCGCATGGTCGGCGCGGCGGAAGTCCGCGAAACCAAGAAGGGCCTCGCCGAGGGGCAGGTCGATATTCTCGTCGGCAC